>CAZUKL010000019.1:0-2581 GCA_964620925.1 uncultured Gammaproteobacteria bacterium | reverse complement strand
TAGTCATATCCTTTCAGACTACCATAATATGGGTAGGATTTGTTGGGGATGGTATCATCCAGAAGATACTTCTCCACCCCTAATCCATATTTCTCTATTTCCAGTTTCCTATTTCTCTGTTACTTATTTCTCTATTTCCTATTTCTTTGTTTCCTATTCCAAGTTTTCAACTATCAACTGTCAGTTATCAATTACTTGTCACTATCCTCGCATCCACTGCGATGAGCTGTCCACTTTTTTGGAGCATGACTGGGTTCAGATCGATTTCTTGGATCCGATCCGACGCAATCATCAGATGTGCGACTTTTGAAAGGAGATCGTAGAGCTGTACCATGTTGACAGGTTCATACCCTCGATATCCCGCTAGGAGTGAGCCTAGCTTTGACTGATTGATGACGTACTGCACATAATCCTGATGGAGCGGACAAAGCAATCTCACTGACTCTTGTATCAAGTTGGTCATTACCCCACCGATCCCCAACACGATCACCGGTCCCACGAGGGGATCCCGCTTTGCACCGATGATGAGCTCATAGCCAGATATCTGCTCTTGGATGATGACATGTTCAAAGCCTGCGAGCTGGCTCATCTGCACATACACGCGCTCGGCCTCAGCGCTAGACATGATGCCTACCCGCACTCCCCCCACATCACTTTTATGAGATATAGAGGTCGAGGAAACCTTCATCACTATCGGGTACGAAACACCAGTGAGTTCACGATGCAGATCCTCATGGGTATGAACTCGCTTGATGGGAAGCATAGGAAGACCAGCTTTCTGAAGAGAAGCATATGACTCAGTGAGTGGGAGCGTGCGGACTGCGGCAGTATGACTATGAACGAGGTGAGGGTGATGATCCATGTGGTGAGGTGTTGGTCGTCGCAACTGTTCGGCATACAAACCTATGCAACGTATCAGTTCATCAAGATCATTAAAAAAAGGTACTCGGTTTGACTCACATATTTTTCGGACTGTATCCATAGACGAGGAACCGAGAAATACGGGATATATCGGGTAGGGGAGTGTGGAGGAGAGTCCCACGAGTAGTTTTGCTGTCTCTTCGAGTTGAGTATTTGCCTGAGGAGTGACGATCACTATCGCCCCATCGATAGGTATCTGAGGATCGAGTACAGCTGCAGAGGCAAACTTTGCAGCATCAGCGTCCCCTCTCACGTCGAGTGGGTTTGGGATTGCGACGCCAGTGGATACCCCATCATGTACATAGAGATGTGCGAGATGAAGGCCAGCTTTTTCGATCGCATCTGCGGCGAGGACTCCACACCCGCCTGCGTTCGTGATCACTCGCATCTCAGAGCCCTTGGGTACTACCCGATAGCTCGCCATTTTCACGAGGTGTACAAACTCATTGATTGAGCGCGCTCTGATGGCACCGCACTGATGCACCACAGAATCAAATATCGCGTCGTCCCCCGCCAAGCTGCCGGTATGTGATGATGCAGCCTGTGCGCCCTGCTGACTCGCGCCAGCCTTGATGATGATAACTGGCTTGTGTCTCGTCGCATCAGAGAGCGCCTTCATAAAGCGCGGGCCATCGTGCACATCTTCGAGATAGAGCCCGATAACTGCGGTATGTTTGTCTTGAGCGAGATACTCGAGCGTGTCTGACTCGTCGATGTCTGATTTGTTTCCCAGGCTGAAAAAATATGAAAACCCAAGCTGCTCATCTGCAGCAAAGGTATCGATGAGGATGCTCCCGAGTGCACCGGACTGCGAGATAAACCCCACGTTACCCTCACTGGTGGGACCCACTAAAAAGGTAGAGTTGAGTCCTACGATCGTATTTACAAACCCGGCACAGTTGGGACCGAGGACGCGGATGCGTTTGCGCGCGAGGATCGCGCGCAGCCGATCCTCGCGCTTCTGCTGCTCCGCCCCGTGCTCCTCCTTGAATCCAGCTGCGAGGATGACGGCATGACTAAAATAATCAGAGGATCGATCCAGCTCATCGAGAGTCACATCAGCAGGGGTACAAAACACGGCGAGATCGACAGGGGTGTCGAGTTTGGAAAGTGAGGTGAGCGATTCGCGGCCGAGGATGCGTCCTCCTTTGGGGTTGATAAAGTACAAGTCGTGTATGTAGCCTTGGAGGAGCATGTTTTTTGCGACGAGATGGCCTACTTTGTGAAAATCACTCGATACTCCCACGATCGCGACTGATTTGGGGGAGAAAAAGTGATGGAGATCAGACTGAGACATACCCAGTCAGGATAGCAGGAAAATGAGGCGGAAGCAAGGCCGCAATAGGGTTGATTTAGTACATGTTTGGCAAACGGTTGCTATTTACCATTACTCTGCACAAACTCAAATCTCACACGCATTGATCTAAAACCTGCTTGAGTTGAAGCATATTCATTATATGCAACTTTAGCTGGTTGCCTATTTTTTGCTGTATATATCTCGTATTCAGGGCGATGCGCAACGACAGGTGTTTCTTTACCTAATTTACGATTGACTCCACGTACTAATTTTGAGGTGAAAGTCTCCTGGATGGCTATAAACTCCATGGCTCTAGACCAGCACTTTCACAATTTGTAACAGAAATCGGTACAGTGAATTAGT
>CAZUKL010000018.1:0-4447 GCA_964620925.1 uncultured Gammaproteobacteria bacterium | reverse complement strand
TATACATGGAGAGAGGTGAGCTGTGCAAGAGTGTGGGAAAGAACTGAATAGTTACTCTAATGTCGCTTCCATCTAGACAGATAATTTGCTATCCTGTACCCATATGGAACAAGTCCCTCAAGCACCAATCCAACCCATCGGATCAGTAGTGGAATCAGTCCCACTCAAAAGACCAATTTCCAAAGTAACAACTGTGGTCGTACTCCTCGTATCACTGATTGCAGGAGGTGCAATTGGAGTATCACTGCGTAAGATGGCCCCAAAAAGTTCGGCTTCAGGACTGGCCAAAGTGGTCAATGACGCTCCTTCCTCAGCAGCCGAGGATAAGAAAACCTTTAAAGATACTGCAACAGGAGTGCTTCGAGAGGGAGGGATTGAGGGCGAAGGGAGTCACCACCTCGAGCGGGGCGCAAAAGATCAAACTGCCTATCTTACCTCAAGCTCTATCGATATGACTCCATATATAGGCAAGAAAGTGAAGGTATGGGGCGCCACAAACAAAGGTCAAAAAGCAGGCTGGCTCATGGACGTAGGATCCATAGAGGAAGTTAAGTAATAATTATGGTGAGTTTTCGAGATGTCACTATCGCATTTGGCAACGGGGTCATCGCACTCAACAATGTGTCCTTTGAAGTGGCACAAAATGATTTTCTGTTTCTGGTTGGCCAATCAGGTGCCGGCAAAAGCACCATACTCAACTCCATCATGGGACTGCACAAACCAAAGACAGGGACCATTGAGGTGGGTAGATCAGGCACCAAAGTCGGGAGGATAAAGGGTAAAAAGCTTGCGCTTCTGCGCCAGGATATCGGTTTCGTCTTTCAGGATTTTAAGATACTTCCTCACAAGAATATTTTTGAAAACGTTCTCGTCGCATTGACTGTGAAAAATATCTCTCCAAATCTCTACAAACCAGAGGTAATGTCAGTGCTTAAAAGTGTGGGACTCCAGGACAGATTGTACGAATTTCCTGTTCAATTGTCAGCGGGTGAGCGTCAGCGCGTAGCGATTGCTCGTGCGCTTGCAGGGGGGAGACAGATCATCCTCGCTGATGAGCCAACTGGCAATCTCGATCCAAAAACTACCTGGGAGATCATGAAGATATTCACCAGTCTCGCAGGTCAGCGCACTATCATCATCGCCACTCACAACAATGACGTGGTCAGTAGTCTCAAAAAGCGCATCATCAGGCTCGAGCATGGAAAAATAAAATCGGATTCATTCTAACTCATATGCACGAATCACTTATCAACATCAGACGCGCCCCGTACCAATCTCTCAGCATGTTGCTCATACAGGTTTTTGTATCCTTTCTGGTGCTTGCGGTGGCTTCGGGAACCATATTTATTCTAGCATTGCTCAACTCTGTTGAGTCAGAGCCAAAAATCATCGTTTACTTTAAGCCACTTACTGCGGAGGCGTCGATCTTCAAAGTGCGTGAGTACCTCGTCGGGAGTACACAGATTGCAGACATCGCCTATGTAGATAAAATGGCTGCATATGCACTCTACAAACAGCAGGCAAATGGTAGTCAGCCTCTCATCGATGATACTTCGCCCGATATATTTCCCCCTTCGTTAGAGATCAAAGCAAAGAATGCAAGCTACCTCGAAAACATAGCCTCCTATTTACAAAAGCAACCCGATGTAGATGAGGTCCAGTATCAGAAGAATACCGTCACAAAGCTCCTTTCGATCACTAGTGCCATCAGATGGTCTATCATCGCTTTTGTCGCATATCTTGCGCTCATGACTATCGTAACCTTGACTACGATGACCAATTTTAAGATTGCGATGCGCAAAGAGGAGATTGAAATTTACGAACTGTTGGGCGCCACAAGCGGATATATCACCCGTCCATTTTATATCGAGAGTTATATCCTCACTTTCATCTCCAGCTGTATCGGCTCGGGTCTCTTTGTATCAGGACTGTTTTATCTCCAACCGAGTCTCACTACCTATCTCCAAGGTATAAGCAGACTCTCATATGCTATCTACAATCAGTCGTTGATTGTGTGGCCATACCACTACGTGACCATTGGAATCATCTGCGGAGCAACACTCGTGCTCATGCTGCTTATCAGTGGTATATCTACCAAACTCGCGACACGGAAGTATTTGGTGTAGGGCAGTACGATAGGTAGTTATTTGAGCTCCTTGATCTTGTCACGCAGGGCGATAGCGGCCTCAAAGTCCATCTCTTCGACACGACGCTTCATCTCTTTTTCGAGCTTTTTGATGAGCTTTTGCCTGTCGTACGGCGTCATGGCTTCCTCGTCGATCTCCTTGAGATAGTCGTAGTGGAATGACTTTGCCTCCAGTGACTCCTGCGCCATCTTGTCACTGTCAGTCTCTGCCTCCACTATCTTCACGCGTACTGCCTTTTGGATGTTGGCCGGATCTATACTATGCTTGAGGTTGTAGGCAACCTGATAGGCACGGCGGCGATCGATCTCATCGATCGCCGCTTTCATGCTGTCTGTGGTTTTATCAGCATACATGATCACCTCGCCTTTGATATTGCGCGCCGCACGACCCATTGTTTGAATGAGTGAAGTGCGCGAGCGCAAGAACCCTTCCTTATCAGCATCCAAAATAGCGACCAGAGTCACCTCAGGCAAATCAAGTCCCTCACGAAGCAAGTTTACGCCGATCAGTACATCAAACTTGTTATTCCGCAAATCATCGAGGATGTCAGAGCGCTCCAGCGTCAGAATGTCCGAGTGCAGGTATGCAGAACGCACGCCCCGCTCCTTCACATACTCATGGAGGTCTTCTGCTGTCTTTTTGGTCAACGTGGTGACGAGGGTGCGCTCGCCGATCGCCGCTCTTTTTACAATTTCCGTGATTACGTCAGGGATCTCGCCAACGGCGGGACGGATCGTGATCTGCGGATCCACAATGCCAGTGGGTCGTACCAATTGCTCCACGATACCAGAATAAATTGGTAGTTGAGAATTGATAATTGATAATTGCCTGGAGTTTTGTACTTCACCATTTGGAGCTTGGAACTTACTTGGAACTTGGAGCTTGGAACTTGGAGCTTGGAGCTTTCCTTTTGCTTCTTCCTTCGCCATCTCCACCTCCCATGCATTTGGCGTCGCTGAGACATACACCACATGTCGACACTTTGCATAAAACTCTTCAAACCTCATAGGCCTGTTGTCGTATGCTGACTGAAGTCTAAAGCCATAGTCGATCAAGGTCTTTTTACGAGCGAAGTCACCGTTAAACATACCTCGTATCTGTGGCACCGACATATGGCTCTCGTCTATGAACACGAGAAAGTCATCGCCATATGCTTTTTGGAAATAGTCAAGCAAACCAAAGGGCGTGTCCCCAGGCTTTCTCCCGTCAAAGTAGCGGCTGTAGTTCTCGATGCCGTTTACATACCCCACCTCTTTGATGATCTCCAGATCATAGTTTACCTTTTGAGTAAGGCGGCGCGCTTCAAACTCCTTGCCCTGTGCCAGAAGCGCCGCTGCCTCGCGCGCGAGATCAGCTCGGATCTGTGCCTCTGCAGCCGCAAACTGGGGACGTGTCGTAAGGTTGTGTTTTGCTGGATAGAGGAGAATAGTTGACAGTCGACAGTCAACAGTTTTGAGAGCCGGAACTGAGATCGACTTACCAGTCATTGGGTCAAACGTCATGATATCGGTGATGACTCCTCCGCTACTATTCACCCGGAACGCAAAGTCCTCATATGCAGGATAGATATCGAGATACGTTCCTCTGATACGAAAAGTTCCCCGCTTGAACTCAAACTCACTCCGATCATAGAGCAAATCAACAAGTCGTAGTGAAAGCTCAGGCCAGTTGGCAGGGTCACCTGATTTAATCGAAAGCATCATATTGCCCCATGAGTTGGGGTCACCGATATTGTAGATACAGCTCACCGAGGCGACTACGACCGCATCGTTGCGTGTCAAAATATTTGCAGTGGATTGCAAGCGCAATTTGTCGATCGTATCATTGATCTGAGCTTCTTTTTCGATATACGTGTCGCTGCCAGGCAGATATGCCTCAGGTTGGTAGTAGTCGTAGTACGATACGAAATAACTCACTGCATTTTGTGGGAAAAAATCGCGAAACTCTTGATAGAGCTGTCCTGCAAGTGTTTTGTTATGGGAGATGATGAGCGCTGGCATACCCAACCGCTTGATCACATTCGCCATCGTAAATGTTTTACCAGAGCCGGTGACACCCAGAAGGACTTGGTTTTTCATCCCCAGCTCCACGCCACTCACGAGGCCATCGATGGCTTGTGGCTGATCACCTGTGGGGACGAATTTGGAATCGAGGGTAAATACTGCTGGCATGGTGAAAAAAGTGTGGTGTATTATCTGATCAGGTCTTTCCCTCATGTGTCATCTCGACTCCTCAAGACCCATTGGGTCGCGAGGGTGGAGAGATCTCAAAATGAGAACATATACTCGTACAATATATTA
>CAZUKL010000017.1:0-13493 GCA_964620925.1 uncultured Gammaproteobacteria bacterium | reverse complement strand
TATACATGGAGAGAGGTGAGCTGTGCAAGAGTGTGGGAAAGAACTGAATAGTTACCACTTCATGTCTCCCTACTCACCTGATGCAGGTGTATACTATATACGTTTTCAATTCATGTACTCACTATGGCATCACCTGCAGAAGTAGTTGTTAATACTCATGAAGTTCGCAAGCTAAATGCAGATCTCAAAGGATCTGTAGAGAGTATTGCTGATAAAGAGCTCCGTGAAAGAAATCAAACTAAAAGCCCATCAAAAAATGATGATAAAGGAAAAGGGAAAAACGAAGAAAAAAAAGATGAGAAGGAGAACAAACATGAACATGATGAAGAGATTGATGTTGAAAAGCTCAAACTAGAACACAAAGACATCGCCACTATAGATGATCTACACATGGAGCAGCGGGTGATCGCATACGGGATAGAACATATCATCAAAGATGTATTTCAGTCAATGGACGGCGAGGGTGGCGAATCACCAGCATTCACCCGTAACCAACGCACATATACACTCACGCACTTCTCAAAACAGCTTGAGCAAATGGAGGTAGATCAGAAAAAACTTAAAAACTCACTCGATAAAGATACTCGTCCCGCGTATATCAAAAGTCAAAATACTGTAAGACTTGCGCTCCTTGGTCGTGGTCTTGTAACATTTGCAAAAACAAAGGCAAAGTCCACAGATGCGGAAGAGAATCATAAACTGCTTATGGACGATATCTTTGAGTATGCTTTTGGTGCAACCACTCGTATGCACAAAGGCAAAGACGCTGATGAGAGTAAAAAAATACTCCGCCACCTCGATGTTTGCAAACACCTCTACACTCTCGCGCTCGTTTCACACCCAACTCGCGAGAAGGTAGAAAAGTATTTCGCTGAGAGCAAAATCAATGCAAAACGAGAAGTGGGAGAAGCTGGGTCTGAAAAAGAGGAGGTGACTGGTCCTGCTGATGACGAATTGAGTACACATACGAGAAGCTCGCCTAACGATGTGAATCAAGGTGATGCAGGAGGAGATGGTCAACCATTGCGAAGTGCCGAATTAAATGCTTCCAGAGGCCTTCCTGAACAGCAAGGATGATATCGCGATGCTGAGGATATAAAAATATTTGACATTCGACCGCTTGGTGAGTAGAGCAGGTGGACATCAGAGTGTAGCGGGTTCCTTCTGTAATCGCTGCTGTAGCTGATTGCGTATCTCATCTAGCTCCTGCTCGTCTGTCTTGTGTCCGCTCCAGACGATTTCGAGGTGATCCCATACCTTTTTTTTAGCTCGGTCATAGAGATCTGTAGTGAGCTGCTCCTCTCCACGCCCCGCACGCTCGAGCAACACCTCAAAGTACTCATCTGCGAGGATGCGATGATACTCCCAAAGTGCGTCCCAGATGGTTTGCGATACGTCATAGCGCTCTCCCGGATCCATCGTCTCATATCTCGTTACGATGTCTGTACGGAGCTCATCAGTGAGTGGGATACACTTGAGGATATCGAGCGTGGTGGGGGTTTTGATAAGTGGTTTCATGGGTGTTTGAGAAATGTGTTAGGTACGCATCTTGCGCTTTGCATCTATCGCACGAGCCAACGCGTGAAGATCTGCCATTTCGGTCGGTGAACCAGGTGTGAATGAAGTTGGGAGAATACCTCCCCTAGTTGGATGTGGGTCATTCATGATCTGTATGCCGAGATCTGCCACATCGTGATAGTTGTAGTACCGCATCTCCATATCGGCGATCACTGCGGGAGTAAATGCTCCAGGCAGAGGCAGTGTAGGCGTCTGATCAGTGATGGCTTTGTACTCAGCTTTGTATGTAGGCACATATACACCGATGTGACCGACTATCGCATCATCCTCATAGCTTTTGATGAGCCTTCGCAAAAGTGGCCCATTGATAGCATCACACATGGCTTTGTTATAACTCGAAGGACTTGACGCGATTGCAAGGTAGCTTTGTGCATCAAGGGTATTTGCGCCAATGCCACCAATCTGTACTAATCTGCGGTGCATATCCGCGAGAGGCATAAGCGAGACTGCTTGGGCAAACTTGTCCCGCTGAGAAGCCAAAAGGATATCATCGCCATACATCACTTGGAGTATGCGCAGATAATACGTGGGATACTTGACATCGGTATACTGACCATCAGCAACCAACTTTACCTCATACACTCCAGGACTCGTCTCCTCCACTGCAGGAGGTATCAAACCACGATCGAGGTCGAGTATACGCTGCATCATCAACTCCTTCCCTGTTTTACCGTCCTTTTCAGCCAAGAATAGTGAATCAAACACCTCATAGGTCTTCTTCTGCTCCTCTGCCCACCTATCTGGCTTGCCGATGGAGTCTTTTTCATTTTGCTGCTTCTTCACTCGCGCCTCGTACTCTCGCAGATTGGTCTCTAGAATCGCAATGTCTGGGGGATTAGTAGCGTGCCAAGCAGTCAAACTACGAGATGCAACAAGTGGTCTAAGTGATGCTATTTTCGAATCACGATCTTGGATATCAGCCGCTAGCTTGTCTTTTAGTTCACTATAATCTTTTAGTAATCTCGCGATTTCTGTATCTGATTTCCCTGGGAAAGCAGTTGCTTTTTGTGCATGATATTGTCCTTGTGCATTTGTAAGTCTAGTCAAGTTTGCTTGGTGCGCTGTCTGAGCACTGTGATATTCACCAGTGGACATGCTAGTAGTTGCTTGGGCCATAAGTACTGGATTTCCTGACGCTTGCCAAGTGTTCACAGTTTGGTGAATCGTATCAAACCGCTGTTTAGATGTGGCAATCAACGCTTCCACAGTGTCAATCTCATTCTTATGATTCAGGAGCAGTATGACCTGAGCCTGTCTTCCTGATTCAATCGTGGAGATACGTGTATTAGCAGCATCAATCTTTTTAGTTACTTCAAGGAGCTCCTTGAAACTCGTTGATTCGGTGGTCAGCGTGGAGATTTCCTTATCCTTCTCATCCTCTAGTCTTTTTTTTTCAGCATCAGAGATATTTGCACCGACTACCGCATCTTTGCGAGCTTTGACTTGACTCACGAGTCGATCTTTGGCGTCCTTTTTGGCGATCTTTTCGATACTATCCACCACCGATGCTTTGAGTCGTGTGATCGCATTATCCGTCCCTCCCCGCATCACTTCTATCAGATGTGTGAGACTATCGTCACCTGGTGCAGGCTGCTTGTCTCCTTTGAAAAAGTTTTCGTTGGTGTGTTTCGTATATGACATGCCAGTAAAACCCATGCGGGCCATATTTGGATCAATATCATTTTTCTGATTTTTACTGGCGAGCTGTATGAGCTCTACGCGCATATCCGCCGCATAAATGATCTCGTTGCGGGCGCGTGCCATATCGACCTGATCGAGGGGCGTTCTGCCGCCAAACTTCCGGCGGATCCATGCCTGCTGTGCAGCGTCCATACGTGATGGGTCTAGATCTAGATCGTACGAAAGCTTTCCATTCAGCATCGTTTGTAGATGATCATCATGATCGACAGTCCACTCACTGTGTGGCCTCCGATTTGCTACTCTTCTAGCCTCACTCCCCGCTTCCTGCCCCATCTCTTCCTCGAGCAACTTCGCTTTGATCCGAGCCTGTTCAGTCAGGAGGGTAAAGGGAGCGTTCACCAGCAAATGGCCACGTCTTCTAAGCCTTGCCAATCCGGACACATCCACGTGCTGCACCACACCTCGTACCCCTTGAGTGCCGCTTCCCACGATATATCTATTGTGTCGATCTTTCAGTCGATCACTGCTCATGGGAAGTGCCAATCCGAGCGTGATATGGGTCGCCATCTGGAGGGTCGCCTGCTGCCACTGACCGAGGCGCATCGCCAGGAGGATGCGCTCACCCTTATGATCTGGATCACGGAGGAATGCCTTCACATCAGTCATCAGCTGATCATGCTTGTTGATATCGGTGTGTGGATAGATACGCTTGAACTCAGTAAAAAACTCTTTGTGCATAGGACTCGCTGCCGCTAGCGCACCGAAACTGAGCGCATCAGCAAGTATGTCTTCACAGGTCTGTATAGACTCTGCTGAAGGGATAATGGCCTCTCTCCCCTCTCTCTCGTGCTCCATCCCACGGCGCACGTCTTTGATGTGTAATGTGATATCCCCAGCTGCGCGAGGAGAGGCTTCAGAACGTTTGTATTCGTACCCCGCACTCGGCACCGCATTTGCTCCCGCTTCATGTACAACATTTGCCATAGTACGATCACTATACTTGCAATCAAACAAGACTTCAAGTACATTTACTTATATGTCCGAGACATTGAGACTAATCAGCGTTGAAGTAAAACAAATACAGCCATCTCCACCTCATGAGAGCGTATTGCGAGGCATAGTGCTCGGACAGCTATCTGCAATCGCTACAGAAAATGCTACAAATGCGAATGCAGATAAAACATACCCTCGCAATCCAGAAGAAATTGCAAAGGATCGTGCTGCAACTGCAAATAATGCTATCGAACTTTGTCAAATGCCCTATAATGGAGGTAAGTTAAAAAGCATATCACTCACCGACAAAAAAGGTGGTGATGCACTGAATAATCCTTTGTGCTTGTCGCTGGATGGTAGCAGTAATCCTCCCTCAATGTCTTGGGTGCCTGAGAGTAATGCAGGTCGCTGGCGCATACTCCAGATCACTGCCCCCGATGCAAATGGCAGAGTGACGTGTACCATAGGTGATGATGTTGGGGGGGGGAAAGGCACTACAAGAGTCATAAACCTTGAATCGAAAGTCGTTCAAGCAGCATTGATACAAAGCGTATCAACAAATGATCTTGCTACAGACCCTGTACTCAAAAGACTCTCTCCCGAGCAAAAAATACTCTATGAAGCAAATCGTCAGGTAAATACCGGTCATCCTGATACTGAGATGACGCTTCCTGGTGGAGCAAAGAAAAAGGCTCATGAGATCCTCACCGACAAGACGTTTCTCATCGAGAGAGCCAAAGAGACAGGTATCGTCACTGGCGAGGCTGTCCATGCAAAGGTAGACGCATATCTCAATGCCGAGTATCTCAAGCTAGGCATCAAAAATCTCGCGTCGCCCGTGGAACCAGCAAAATTCACTCAAGTTGAGCCGGTAGATCCGAAGTTGGATGCCGTGACATATGCAGCACTTACTCCAACTGAGAAAGGTACTGCGGATACTAAATATGCGTCCGACATGACCACATATAAGACTGCCAAAACAGCCCATGACACTGCCACCACTACATATCAAGCCGAAAAAGCAGCCTACGATGCTGATCAAAAGAAGCTCGATGTAGCTAAAAGCTCTGGTGAGTATGCACGTCTCCAGAGGATCGAACAAATCAAATCGAGTATCGCAAAAGATGGCATTCCCACGGGTGATCAGCTCGGTACTCTCACCCATCTCATCAGACTCCCCGAGATACAAGCATCTTTCGCACAACTAAAGACGGAAAGAGATAGTATCATAGGCAAGATAAATGCACTCCCTCAGGGAGAGCATCGTGATCGACTGTCAGCTCAGCTTAAAAAAATCTCTGAAACTGAGGAGATTCAGAACGAGCTCATAAAAAACAATCAGGAAAGGATGCGAAGACACTTTGGCCTCCTTCAGGGCGGACTCACTGATCCCACTGTTGGCACGGGACGCGCACTCGCTGAGATGTTCACTCCGGGAGGCGACATCGCTGCACTCACTACAGAGATCGATGTAGCTGACACGGAAGAGATCGAGAAAAAATTAAACCCTTTGGACACCTCGTACTGGGGATTTTTCAAAGAGTTTTTAAAAAATAATAAAGACAAAGCAAAGGTGCTAGGAGGACTTGCATTTTTCCTCCTCAACTTGATTTACTCAGCTTCACTGAAAGCACGAGCACACTAAATTTGCTCCTTGCAAGATCGTGATTTTTTTCATATGATGTTTGTATGGAACCTACACTCAAAACATATATCGAAAATGCATTTGCGGCGAAGCTCGCCTCCCTCCTCGAGTCTGGGGCTATAGACATGGATGGAGCCGGTGAGATGTCCAGTGACTTCCTCGAGATGATCGACGGATATAGAGACCTGGATAGTTTTTATGAAGCGTTTAGCTTTTTTATCGAACGATATCCTGCATGCACTGACCTGGCAGAGGGGTACGTCGCTCATCAGGACGAAAAAGACAATCAGCGCTCCATTGAGGTGATCCAGCAAAAAATCAAGGAGATGCAGACGTTACAAGCCTCACTCCCCCCCGCCCCATGACTGAAACTAACCTTATATCTCCGGAGATGCCAAACAAGGTGGCAGCTGAGGTAATCATGAAAAATGATACTACCACTGCAGAGGCTCAAAAGCAAGCAGCCGAGCTCAAGGCTACAGAAGACAAACGCGGATGGCTCGATAAACTCGTCAATCGGAAAAAGAAAAAGGACGCTGAGTCACCTCCTGATCCAAAAAAAGTGATACCACGAGATCGACTGAACAGAATGGTATCGGACAGAAATAATGCACGCAACCAACTCAATATGGGACCAGAGGAATTTGGAATGAATCTCAACGAAGACAAAAAATTTCAAAATGCGGTAGCAGTGAGAGAAAAAGCTATACTCGCTGCTCGTGGCCCAAACAAACTTACTGGCGCTACTCCTGTTCTAAGCCCCACAGATCGGATGCGAGCACGACAAGAGGTGGTAAATGCATGGGTTGTTTCAAAGGATCCAGCTGTTGTTGGACGTCTCGACCTCTATCAGAAAGAGGGTATCTATCTCAAGCCAAATGGCGAAGTAAATCCAGATGCAGATCCTTTTTATCAAAGACATATGGCTATAGTCGACGCTGAAACAGATGCACACAAAAAGCTCCTCCTCCAAGATCAATGGGTCAAATCAAATCGCTCAAAAGCTGAGGTGTACGCAAACTGCGATAAGCCCAATATTGCTGAAGCGCTCAAGCGCATCGACTCTGGCCAAGAGACCAAAATCGTTCCTCCAGATCCAAATAAGCCAGTCGAGACTGACAGCGTCATGAAAGCGCGCCGCCGGGCCGACCTCCAGCAACAGCTCGCCGCAGTTGAGGCGAGGTTGCAAGCTGCGCCTACTGATACCAGTATCCAAAATGAAAAGAGAACGCTTGAAAATGATATAGCAAAACTAAATAAGGAACCAACCAACCAAAATGAGATAAATGATGCAGTTACGGGAGAAGTAAACACATTGTTTGCAAAGGAGGCTGAAGTCAACAGTCTTGAAGCAAAACTAGCTTCACACAAAGCTGAAGTGGCTGCGAAAACTGCTAAAATCCCGACTGAGACCGATGCATCAGCAAAAGCAACGCTAATAGCTGAGGTAGTCAAAATCTCTGCAGAGATCCCCGGACTTGAAGCCCAAATCGCTTCTACGAAAGCAGAGATCGAAGCCATAGTTCAAGATCTCAAAAAACCCGAGACAAAAGGCAACAAAGTAAATGCAGGTCTTCTCCTGGCCCTGACTGCGTTAGCAGTAGCCCTCCCCATAATAGACGGCGCTTTGAAGAGGAAATAGTCTTGCGTTCCACCCTTTCTTTGTTTTGGTATTTTTTATGTGTGGTGATGTCTCCTTTGGAGCAAACTCTTTACCCCCACCCATATCCCCACATGCACGAGGAGGGCGACACACCCCACCTGTATCATCGTCATGAAAAATCGGCTGAGGAGTGCAGCAGCTGGTGTACCCGCAAACCACGCGAGATCAAATCCCACAATATACCCGATGATGACGATGAGTATCGACATCGGGATCAGGTAGATCACATCCTGCAGATCCTGAGCGGAGGAGAACATGTTCGTCAGTATCACAAAGAGCGAGTACATGAGCAGTGCCGTGATCCCCCAGCTCGCTCCATAGGCGCTCAGGAGGAGGTAGAGTCCATATGCCACCGTAGTACCGCCAAAGACCGGCGCGATACCGACGAGTATGCTGCGAAATCTATCCTTTTTGTAGTACACGACACTCCCGAGCTTGATCCCTCCATCTTCAAACTCAGGCAGGATGCTAAAGGACTTGATCGTATGACCCAGCAGCAGCGCTACGAAGAAGTGGCTGAGCTCATGGACGAGCGTACCTATGAGGTACCAGAGTGAAATGAGAGCCTTCGAGACATAGTCTGAGCGAGTGAGTCGATAAAGCAGATGATAGATCTGCTGGAGGCTTTGGTGAGCCGCATGATACAAGAGCAGACAAATGCCTAAGTACCCTAAGAAAAACAAATAGATCATGATGTGACTATTCTACATCTGGTGCTTGACTTTTGCATGCTTTTCATCCATCATGGATGAATGGAGAATATATTGAGGAAGGTGAATGAGCGTGCACTGATCGCATCTGCTGAGTTTTTGCGAGATATGCTTTTAAACGATGAGATACCTATGTCACATATTCAAGTTGCAGCTCACAAAGCATATACACAGATCAAAGACTGTAGCGATCTAGACTTGCTTGAGTCTAGGCTCACCTCATATATGCAACAGTACCCTATCAGTGCCCTCTATTTTAATGAGGTGCTCACCACTATAAACGATGCGCGTATAGAAACGTATACTCACCAGTTACAAGCGATGCAGCTAGCGTGAATCTATCATCATTTCCCCTCATACCTATGGACCCCATCACCACTCAAAGCACGCAGCTCCCTGAAGGCTTGGATCCACTCCTACTCAAGCTTGGCATCGGAGACATCCCTCCCGAGATACTTGTTTTTCTCTATGAGATGCAAAAGGAGATTGGGATAGATATACCTGATATCGAGGTGCGCAGACAGATGATCTATGAGCTCTATGAGCGACTGAATGTATATCTACAGACACTGATCTCAGAGGTGCTTTCAGATGAGAAAATGGAAGAGTACGCTCAGCTCCTCGAAAAAGCGACAACTCAGGAGGAAGTCCAGTCATGGCTCAAGGCACACGTGCCAGACATGGAAAACTTGATGGCTCAGGGACTCATGCAGTTTCGCCAAACATATTTAAACCCAGACAATGGCTGAAGAAAAAAATCAAGAACAGCTCAAGATCCAACAGGCTTCCCAGCCTGTGGAGTTTACGATCGCAAACTATGCTGATCAGGCAGTTAGTACCGCTGCCTATGCTGCGGCTCTTGACCTCGAGAGACAGCTTCACCGCAAAGTAGACTACAAGAACAAGGGTATCTTTAAAAATATTATCTTCGGGGACAAACCTGAACCAAAAGCTGGAGAGCAAAAAACATCACTGATCAAAGGGCTCGGTGCAAGATTTAGCGAGGGTAAAGTAGGACAAGCTTTAAACAAGACAGCAATCAGGTGGTTTGGTGAGTATCGCCATACCAAAAAAACCACCGAACTACTCCAAACAAAAGCTAAAAAAGATGCTGATCCTAAGAGCGATACTCAGAGTGATAACATTCTTGATGCAGAAGCTGCTGTCGCAAAGGTAGATGCTGCTCGTACGATGAGGGATTCTTCGTATGCAGATGTGCAACGGATCGTACATACACCAGGTACAGAGGCACAAATGCTCGTAGATGATATTCGAACTGAGGTAGTCGCTAAAATCGCAAACGAATTGTTTAATAAAAAAAAGGACAACACCTTAGGAGATGCCTTTACTATCGATGCAGATGGCCTGATCACCCTCAACAGGTCTGGCGACACGATATCTCAAAGTGAACGCGACCTCCAAATCTTTGCTCAGTCTACACTCAAGAACATGCTTGAGGCACATATCAAGTCCAACCCAAATAGCTCACAATCACTCCAACTCAAACAGCTCCTTGCTGCTGACCTTGTCACTCAAGGCACAGAAGGCAAGACTTGGCCACTCGCCTCCAATATGCTCCAAAAGACGATCGAAGTCATAAACAAAAGCCATACCAAGCTCAAGGCAAATGAATCCACCAAAGATATGACTGTCGAGAAAAGGAATGATCAGATCCTCAGAGAGTTGCAGACTCCCATTGGCAGGCTCCAGGAGCAAGTACTGGGTCATGCGGGTCGAGTCATCAAGATCGAAGAAATGATCAGTGTGAATCTAGGCAGAGTGAAGTCCGAGTCTATGGCACAAAATACATACATCGAGAAATATAACAAATCACCCATTCGCCATATCGTGAAGCATCCCCTTGCGGCAGCAGCGGTGACATCAGTTGCCGCAGCTATCTTTACGCGTGCACCTGCAGACCTTCTGAGACTACTCCCGGGTGCAGGTCTCATCGCGGGAGGTGTCACTGCGGGGATCGGCGAAGCGCGCACACATAATCGTCTGCAAAATATTGCCGAATCAAATATCCTTTATGGTGGAAACGATGTCGATGGTCTCAAAAAAGTAGATCAGGGAGCTGCCTCACGAGTCTTAGGTGGCAAGGCCGAAGAAAACAAATTTCACGACCAGCGTGAAGTGCTAGAGAAAAGTGTGGAGAGAGTCTCTGCTTCAATGCTCACAGAGGAACTGAAGGCTCTCTGTGAGGATGATGGTGCCACTCAAGATACGCTCACCGCCAAGATCCTTGAGATACAAGCACGCCAAGATGCTGGTCAACACACCAAAACCAACCTCATCACCTACTCATCTCCTCACCTCGCCATGCGTGAAAATGCCAATCTGCTTATACAGCTTGGCGAAGCTCGCGTAAAGCTGAGTGCTAAGCTCAAGGAGTCAGGGTCAACCTCCTCAGTACACGACTATCTTGTCAAGCAAAAAAAGCAAGACTCATCGGTCTACCGCACAGAGCTACGTCGTCACACTTCGAAAACCAATGAGAAGGATGCGAAGCTGTCTGAAATCAAAAGAGCACGTGTAGCAGAAGCAGCAGCCCGTGGCACGATATATGGAGCCCTCGGAGGGGCCGCTGCTCAGGGGATAGTCTCCTGGATCCATGGGTCAGGACTCGTGGAGGGAGCAGTAGGAAGCATCGTCAAAAAAGCCACTGCGATTTCTTATGAGGACTTTGGATTGTATAAGCTCGGTCACTCTATCGGCACAGCACTCAAAGGCGATACGACTCTCGAAGACGTAATAGGCGGTGGCCGCAAGGTCCTTAAAAGGGAGGCTACTCAAGTACAGAGTACGCCACCACCTGGCAGCTTTCTAGAAAGAATACAAACGAGTCTAGCGAATCTCAAGACATATGCTCAAGATGTAAAACAAACTTCAGATATAGCAAGAGATGCATTCGATACCTCATTTGATGCTGCAAAAGGCACTGCACGCCAAGGTGCAAATATTGTCGGTGGGATTGCAAACGCTAACGCATATGCTACCAATCAGATCATAAACGGTAGTATTATCCGGGGGACCGTAGGAATGGCAACTGGTATAGCTGAGGGAGATGTAAGTACACTATCAGATAGCGCAAAAATGGTAGCTGGTTCAGCAACAAGCATGTCAAAAGACATCCTTGATGCAAACAATGCACTTGCAGGCGCAGGTACCACGATCTCAAACTCAACTGCTGAAATCAGAGATACGGCACTAAGCGGAGCAACAAATGTGGCAGTTGGACTGCAAAATACCGTTGACGCAGGAGGAACTACACTGGTGAATTCTGGTCGTGCTTTGGGCCACGCGGTTACAGATTCGGCAAATAGTCCCCAGCGCGTCACCGCAGGTGCCCTGAGCGGCGTCTCAGTGAGTGCTGTTGAAAACACGAGACAGCTCAAAGGGGTCGGCGCACAGATCTACAGCGATATAATGCACCCAGAAAAAGCACAGGGAGGCTTGAAGCCTCTCAATAAACTCATCGATGTTGAGGGGCACGTCGATGTGAAAATACCTACCCTGCACGGCGTTTTACAAGGCACTGAGTCAGCGATACCCAAAGTTGATGCTGAGCTAAAGGTGGGCGGACACACACTCATTGATACGATTCCTGGGTCATCACGACTGCCCAGTCTTTCAAATCCTTCTGGTACACCGATAAGCACATCTCAAGCTTCAGAAATCCTTGGAGGAGGTCCCCAAGAGAAGGTGATACCTCTGGGTCAGATGGGTTCTACTGCAAAAGAATATGTCCTAGGTGATGGTAAAACCGTGAGTATTGATGTCGCCAATCACACGGTGAAGCTCCCAGATCGATCTACGCTCCACATTGACCCAAACACTGGCAGGATCGATACTCATGCATTGACCCAAACACAAATCGACTCTCTCCGGCAGATCCCTGGCGTTGATATAGTTCGACAGCAAATACCCATCCATGAAGCGTCTGGTACCTATACGCTCGACGTCCTCGAGGGGAGCAAGACTCTTGCTCCACAAGTGCAAATCCCCATGGGCACCACCTGGAAGATGGACACAGCAGGGAACTGGGATCTCATCAAGCAGATCAAGACAGCAACCGGCACCCAGGACGTAGTCCTCCTGAATGATGTACGGTTCGATAAGCAATCTTGGGCAATCCTTGGTTATGATACTGCAAACAGCAAAGTACAACTTGATCCTAAGCTATGGGGGCAGGTGGCAGGCGTCGCACAGTCCACGAGCAGTGAAGTCACTACCCAGATTTCTCCGGAAAGGATAGGTCTCTCCAATGTAAAGTGGGATTGGATGAACAACAACACTAAGCCATTTGATGGCAATGAGCTACAGATGACTACTACGAAGGTGTCGCAGGGTCTGCGCATCGGTTTCGATGCAATGAAGACGAGTACCCATGGCACACTTACGAGTGTAGATGTGGCAAATACCTTCAAGGCGAATCCTGATAGCTACGGCATCGGATTTGAGACCACGATAGGCGGTGTAAAAAAGACCTTCGTAGCACTCCAAGACTCACAGGTGGTGAGTGGTAAGCTCGAGGGACTCGGTGGCGTCACGCTAAACCCTGATGCGCTCCCGACCGACAAGATACGTGTACTGACTGATGCAGGCATAGTCGAGATGGATAGATCAGCGGTATCCAAAGCTATTCTAAACTCGAGCAGTGATATGTTTAAATCAGCAAAAGACGGTGTGCCCTTCACCTCCTATGGATCAGATACCCTTCGCACTCCCTCTCTTTCTGTAGTCCATATCGCAAAGGATGCAAGCGGCGCTACAGTGCGCGTGCAATCCCTCGCAACATCGATCTACCGGGGAGCCACACTCCCAGATGCCGATCTCGCAAAGCTCTCAGCCACTGTAAAGACGATCAAAGAGACCTCCTCTACCCCACTTCCTGGTATCCCCGCAAAGATCGATCTCACCGGACAGAGCATCACTGTCGAGACTACAGGACTGAAGGTCGCTGGGATCGTTGACGTAGCAAACGGCTCACACACCAGGCTTCCTGAAGGTATAGGTATGCAGCTCACAGGACCTAATATCAATAACCTTGGCGTAAGCGATACTCAGATAAAAGATGTGGCAACTGCTGCTGGTATATTCACTGGTATTGGTCTCGGAGGCACGGCGTTATACAATCAAAGAAAAGCAACTCCAACGACCGCGACTACCGCAACGACCGCGACTACGGCCACAACTCCAACAACCCCAACGACCGCGACTACCGCAACGACCGCGACTACGGCCACAACTCCAACAACTC
>CAZUKL010000016.1:0-19296 GCA_964620925.1 uncultured Gammaproteobacteria bacterium | reverse complement strand
GTATGTATCTGCCTATGCATTTTCGACCGAAAACTGGGACCGGAGTGTGGAGGAGGTGAGCTATCTCATGGACCTCATCAGAGAGATGGTGAAGCAATACGGGCGTGAACTCGAGGCAGAGGGTGTACGGTTTGTCTGGCTGGGATGCAGGACAGAGGTACCTCCTGATATCCTCACCTCGATCGACTCGCTCGAGAAGCAAACAGCACATCTGACCGACAAGACGCTCTGCATGTGTTTTAACTACGGGGGTCATCGAGAGATCGTCGAGGCTATCCATCATGCTACGTCATCTGGAATCGATATGAACATGATAGACGAAAAAACCTTTGCAACATTTCTCTATCATCCCGAAGTTCCCCCTGTCGACTACATCATCCGAACCTCTGGTGAGATGCGCATCTCAGGATATATGCTCTGGCGCGCTTCTTATGCCGAGCTCTACTTTAGTGACAAGCACTGGCCCGCATTTACCAAAGAAGATTTGGATGCAGCACTCACAGAGTATGCGAGCCGACAACGGAGATTTGGCAAATGAATGCACTTGCAAACAATACAACTATCAAGAATAATAGTTGCATGAAAACTACTGTGCCAAAACAAAGTATCAAGGTCGTGGGGAAAACCTCTTCAAATCGTTCACCTTCGAGACAGCGTTTGTTTGAGATAGCAAAAATAAACGAAGTTCTGCTACGAAAGGGATTGCTTACCATACAGACTAGAGATGTCACATCTTCATCATAATCATCTACTTGGAGTAGAGTATCTAAACGATAAATATATCTTTGTGGACAATGATGTGCTCGTTTCCATATTTTTGGAAAGCTCAATTCAGGATGGTTTTTTTCAAGAATTTGCACACTCACATCTTCTGATAGATCCTTTAACGAAGTTTGAGTTTTTACGCGTGGTACAGGTAGATGCTGCAGCAAAAACTCCTGATCTTCGGCAAGAGTTTTTATTAAACGATGAATTTACACATGCATCCTATCACTCGGAGCAGTTTAATCGTGCAACTCAAATGGTGTTAGAGCTCGCTCAGCAATACAGCAGAAAGAATATTAAGGGAGTTTCCTTCATTGATTTTATGCTTGGCGTGAGATTGCTCATGAATCCAGTTCAGCACTTGCTCGTAACCAGAAATCGAAAGGATTTTCCACCTCTCTTTTTTTCTGTGGTGAGTTTACTAACTTGGGTAAAGCCGGATGGATTTGCAGAAAATATGTATGTATTACAATTTAATATTCAAGCATATGACAGGCACAGAAGTAAAAAATGAATCAGTGATCGTCATCGATGACTTTGCCAAGTGCGATATGCGCATTGGGCTCGTCACTGAGGCAAAGCCCGTACCAGAATCAAAAAAACTAATACAGCTTTCGGTCGACTTTGGCACTGAGATCGGCACGCGCACCATCCTCACTGGTCTCCTTGGTTACTATCCTGATACCACTGTATTCAACGGGAAAAAGTTTTTGTTCCTCGTAAATCTTGCGCCTCGCAAGATGGCGGGTATCGAAAGTCAGGGTATGTTCCTCGCACCAGATGGCGCTGAAAAGCCAACCCTGATCGAGCTCCCTGTAGATGCAGTGGTCGGCGCAAGACTACACTGAAAAAACGCTTGAATCTCCCCTCCCCCTCTGTTACGATGCGGGTCTATGACAAATGAACTCTCCATCTCTCAACGGTTTAGACAAGGTTCGGGTTCGGTGGGCACTGTACTGGCAGTACTCGTAGCAGTACTGATCGGGTATCTCACTTTTAAAGTGCAAGATATCGAAAAAAGACTGCTCAAGATAGAAAAAAATGGTGTGACCGCTCAACAAGAGCCTCCAAAGGCAGTCGATATGGCAGAAGTTAAAAAGCTTTTTACGAAGGACAACATCGTACTCGGCAAGCCTGATAGCAAAGTGCTCTTTGTGGAGTTTTCAGATCCCAGCTGCCCCTTCTGTCATGTGGCGAGTGGCTTGAATCCAGAGGTTTCTGGTGATAGATTCAAAACTGTCGCATTAGGCGGCACCTATAGACCCCCCGTCACTGAAATCCGAAATCTCGTCGAAGCAGGCAAGGCTGCATTTGTCGTACTCTATGCCAATGGTCATGGTGCTGGAGAAATGGCTGCACAAGCGCTCTACTGCGCAAATGAAAAGGGTAAATATTGGGATGCTCATGATCTGCTTTATGTAAATGCAGGATACACCCTCATCAATGAGCAAGTGAAAAATGACAAATCAAAGGCTGGCGAGATGGCTGCATATCTCAGTGGTGCCGTAGATCCTGCATTTATGACTGAGTGTCTCTCGACAGCAAAGTATGCCAAGAAACTTCAAGCGGACCAGGCAAAAGCTCAGGAGCTTGGCTTTGGAGGCACACCGATGTTTCTCGTAAACGGTGAGCGGTTTAACGGGGCATACAACTTTGCTGATATGGAAGCTACGGTCACGAAGTTCTTGCAATAAGTGTAAATAGTCAGAAACAACAAGCCCCCCACCAGTTGGTGGGGGGCTTTGAATATAGTTTTGAATTATAGTGGTGATCCCAACCGAATTCGAATCGGTGTTTACAGGATGAGAACCTGTCGTCCTAGGCCTCTAGACGATGGGACCAATCAATCTTTCAATAGCACTCCTACTCTTCCATGATTTAATCTTCTTTTCTCTTTTTCGAGCATCACTCAGGTTAGTGAATGACCCTTTATGAACAAGATTCCAAGGTGCGCCGCGATTTGTAAATTTGCCTCTGATTTGTCGATTGTGTTCATTGATCCTTTGGTCTATGTCGGCTGTGCAACCAACATAGTACATCCCAATGTTAATTGATTTGAGAATGTAAACTATATACATACTCTACGATTTATCAAATCCTAGGTTCCGTTCCGGCTTACGCCGAGAACGAGAATCCTCGACTTCAGTCGGGACCTCTAGACGATGGGACCATGATCAGTCTACAATGTGCAATTTACAATCTGCAATATTATAGATCACTACCATAATTCGCTGGTGAATTATACCAAAGTTTGATGTCATTGCGAGCGACAAAGGAGCGTAGCAATCTCACAAAGCAAAGCTTCAAATCACATTTTACATTTTCCCCTCCACCCACTACAATCCCCACCTATGTCAAAGAAAATCCAATTCACCAAATCAGGCCATGACGATATTACCAGAGAGCTTGCCACACTCAAAAGCTCAAAGCACAATGAGGCAAAGCTCAGACTTGAGCGCGCGCGCGCGATGGGCGATCTGCGCGAAAACAGTGAGTACCATGCAGCAAAAGAAGATCTTTCAGTCATCGTTGGACGTATGGCAGAGCTCGAGGAGATGCTCCGCTGGGCTGAGATCGTGGATGACTCGGTGAATCAGATAGAGAGTGATCTCGTGAGACTCGGATGCAAGGTGGTGCTCGAAAAGGGTGGCAAGCAAGAAGAGTATAGTCTGGTAGGCGAATATGAGGCTGATCCTGGCGCAAAGAAGCTCTCCCACACCTCCCCTATCGGCTCAGCCCTTGTGGGCAAGAAAAAGGGTGACATCGTCGAGATTTCCATCCCCACAGGCAAACACACCTACACGATCGTAGATGTGAAGGTGGGGTAGGTCAGGCAAAGAGCTTTTTTACGATGCCAAAGGCGATGTCGGAGTCTTTGGTCTCCACCATGACTGTCAGCTCCATATTGGTTGATACGACGTCGATGACGTTTACCCCTCCGTGGTAGAGTGCTCGCAATATGTGATAGTAGACTCCTGGCGTCTCTACATTTTCTGGCGGTAATCTGATCGTGACTGCGGTGAGGTCTGCTACGGTGCCCACAACCTTTTCTCCTTGGGTCAACTCCTGTAGATCCTTTACACTTGTGTGACTGAGCACACACGAAGTCTCATATACCCCTTGCGCGATTGCAAAAAACGAGTCGTAGCCTTGACCGATGCGCTGTAGCAGTTTGGCTTTTTTTGGTATCAGTGTCGCAGAGTTTGCAAAGGTATACTCCACCAGATCACTGCGTAAGGTGATGTTCGGCGCTCGTTTGAATATCCTTGCGAGACTCTTTGTGTCTTTGGTACGAGGGAGTCTCCGGATCGCCATCGCAACTGATTCGACTGTCATCTCCTTCAGACACTCCTCCTCCAGCTCTGGGCGGAGTACACGGGCAAGCTCCATGATATTTACCAGCCCATCATTCAGCAGTTCGCCTACGTGTGGTCGTCGACCAATCAGGATACTGAGCGCATCTTGGATTTTGTACATGTGTGTATTTTAACATAAATGTAATAAAAAAATACTAAATGAAGAAAAAATAGTGTTTTTGAGATCGCTCAGTAGAATCACCTTCATTAGTATTTGAACATATATATGAGTAGTCATGAATCAAGACCAGGCGTGGTAACGAGTGTTGGTGCGTTGGGCATCGACCACACTCGCAGTGATCATCGTTCGGTGGGGACATATGCTGAGCCCGTTCGACTTATGCGAGAAGCCGCTCGTCTCAGGCGTGGCATGAGTAGTGCTGCAAATACTCGTGCCCAAATCAAATGCCCGGGAAATCCGGACCTTGTTCCTACACAAGCGAGACACCTCATTGATGCAGTTTTTACGCCCACGGTTGGCCCCGCAGATGAAGGAGTTATATTCATGTCATACAACACCCCAGCCCGTCAAGCAAATCAAATAGATACTTTGGCACTAGAGTGGGAAGTTGCGCGCAATCTATGGTGCACGCCTGCATCACGCAACCCACTCGATCGCCTATCAGGACTTGCACAAAAAGGATACTCTATTGGCCAACGTTTCCAGCGCTCTGATATCCCACAGCTCGCCACTATTTGGCAGCCATTTGGATGGACTGAGCAAGGTATAGAGGAATTTTTCAGTGCATATGATCCAGAAGATCCTATGCGCGCAGGATGGTTTACCTGTGTTCGCGATCCCTCTGGTACGATACAAGCGGCTGCCAAAGCAGAACAGCTCAGCCTTGGACCTCTCACCTTCGTTGAGACAACTGAGTGGGGTACCACACGTGTAGAGCGCGGGAAAGGACTCGGGACAGGAGCAGTGATTGCTCTCAACCAGAATATATTACAACGCCCACCCAACTCACCATTTGTCATCATGGCTGAGGCAAACCTTGCGCCTGATTTGCCGGGCCATCGGGTTGCGCGCGATGCGGGATTTGTGCCTGCAGGTGCCGACATGACATCGCCCACCCCCAACCATGTGTTAAGAGCGCATGTGTCAGTCGACGGGCAGCTTCGCAATTTTTTACCTGTTCAGCTAACGCCTCAGGCTGTCGCTACTTTATATTCACGCATATGAACTTTTACTATGACCCAATTCATAACACACACAATCCGCCATTTGAAGTATTTAATGGAGACCACGATGTAGCGCAAGAGGTACCTGAGCGTGCAGAACAAATCTATACAGCCCTATGTGCTCATGGTCATACAGCCAAGCTCGCAATGGAGTCTGTGCCACACGATATGCTGATGCAAGTGCATGATGCAAACTATCTACACTTTATACAGTCTAGCTGTGCTGACTTGCAGTCAGGCGGATATCTGTACCCTTCTGTTCATCCCCATGCTACGACTCACAATCCCCAAAAGATTATTAATTCCATCGCTTCACGTGGGCAATATATATTTGATACCTATACTCCACTACTTACCTCCACTTGGTATGCAGCACTCGCATCTGCTTCACTCGCTTACTCAGGAGCAAAATATCTTACTGATGGAAAAGAAAAACAAATATATGCACTGTGTCGTCCACCCGGACACCATGCTGAGCATGCGTGTGCTGGTGGATACTGCTACATCAATAATGCCGCCGTTGCAGCACAAACACTGTGTAAGAGTGGTAGAGTTGCGATCATCGATGTCGACTTTCATCATGGTAATGGCACCCAGCACATCTTCTATGAACGTAAGGATGTACTTACAATATCGATCCATGCCGACCCACATCAGAAATTTCCATTTTTCTCAGGGTTTGCAGATGAAGTAGGCGCTGGTCCAGGGTTAGGTTACAATCTAAATATTCCCTTGCAGCTGGGCACCACTGATAAGGAGTATGAGCTTGCCTTACAGCGTGCATTGAAAAGAATAGGTAGCTTTCATCCTGATTACCTTATAGTCGCATTTGGAGCAGACACACACAAATCAGATCCTATAGGTGGGTTTAGACTTACTACGCCCTATTTCAAGCAAATGGCCCATCGTTTGAGTTCACTTCAATTACCTACACTCATCGTGCAAGAAGGAGGGTATAATAATGAGTATTTGGGTCGTAACGTAGTTACCTTTTTATCTGGATTTACTCCATGAAACCACCTTCCCTCTCCGACGACTTTATCGGTCAACGCCAGCGCCGCATCACAAACCTTGACGAGCTCACCAAGCGTGGCATCACCTGCTATCCTGCGCAGTCCAAAAAAGATGTAGATCATGCTACATTGCATGCCGAATATGAAAGTCGCAAAGGCACGACACTCACTCTCTCCGGACGCATCATGAAGTGGCGCGCGATGGGCAAGCTCACGTTTGTAGATATCATCGATCAGACAGGGCGCATACAGATCTGTATCAGAAAAGATGCGTATCCAAATGAAGAATCAAATTCTCAATTCACCACGGCGGACCAAGTTCCAAATAATGAGAAATCACCAATTGTAAATGACTCGCCTGCATTCGCGAAGGATGATAAACATACTACTGATTCAGTCATGGTGAGCCAGACGAACCATGACACAAGATCTCAGACTCTCACCTGGGATGAGTTGAAATATGTAGACCTCGGGGACTTTATCCAGGTCACTGGACTTCTCGAGAAAACTCAGGCAGACGAGGTCACGCTCTTTGCGAGCGAGATCATACTTCTTTCCAAAGCACTTCGTCCCTACCCAAACCAGATGGAAGACAAAGACGAGCGCTACAGACGGCGCTATGTGGACATGGTCCTCCATCCAGCAGTCCGTGAGGTGGTGAAACGCAAGGCGATCTTTTGGCAGACGATCCGAAAGACACTCGTAGACCGTGACTTTACGGAGATTTTTCTCCCCGTGCTCGAGCATACGACAGGTGGCGCAGATGCGAAGCCCTTTGTCACTCATCACAACACACTCGATGAAGACCTCTACCTGAGGATCTCACTCGAGCTCTACTCAAAACGTGCTATTGGTGCCGGATTTGAAAAGGTATTTGCGATCGGCCCCGTGTTTCGCAACGAAGGGATGAGCGATGAACATGCAAATGAGTTCAACCATGTCGAGTGGTACTGGGCCTATGCTGATTACCGAGATCAGATGGAGCTGACGAAGCAGGTCATCACTGAGACAGCGGAGGCTGTCTATGGCAAGACGATGTTTACCACTCGAGGTCACACCTTTGATCTGGCAGGCACCTGGAAAGAGATCGACTATACGCAGGTTCTGAAAGAGACATATGACATCGATATCTTTGCGGATACAGATGAGAAAATCAAAGAAGTAGCGATCGCCCAGGGTATCGAGCTGGAGGCTGGCGCTACAAACCGTCAGCGCATGATCGACTCCCTCTGGAAGCTCGTCAGAAAGACAATCTCGGGTCCTGCATTCCTCATCCATGAGCCAGCGTTTATGTCACCACTCGCCAAAGCAAAGAAAGACAACCCTCTCGTCACCGAGCGGTTTCACATCATACTTGCTGGGACTGAGGCGGCAAATGGTTATAGCGAGATCAATGATCCTCAGTACCAGCTCCAACAGTTCCGCGATCAGCAGAAAATGCGTGATGGGGGCGATGATGAGGCTCAGATGCTCGATATCGACTTTATCGAGATGCTTGAGTACGGCATGCCACCGACGACTGGCCTTGGATTTTCTGAGCGACTGTTTTGGTTCTTTGAGGACATCACTGCACGCGAAGGCGCGATGTTCCCAATCCTCAGAGATGAGGTCGACCCCCTCACAAAAAAAATATACCCATTTTTAGGAAATCAGCAGAAAGCAGTTGTTAACAGCACCACTGATGTCCAGCTTGCACGCACAGCCTCGCTCGTAACGGTACCTGTGGAGAAATTCTTGATCTTTGACTTTGATGGGGTACTTGCTGATACCTGGGACGAGATGCTTGAGGCACTTGTCACCTATGGATTTGAGAAGGACTATGATACTGCAGTAATGCAGCGCATACGGTACTTTTCCAAAAAGCCAAACCATGCGCGTGGTGCGCACCTTACTCCCGAAGATCAGGAAAAAACAAGGCGCCTTCTAGACTATACCAGCGACCACTTGGTAAAAGTTGGCTTTGAAATGTTTGATGATTTTATAGCTCAAGTCGCACTCATCCCGCATAAAAAAGTCGCTGTGGTTACCAGTAATACAAAGCGTACATTGGATACTAAGCTTGATGCCCTTGCAAAGCTGTCTCCCACACACATCCTCACATACGATGACAGCCCATCAAAGGAAGATAAGGTTGAAGAAATATGCCGCAATTGGGGCGTCACTCCAAAGGATGCGTACTACTTTACCGATTCACTTGCAGATGTGTATGAACTTGAGAATCTCGTTGGAAAATCTCACATTATCGGCTGTGGATGGGGATTTCTAGGTGAAATGTGGCTCAAAAAGGAGCTCCCTGATAAGCAGATACTAAAGAGATATGGTGATGTACACTCAATCTCATTTGAACCCGTAACGCAACGCATTTCAAACCAAGCCACTGATGATACCCTCAACACAAAAGTGTCGTCAACTATGAAAACCTCTTCAATCAGCATGTCTTTTACGCGTGAGCAAGCACTCACACTCGTGGAGGAACACATCATAAATCCTGGACTACGTAAACACTGCCTCGCTGTCGAAGCGGCTATGGGCGCACTCTATGACCACTTCACTGCCAGTCATCCTGAGCTTGTAGAAGGATCCAACAAGGATACGTGGACCCTCACTGGACTCCTGCATGATGCTGACTGGGAAGAGTGTCGAGAAACCCCAAGCCAGCACACCCTCAAGACACTTGTGTGGCTAAGAGAGGCTGGTGTGCAGCATAACGAGCTCATCGACGCAATCCTGACTCATGCTCACCACGTCACCTCCTATAGGCAACCAGCCTCACCGCTTGAGTGGTCACTCTACTGTTGTGACGAGCTGACGGGGCTCATCGTCGCAAACGCGCTCATCCTCCCGAGCAAGAAACTAGCTGACGTGACAGTCGAGTCGGTGATCAAAAAGATGGGGAGCAAATCGTTTGCGGCAGCGATCGATCGCGAGGGCATCAAGATGTGCGAGGAAAAGCTCGGCATCAAGCTAGAGGAGTTTGTCGGCATCGTCCTACGAGGGATGCAGGCCTCAGCAGCATCACTTGGAATGTAGTTGTTGTATGAAAAAATATACCACCGTCCTCTTCGACTTTGATGGCACATTGGCCCACTCTGCCGACGCGATCAAAGACACGATAGACGAGGTGCTCCATACCTTTGGCTTTCCCAAAGGTTCACGTGCGGATCATATGGTGTATCTGGGTGGATCTATGAAGGACTACTATCTGGATGTGTCTCAAGATCCGGTCAAGGCTATGGCCATGCGTGCGCACCATCTCATCGTACAGTTCAAGCATATGAGCAAGTATACGCTCTTTCCCTGTGTCGTCCAAACGCTACAAAAACTCAAAAGTACAGGTTGTCAACTCGCTATGATCACCACTGCAAATAAGCCAAAGATCCTCCATTTGATTGAGGCGACCGGGCTCCACGGACTTTTTGACTTGGTGGTCACCTCAGATGATGTGGCGAATCTAAAGCCGCATGCCGAGCCATTTGAGCTAGCTATGAAACACTTTGATGTCGGACCAGAGGCGTGTCTTATGGTCGGCGACACCGAGGCTGACATCGCTGGCGCGCGCAATGCAAAGATAGACTCAGTAGGCGTCACGTATAGTACACTGGGGAAAGAAATTAATAAGTACCATCCGACGTATACGATCGATAGTTTTCCTGAACTATTGGGAGTGATAAAATGAGAGAAGTGACTGTCATGGTTCGTCAAGCTCACCATGACTGTTAGTCCGCGCAGATGGCATTATATTTTGAACTTTACACTTTTCATTTTGGACTTATGTCTACTCTTTTCCAAAAAATCATCTCTGGGGAGATTCCGAGTTTCAAAGTGTGGGAGGATGATGCGCACTACGCATTTCTCACCATAGAGCCCATACAACCAGGGCATACCCTGGTCGTGCCAAAGCAACCCATCTCACATCTCTTTGCGATGACCGATGAGGCATACATCGCGCTCATGACGGCTGCAAAAAAGGTCGCCGAACTTATCCAATCAAAAATGAAGTGTGAAAAGGTCGGTGTTATCGTCGAGGGATATGGGGTGAAAGACTACGTACACATCCACCTTGTCCCCCTTAATGGGCCAGGTCAACTAGATTTTAGTTTGGTAAAGAGCACAACTACCGATCAACTCACCCAAATTCAGAAGATTCTTCGTACGTCACCATAAATTTTAGTACAATATCCCTATGATCGATATTGCTCATCTCCGTTCAAACCCTGAGGTTTACCGCAAAGCTGCTTCAGACAAGTCAAAGATAATTGATTTCGACCTGATTCTCACTCTTGATGCGCAGGTGACTGCAAAAGAGCGTGCCGTACAAGAACTTCGCACAAAGCGCAACGAGCTGGCATCGCTGGGTAAAACTGATCCGGACAAGGCTCGAAGTGAAGGCAAGCGCATCAAGGATGAACTCAAAGCTCTCGAGATAGATCTTGCAGCTTGCAGCTCGCAGCTTGACCCTCTCCTCCTCCAGATCCCCAATGTACCTCTCCCTGAGGTGCCCGTTGGCCATAGCGAAGCTGAGAACAAGGTGGCAAAAGAATGGGGTACCAAACCAACTTTTACATTCAAACCACAGACCCACTGGCAAATCGCCGAAAAACTGGACCTTATCGATAAAGAGCGCGCGACCAAAGTCGCGGGCAGTAGATTTGCATATCTCAAAGGCGACCTCGTGATGCTCCAGTTTGCGATCGTGCAGTTTGTCATGCAAACACTCGGAAACGAACAGGTGTTGCAAAAGATCATTGATGCTCAGGGACTGCAGCTCAGCGCAAAACCATTTACCCCGGTGCTCCCCCCTGCCATGATCAAGACCCCTGCCTATCAGGCGATGGATCGCCTCGAACCACGGGAGGACCGCTATCGGGTGGGCTCTGATGAGGATGATCTCTGGCTCCAAGGAAGTGCTGAACACACACTCGGCTCGATGTATTGGAATGAAACGCTACCTGAATCATCGCTCCCGATCCGCTATATCGGATACCTCACGAGTTTCCGTCGCGAGGCAGGCACCTATGGTAAAGATACCGAGGGTATACTCCGCATGCACCAGTTTGATAAACTCGAAATGGAAACATTTTCAACTCCTGAGACTGGTCCTGATGAGCATCGATTTATGATTGCCATCCAGGAGCACCTTATGCAAGCCCTTGAGATACCTTACCAACTCATCCAGAAATGTACTTTTGACATCGGCAAGCCAAATGCGAGTGGGTGGGATGTAGAGGCGTGGATGCCTGGTCAGGATACATATCGCGAGACACACACCGCTGACTATATGACTGATTTTCAAGCACGGAGATTGAATACTCGCGTAAAGCGAGTACAGGGGGGTACTGACTATGTACATACCAACGATGCGACTGCATTCGCCTTGGGACGTATCATGATCGCCATCATCGAAAACTACCAGCAAGCAGATGGCTCCATCACTGTGCCTCTCGCTCTCCAACAGTTTTGTGGGATGAAGATGATCGGAGGGAAATAGTACTATACAATGGTTATATACAGGTCATAGTGAACCTGACGAACCATGACGCGCAACGCTTTAACCTTCCACCACTCACAAGCTCTGACTGACTCAGTTATGCTTCGTTCTAGAGACCTAAATATCTTTTGACCATAGTCATGATGGGTGTCCCTGCAAAATATGACACCCATGCACCTGCGAGGAGAAATGGTCCAAAGGCGATATGCGTCCTGCGTCCGGCCTTCCTAAGCAGCATTAGGATGATTCCATACATCGATCCAAACAAAAAGCCGAGGTACACACCAAGGAGTCCCGTCGTAGCACCAAGCCATATGCCGAGTCCGATCTCAAGGACCACATCCCCAAACCCCATACCCATACCGCGAGTAACCAAATAGATAAATAGAATAGGAAGCGCCACAACGAGTCCTGAAAGAACTGCATACTCTCCCCACTGACCAAAGAAATAGGTATAAATCAAAGAAGTCACTATGATAACTATCTGCAAAGCATCAGGGATAAGGTGGAGCTTATAATCAATGAGTGATATCGCGATACTCGCAGAAAGCAGAATCCAAAGTAGGACAATTCGGAAAAAGAAAAAGGGCATAACTGAGTCAAGGCTAGAAAAACTGAGTAGAAACGTGATCAAAAAAAGCATTCCTGTGACCGCCTCCACATAGGAGTACGTCTGACTCAACGGTTTGTGACAGCAGCGACTCCGACCATTTTGGAGAATAAGCGAGACTATGGGGATCAGTTCAATCGGTGTAAGTTGTTTTTTACAAAAGTCGCAATGTGATCTGCCAAGTATGGATTTGCCGCGAGGTAAACGATCTACGAGGACGTTCAAGAAGGATCCTACCGATGCTCCAAAGGCAAATATCAGGAGCATCTCAGTGGCCACAAAAAGTTTGAGTGGTATACTGAACATAGTAAATCAGTATACATGATCCGATTTTTACAAATAGCAGGTTTGCAGTAGTAAAATCACTGCAATCCATTTGTACTACTGAATACCCGTAGACAAGTCGTTATAACCATTCAATCTATTTTTATGATCACTCTCTATGGTGCCAAATGGTGTCCTGATTGCACACGTTCGAAAGCGTTTCTAGACTCTCGAAAGGTACCTTACACATATATAGATCTTGAGCTTGATCCCACTGCAGCCGATACAGTCGAAAGGCTAAATAACGGCCTTCAAAGTATTCCTACTATCGTATTTGGTGATGGAAGCATCCTCACTGAGCCAAGTGATATAGAGCTCGGTGCAAAACTTGCAGATATCGAGCCTGCGACATGATTATGGCTTGTCATGCCCGCCTTCGTTTTTTACTAAGGGCTTTGGAGTGATGATCACGCAAGGCACTGAGTTTTCAGTGCCTGATACAAAGAGCTCCTCTCTTCCTAAGCATGCCTTCGTTAAGATGGATGTTGGCTTTTCATACCAGTGTTTGGCGAGCTTACCCTTTTCGTTCAGGAGATAGCTCATGACTCGGTTCCAAATGGGCGCAGCACCAGTGACACCCGAGGTCAAATAGGGATTCATAGGAGTCCCATCGTTGTTGCCTACCCAAACAGTTACGAGAAAGTCAGGAGTGTATCCGACGGTCCAGTTGTCCTTTTTATCATTGGTGGTACCAGTTTTTACTGCCACCTTGTACCCTGGTATCTCCAAGAACGATCCGTATCCAAATGCGGCGGCACGTGCTTGGTTATCTGACAAGATATCAGATACGATATATGTCTGGTTTTCACCAATGACTCTTTCAGGTTCAGACTTTGCAAATGCAATAGGCTGCCCGCTAGCATTGGTGATGGAAGAGATTGGATTTAGATCCATCCGCTGACCTCGATTTGCAAGTACGCCGTATGCTTCAGACAGGTCAATCATGGTAACCTCGCCTCCCCCAAGCGAAAGCGAGAGTCCATAATGGGAGTAATCCTCTAGACTGTCAATGCCAGCAGTACGCAAGAAGTCGATAAAGTTCGTCACACCGATTCGCTCAATAGTCTTTACTGCTGGCACATTGTAGGAGTTGGCGAGAGACTGCCGTATCGTGACTCGACCTCTAAACCTACCGTCATAGTTCACCGGACGATAGATGTCACTGCGCGAAAGTGCAAAAGTAGTTGGCGTGTCATCTATGAGTGTGGCAGCGGTGTATCCCTTTTGTAGAGCAAGTGCGTACAAAAGTGGCTTGAGCGTGGATCCCGGTTGTCTGAGTGCTGCGGTGACATTGTATGCTCCGGTTCCTCCCTCATCAAAATACTTTGCGGAGCCTACCATAGCGAGAATCTCGCCAGTTGAAGGTCTTGTTACAAGTATTCCTCCATTGGTGACATGGAGATATTTTACCTTGTCCAGTTCCTCCTGCAGAATCTTCTGGGCCATTTTTTGTATGGATAAGTCAAGTGTCGTGCGTACGTTATATCCCACCGTGTCAATCTCCACATCGCTCAAATTGGTTTCAAGGATATCCTTGGTATAAAACACAAAGTGTGGCGCTTGGATTTGTGTGACTGGCTGTCTAAAGGCATGAGTCGTATTGATTGAGGCTACATACTCAGTTTCAGTTATAAAATCCATTTCCTTCATGGCGAGCAGCACTTGATCTCGACGTGCTATAGCAGAAGCAGGATCAGTAAACGGTGATCGCTTAGTTGGTGACTGTGGGAGTCCTGCAAGTAGTGCTGCCTCAGATATAGTCAGGTCTTTTGCTGATTTACCAAAAAAGGTCTTACTTGCCTCCTCTATGCCATATGCAGATCCCCCATACGGCACCTGGTTCATATACATTTCGAGAATTTGATCCTTTCGGAATATCTTTTCAGCCTGGAGAGCGAGAACCGCTTCCTTTATCTTGCGAGTAAAGGTGCGTTCAGAGCTCAAAAGCGACATCTTGACCAGCTGCTGAGTGATGGTCGAGCCACCTTGGACTTGGCCGGTGGTATACCAATCTTTGATCGCACGAGCGACTCCATAGATGGGAGATACTCCCACATGGTAGTAAAAGTCCTTATCTTCAATGGCTATGGTGGCCTGGTACACATAGGGGGGCAGGTCTTTTAACTTGATGGGGGTACGGTTTGCATCTTTATAAAACTCATACAATGATTCACCGTTACGATCATACAGATGGGTGGTAAGAGAGTAGTTTACCTTGCCGATAGTTCGAGGATTTGGGAGTCCCTGGACAAACACATACAATTGATACCATCCAAATCCAAAAAATAACACAATGACACCAACGCTGACTAGAAGTTTTCTGGAGAACTTCATCTGCGGCCAGGAGACACGATATGCGTTTGAATCAAACGGGAGGGTTTGCTGTCCTGCAGATTCGAATATTTTGCTTGAAAAATATCTACGCACATCAAGAATCAAGCTAGGAAAGCGTAGGGATGGTAGGCGAGGTATGTAAAGCCGAGAATGCTGTCTTCGTATAAATCTCAACAGAGCGTCCAGACGTATAGTTCGAGGTGGGGGGAGTGCAGGTTGACTATAATCCACCTGAACGTCGGTGTGAGAAGTAGGAGGTGCAAGTTTGTGAGTGGGTAGTAGTCTTTTCGACAGTACGACAACAGAGACGGTGAGTGTCTTTCCTTTTGATAGTAAGTCTTTGCAGACTTCGCGCACTCGAGTAATACTAAATACAAAAAAGTTGCGGATAGTCGAAAAGATTTGAGTGACTTTCCTTACAAGATGCTTTGCTAGTCTCTTTGTGACTCCTCTATAAGTCTGAAGCGAATAAAGCGATATGTAATAGACAAATAAAATATGTCCACGCATGACATGCCACATCTGTGCGTTGATAGACGCCTGAGAGGTGAGTGCAGATTTTACAACGTGAATAATGCTACCAAAGATAAAGAGTGCGATGTGCCCGACAAGTTGGATATGACGCCAGATCGTTTTGATGATTAGAGAAAGTACAAACGTAGTGAGTTCACCAAGAGTTATCAGGCGTCGGACAGTGAAAAGAAGTGAAGCGAGGACGGTGCGTATCAGTCTCTTTCTGATGGTGACGAGCATGGTGCCTTTCATAAAGCCGTATTATACCTCATAATGAGGTAACAACAAGCCTATAGGATAAGATCTAAAACACCTTGTTAACTTTGCTTGACGACCGACTTAAATGGCAGATATTTCAGCTTTGCTTTTACTACCAAACGATTCCAGTAGGTGCCAGGGGGTACACAGGTGATGAGGGTGAGATATGAGGCATCGTATTTGGGCTCCAAAACTGATATTTGATCAGGCTTGACCACAAACATATCAATAACTTCATACTCATACTGTTGATTATCTGCTGTTGCCACTATCGTATCGCCCTTTGAAAGATTGGGAAGATAGGTAAATATCGACTTATAGTCTTTAACATTGTAGAGTTGAGGGAGGGTAGAGTGTCCAAATATGTTTACGGTACCGTACTCACCTGGGGCAGTGGTAGGGAGATAGTGCACGGTACTCTTGGATAGATCTTCCCCTCCTACCGTGACTAGGGCATTCTGAATTGAAAGCTTGGGGATGCTAATCCAATAGTTTGTATAAGGTATGGCTGCGGCGCCACTCGTGTACTTCTGTGGACGATTTGGAAACCAATCTTGGACTTGGATAAACTCGCGAAGGTTTTGAGTAAGTGCAGTGCTCGCCCCCAATATATGTGATGAAGTTGCCGCAGCTGACAAGACTGTGGGGGACAAATACGAATCATTTCGCGCAAGTCGCTGTGATAATTCGTAAGAGAAAATCGGATAGGTGGACCAAAACAGAAGTCCAAACCCAAATGTCATCGAAAGGTACGATAGAAAGCGCACGGTCAATGCCTTTGTATTCAGAGCGGGACGTGGATGATATTTCGTATAGACTGCAAGTGGCATGGGCACATGATACCTACAGCGCAGGCAGAATTGCAACCTCAATATTTTTCTTTAGAAGTGGCACGTACCAATCAAAGAGCCGTATGGCTGATTTGTCTATTACGCGCACCTCAGGAGCTAGGGTGAGCCTCTTGATATGCTCTATAACCGAGCTTCTTACAGGTGTTTGTACCATCGACTTGATTGCAGATTCAGTATAGTTTGTATATATTTGAGCGAGATACGCTACACTCGCATCTACAGTCTTCTTGTCATCTGAGAGCACCAGGTTTGTAAATGTATATGCTACGCTCTTGTCAGACAAGGCACCCTGGGGATCCTGACGTTTTACTTCCGACTGTAAAGGACTGTTCAAAACCTCACGTGATAGAGTGTATAACTCTGATTTTGCTTGCGCGGTGGCAGTCACTTGACTGGCGACTGCACCTTGAGAGCCTGAGAACTCTATATCATTTATGGTAAAGGTGGACAGCTCTTCAACCACTTGCTGATCTGCCAACTTTGCACTTGAGGAAGTGTCTCTAATAAGCTTCGCCTGGTCAGAAATTTTCTTTCTCAGCTGTTTGATGTCATCAGCAGATATCGCAGAAACAAGATTCTTCGTGCCACCTGCAAATGCCACTTCGACCTCGACACTCACATCACGCGCATCAAAGTCACCTACAGTAAGCTGCTTACCCTTTGCGATATTGCCCTCTGGACCGATAAAGGTGGCTGATGCAGGTACCAGCTTGGTAGAAGCATCAATAGTCCGCTTGGTCACATTGAGCACTGCAGGCTCGAGCACTACATCTTCGTCGATTTGAAATGTTTGTGTGTTTAGATAAATCTTAGTTTTAGCACTCAAAGATGCGGTCTTTGTTTGAAAGTTGAGCACTGCAACTTTCCCTTTTGCGCGCTCACCCACATCTCTCGTACCACTACTGAGCACTTTTGCAGTCACTTCGCTTTCCTGGATAGATGACTGGATAGGGATGGCCTTGAACGCATGTGATAGCCTCAACTCTCTCACGGGCACCGTGACTTCGATCGTAACTTTATGAATAAAATACTCATATCCCACAAAGGCACAAATAAAACATACAAGAGAAATGAAGATGAGCGTCATGATGCCTCGAGCAAAAGTGGAAAGGGCTCGGGGGCTTGATGTTTTGACCGTGGATTTTATGTCTACTACGTGTGTGGGTATGGTAGTTGGATCACGTGTAACCTCCGTAACAGGTGGCGTGGACATCGTCTGTTCATGCGTCTCTTCGACTGGATCTCGTATGTCTGTCAGTTTGGGAGCGTGGACCGTGTCACGATGTTTCTTTGGACGTAGCGAAGGATGATGGAGAGTAAATCCCGCTACCACATCTCCCGACTGTGGCCCAGAAACTGGCGGCGCCTCGGGGGCACTCGTTGGCGGTAGCATGTACTCCTCAGGAGCTGCTGGCTCAACTAGCATGTCCGCTTGTCCGGGAGTGGGGCTGATGGCGTCAGGGGTCGAAGGTGCAATTACCGCTTCGCTCACCACTCCTGATTGGATTTGATCATCGACTTCACCTATAAGCTGAATCTGAAGCAGCTTCGTGGCCCCCAGTACCAAATGTGTGTGTGTCAGACGATGTACGGCTCTATCTCCATGCACCTGATCAACCAATGAGTTAGTCACCGATTCATCCTCTGAAAAAATCACCAGCGGTGCAGTGGGGTGATGCAGCTTTGAGATATCGTGACTTATCGAGTCAACATCAGTGGTACTATCGATGCGCTTCGTGAGCACGCCGTCCTCGGCAGTAGCGAGTAGTACACTGTCAGTGTCACACTCTACATATACAGAGATCCCGTGAGGAAAATGGGGCTTGAGCAGATCAAACAACTCAACATATCCGAGTGCTTGCAGCTCGAGGTTACGCACAATCTCTGATATCGCTCGCCTGTATGGCTGTTGCACCTCTTTGTTATCAGGATGAATCGCGTGAGTGGGTACGAAAAAGATGATTCTGTCTAGCTTTTGATTGAGTTTATTTTCGGCTTCAAAGAGTGACTCATCAATATCTCCCAACACCTCATCAAATCCCTTTGAGTAAGGATGTGTTTCATCAAAGATCGTCAAGATCTCATTGATAGACTTTTCAAATACAAAGTGGGCAAACCCTTTTTCATGCAAGTACAGGCCATGAAAAAGATCGCGGACTGGCTTTTTCTTGAATAAGTTGGTGATAAAATTCATAGCAACACATTGATCCTAGCACAGTCTAACAAACGAATCAATAGATGTACTAGCCAATAGTATCATTGACTAAATTGATACTTGTTCGATACCTAGTTAGTCATCTTGACCCGCCGAATCGGCGGGGAAAGATCTCATGCAGTAGATTCTTCTCCCGCCGCGGTGGGATCAGAATGACCGTATAGAAGATGTCATCGAGTTACACCCCCTGCTCGCTGGCGCTCGCACCCCCCCCTCGCTTCGCAGGGGGAGTCGTCGGATACCCTTCCGCCAAGTGGGGAAGCTGCGGGCAGTAGGTTTTGAGCCTCACACGTTTGAAGCAAGCTCTCAACTATTCATTATTAATTATTAAGGCTCTAGACCAGCATTCTCATGCTAGAATCTAGATATGGATTGTAATAACGG
>CAZUKL010000015.1:0-23991 GCA_964620925.1 uncultured Gammaproteobacteria bacterium | reverse complement strand
ACTGCGACTAGGGCCACAACTCCAACAACTGCGACTACCGCAACAACTGCGACTACCGCAACTACGACTACTAACGCTAGCAGAGTCAATCTTGATCAGCTTCGATCAGCTAAAGAAAGGCGCGAGCGAGAAGTATCGTTAGCACGTATTGAAGGCGTGAAGATCGGTGAAGCTCAACAGCTTCTCAAATTGCCTATACGGCCAAATGAGTCGGCAGATGAACTTCAAGCACGTCTAAGTGCAATTGACTATCTCACCCGTGTAAATGCAAAAAGACGTGAAGATGAAACGATTGAAGACTTCAATGACAGAGTAAATCGTGAGGTCGCAGCAGCACGAGCTGTAGAGAGAGATCGTACTCCAGACGACACGCTTGTCACTGTCGCTGAAGCAAATCAGATACAGAGTCTAGCTGAAAAGGCCAGAATAGAGCGTGAGAAGCTCGCTGGAGAAGCAGAGCGCATTGCACTTAGGGACAAGTTGAAGACTGCAAATACGATCCTCAGTGATAATGTCTCGGCGTTGCAAAGGACTCTTGAGAAAGATAGGAAACTACATCAAATGCAAATTGGCAGATTAAACAATCAGCTCTCCTCTCAATCCCGAACGATTGCTGAAGACGGCGCCCGTATTCGCCAGCTAGAAGCTCGATTGAATGGCGATACACATTCAAATACTGCACAAAACGACGAGAAGTTACCCTCCTTCCTCCAGCAACGAAAAAATGCTAATGATTCATCTTCTCAGATCAATCTTCGTCCTGAACCTTATCTCATCACGGGGGAAGATGGGAAGCAATACGAAGTGATATCAAACAATAACAATGGTACATTCAATGTGCGCTACGCCGATGGCACAGAAGGCATCGTAGATATTCGAAAAAACAATCAGCAATCTTCTCAACCCGAATCGCAAGATCGTTTCAAGCTTTCCAAATCAAGTGTGGCACCAGTCATACAAGCACTTCAACAGCTGAAGGATATGCCAGATGCTCAGCTCCAAACACTCCTCAATGAAGCAAGATCAGTCGCCTCTCTAGAACAAGCGAAAAAAGCTGCACAAACAATTATAGATAGATTATCCAAAATTCCTCTACTCATCGAAGGCAATTCCAATGCAATCGCACTGCCTGGTGGTCAAGACCTCACTCCTGGACGTCTGGATGTCATCACTACACAGTCTGGAAATCTTGAGATTCATTTCGTAAAAGATATTATTAGGCAATATACAGATGAAGGCGACACGATATCAAAGAATATTTTGGGCAAAGACGGAAAAAAAGTGATTGGCACCGAATCCTTCACGACACTTGGAAAAGACGTCATTACGGATGAGTCCGGCGACCAGTGGCGCTTGTGCAAAATCGATATAGATCGGCAGCCCGATGTGGATGATCTCGATAATTGGTATGCACAGCAAACTCTAGCAGTACAAAATCTAATTGATTCGTCCAATGGCGATACCAAAGTGGAAAAAATAAATAACTATCTTGAAGCTCGGAAAATACGGGGCAAGGCAGGTCGATATACGGTGGTAGCATACGTTCGTATGAATACGATACCAGCACAAAGCGATACATTGAAAGGTCTGGGTGTCACATCTGAAAATCTCCCAAACATTGCTCCCCAATCGTTCCTTGAAGAAATCCAAAAAATGAATGCTGAGGGGGATAGAATGTGGGAATCGGTCGCGCAGGGATTACAGGATTTGCAGGCATCAAATCTTCTACTTGTGCCGGAAGTAGCAGGCATCCTCCGAGCGAATCTACTGCTGAGTCGAGCAGCGATTCCGCTTTCAGATCCAGATAAGCCTCTAGAGGCTCGCGTCAAAGAAACGCTTGAGAACTACGTCAATGCATTAGGCGCACAAGCAGAGGTGGTTGTTGATGTAATACCTGCAGCCGGGAAGCCAGCGGCAGAAGTCATAAAAGCAGGTCTGGAACTGATCAGAAATAGTCTATTCAACGAACAGCATGCTACAGAATTATTGTCGAATGATGATCTAACTCCCGAGCAATCAAGCCAGTTGCAGCAAGCTAAAACACTCTACGATGCACTTCGCGCGTACCTCAAGGCAAATCCAGAAATAGCAAACGAACTGAAGGAACAACTTGATAACCGGAACCTCTTAAGTGGCATTGATGATCTTGGTCTGCCAAAATTTTTAAAGAATCGGACACTCAATCCCAAACCTACCGCTTTGGATGTCGGTGATCCTCTTCCTCGGCCCATCCAAGGCACACGAGATATCACTGGTACCGCACCAGATAATCTTGATCTACCGCACTTCTTGAGGCGAAGAATGTGAACCTAGTCCACGAAAAGCTCGACTGATCAGTAGTAACCGAGGATGAGCTGGTAGTGCCTGATTCTTTGCCCCGAAATCTTGCAGGGACAAATCCATATATAGGACACAATCCTCCAGAAGAGTTTCAGACTGAGCAAGTCACCACATCCAACGCGATGCTCACCCAAAATCCAAATGGGAATGGTGTCTTGAGACCTGTTGATCCTGGTTATCGTATACGAAATAGAAGTGATGCAGCAGCACAGTATCGAGCTCGACGTGATGCAAAAATAGCAGCATCCAAAGGTCAAGCACCGAATCTCAATACTCCATCTAGTCCATCTACTTCTTAAGCGGACACATCGCAAACACACCACTCCCAAGCTCCAAAGTTATAGGTGGGAGCTATCGATGCCAAGTATATAAATCTTGGCATGCTATAATTTTGTATGGATTCACCATCATATTCAGAATCACTTATCATTGCAAATACGGCAGTTTTTCAAAAAAAGGCCATCCAGAAGCCTGAAGAGCTGGCTCAACTACACCAGCTAATCACAAAAACACAACCTAAAATCATAGTAGAAATCGGCTCAGCCCAAGGCGGCACCGCATGGATGTGGGAACAAACATCTGCAGAAAAAATCATTCTCATTGATCTTCCATTCGGGATCCATGGAGGTGGCGAGCCTGTCCAGAGCATATCTAGTCGGATGCAGATACTCCATGGGAATTCACATCATGTCTCTACAAAAAATAAACTTTTAAAGTTGTTGGGAGATACAAAGATCGATTTTTTATTTATTGACGGGGATCATTCGGAGTATGGCGTGAAAAGGGACTACGAACTATACTCTAGTCTCGTTGCTCCTGATGGAATTATTGCTTTTCACGATATCGTTTATCATATTAATTGTCCGGACGTTGAAGTCTATAAACTTTGGGAATTACTCAAGAAGAGTACAGATTATTACCACGCCGAATACATTACTCCTTCTATCCCTTCGTGGGGAGGGATTGGGGTTCTACAGAAGAAAAAATTAAACACCAAACGAGAGCATAGTATGCTCATCGCACCATTTATAAAAAAAAGAAAGGTCTTGTTTATCCATCCCCACTTTGATTCCCAATTCATGAACTATCATAATGCTTTGCAGGATCACCCTAGGTATGAGTCATACTTTATGGTAACTGAATCTAACCGAGCAAGATATCAATACTCATCAAAGAATATTTTTTCTATTCCTGATGCGCCTGCTGATACTCCTGATGCATATGAGTACTATTCAGGAGCAGTGTATCGAGAATTTGCGAAGCTGATTTCTCATACCTCCTTTGATATCATTGTATTTCATGCGGGTCTACTCGGCATGACGCACGTATTTGACGAGATCCGAGCAAAGTTTTTAGCCTATGTAGAGTTCCCTTCATTCCGACAGCACAAATGGGATTGGAGATTCCCTCCATCCAAGGACCACAGGTTTGTCGACAAGAACTTAGAGAAGAATACTCTTTACCAGATGAGCAGGTCTGATTCTATTCTCGTTCCAACAGTATATGCAAAGGCGATGCTTCCAAAGGAATTCAGAGAAAAAGCAACTGTCCAATTTGAGCCTGTAGATGTTAAGTTCTCAAAAAGCGACCTGTCGGTAGGGCTTCCACCCATCATTGGCTTTTCTGCACGTGACTTGAGTACAGCTAAAGGCTACGATCACTTCGTGGCCATAAGCAAGAAACTTATAGAAAAAAGACCAGGTATAAAATTCCATGTAATTGGAAATGATGAACTTTACTATAGCTACGAAAACCAGACTCTCAATATGACATCGCCTAACTATACTGTGCGTCAGTGGGCCCATGATTTTCATGGCATCGCAATCAATGATCCTTCATACGTTTTTTTTGATATGCTCCCTCGTGATAAATATGAAGAGGTAATTTCCGAATTAGATGTCCTTGTTTACCCTTTACGGTTTGGGTCAGGGAACTGGGGATTTATCGAGGCATTGATAAGAGGCGTACCTCTCGTGGCAAGTAATAATTGCTACATACCTGAGTTTATTACTCATGGTACAAACGGTAGTATTGTATTTGATTACAATGATCTTGATGAGTGGGTTGAAAAAATCATCCATTTACTCGATAATCATGACCTGCGACTTCAATATCATAAACAAAATACCCAATCTAGTTATATGTTTGATACTCGTAATCGAATCGATGATCTAACTAAGTTATTCGACAAGATTTTGGCTAACTAAACTCTCATGCGCTTCTACTCATATCATGTTTACGCCAATTATTTTGCCTGAGTCAATACACTATGCACCTCCCTCATCACCCCATCCCACTTCTCCATTATGAGAGAGCCTGGGCAATCTGTTGCCTGATTCTTATCATTAAGTAAACTAGCTACACCTCGGTGAGGGATGATGATATCGTTCCCATATTTGGGCTTGATAGCATATTGATGCTGCAGCTGCGCGAGGACATACGCGAGCGATCGGAGTGCTTTCTCAGTTGCTGCGTCTGTTGGTAGTTTTTTGCGTGTTTGCCAGTCGACTGCTTCATAATTTCCAAGTAGACAGACTCCCATCGCTGCGTGATTCATGATTCCTCCAGCATGAGGAGCTACACCGACCGAATCCATTCTACTGATCCCTGACTGTTCACGCGCGTATACCACCCCATCTGGTCCAATGACTACATGGTAGGGCAACTGGCCGTCAGCCCTACAAAGTGCTTGTAGCTGGTCTACTACAGACAGATCAGTAAGCTTCAGTGCGGTATGATGGACTACCAGATGGTGTAGATCGACAGCCTTGAGTCTCTCAGATGGCACGGGGAGCTCGCCTTTGTGCCAGGTGTTCCAGGTTTTGGGGAGGAGGATCCGTATGTCACTCGGCATCAGCCATTCTGAACGTTTTTGATCATGCGTATCAGGTTGATCTCTTCGGGGAATATCGAGATCTGCTTGTCCTTGTGTGAGCGCAAATTTCGCCAGATCCAGTGGCGTGCATGCTGCCGTCAGCGCACCTGTCCCTACAACAATACAGTCTCTGAAAATTCGTAATGCTTCTCTTCGTGGAAGCTCCCTCGGGGTAGATGTCTCGGTCATAAGTTATGGCTAAGGTGTGGTCTTGGTCACAGTCGCACTCTGTACCCGCTCTTCTGCGATCGCACGTGCCAAAGTCGCCACGCCACCACTGGTCATATCTGGGTAGCCAAATAGATTCGTTCGAGACACTAGTGGAGCTTGAGCACCAGTTGATGTAGTGACTTTTTGACCTGCAACGCGGATGATCATGGCGTCATACTGCCCATCGGGTCTTTGCACTACTCCTACTGTGTAGTAATCGCTTACATTACCATGTGTATTTAGTAAACTTCCAGTTTTGGTGGTGAGTGCATACCCACCGCCGAGTGCGTGCGACATGAATGGCTTGCCTGAGGACACATTCACACCAGACACATATTGTTCACTCATCATATAGTCTCGCACTTTTTGTGCAGCTGCTAGGAGTTTGGGATCATGAGCGAAGTATTTTTCAGCATTAAACAGTCGGGAGTAGGCTTGCGCCATGGCATGCATGCCTGATTCACCATGTATCCCAACGACGTAACTTGATCCGATGCTGGTAAAGGGAGCAGTTTTCGTGAGGGGCACCGTACCATTGATATCCTCAGTGAACTGCAATCCAAAAGCAGACATGATCGCTTGGACCTCGAGCCACTTCTCAGGATGTTCTTGTAGGATGTCTTGAAATGGTTTTACAAAAGGCACATTCGATGATTGTTTTAGTGCCTCGGTGAGTGGCATTTGTGGTATCCAATCGAGCTCATGAGTGGCATTTGCTACTGTAACACCGCCTGGAATCTCTGCTGGCGCGTTATTAACCATCGAGTCTATAGGTAGGCCAAATAACTCATACATAACCGCAACGAGGGGTTTGATGGTTGATGCAGGAGCTATTGCGCCCTTGTTCAAAACATTGCTGGGGTCAAATTTTTCAATCATTTCTAGATTGGGCCCAATGGAAACCAGTGACATACCTGGGTTCTTTAATATCCCGCCGTCTGCTCCCACCTGCTCAAAAACAGGTATTTGCATCGGACTGCGATTTGCATCATGCACGATCTGCCCAAAAGAGTACGACTCACCATTTGGATCCAGTACAGCGGTTTTTAGGATATTCTGCACCGCATGCGCAGCTTGTTTTGCACTTTCAGCAGTTGGAGAGATAGCCTGCTGTAAAAGTGCTACAGCTGACCCAGTGTTTTTGTCAAGTGCAATATCTATGGGTGATTTGTCGCTTTTGTCATACACGTACCCTACTCCCGGGAAATAGGCTGTCGTGTTTACGGGCATGCCTCCTCGCAACTGTTTTATGTAGTCTTCGGAACCCAAAACCCCTGATACTACAGAATCACCATGGTCCATCTGCATCTTAGAGAGCTGAACTATCATGTCGGCACGTTCTTTTGCGCTAAAGTTTCCCCGTAATGTTTCTGTGAGTAATACAACAGCTCTGTTTTTATACAAAGGAATTTTTTGACCTGCGGTAAACTCCGTTGGGATTGGCTTGTTTTGTCCAGGATATGCTTCGTCAAACAAAGCGCGAAGCGTGATTGGCATATTTTCTATTGGGTTAGTTTCTTTATTTGCAAATGGCGAGAAGTCTGCTGGCCTATTCGTGATACCAATGAGCGCGATTCGCTCAACATCAGTGAGATCGTCCACATCCTTATGTAAAAAGAGCCGCGCTGCGGCTCCAATACCTCTTATTTCAGCGCCACCTTTGGTCATACCCATTGGAGCGATATTTAAATATGCGTCAAACACTTCTTGTGGTGTCATGTGTTTTGAAAGCTCCTTTGCCATAAGAACAGATTCAAATCGAGCGCAGAGTAGATTGACTTTACCAGGATCAGTGATATCAAAGCCAAACTCCTTCGCGATTAGTCCAGCCAATGGAGTGCTAGTGGATATGAGTGTATCTGTGTTGGACTGGAGACTAGCCTTCCACAAATCTCTATACGCGCTCGGCATACTATCCACGAGTGGATTTTCACCCAATCTCGTCCAAAGTTCGATGAGATAGGTCTTGCTATATTTTTCTGGATGTCTAAACCCAAAAAACAGTGACTTTACTTCACCTTGAACCGTGGGATCACCCATTGTTCTGTCTAGTGATGGCTTTTTGAGTCCCCCAAACATCATTTCCACTAGTTGAACATAAGGGTCAGATCCACCTCCTGACTCACCACCTTTCGCTCTCAAGAAATTTTTTGCGAGCGTCCAAGTATATTCGTATTGTCCCATGGGTGCTACTTTATCAGCGCCTTCAATAAAAGAAAGTATGTTCCGTGTGCGATCATCAAACTGAGACCTTTCATTCATGATCATGGTTTTAAAATCTTCTACTTTTATTACATTGCCGTGCTGTACCTGAGCTACCTTGTCGGTCATGCGAAGTTGCTTGATGAAATCAAGTGGTTTTTTCTGCCCCTTAAGTACCTCTAATGCTTGTTTTTGCAGTGAGTTGCGGGATAATTCTCGTCCATCCTCGTATACCATGGCTTTGTTAAACTCATCAAACATGATGGGGAGCTGCCGAACATTATCACCGTGACTTATCTGCACCATTTTCTCAAGTGTCAAGTCCTCTACGCCAAATAACTGTGGATATGCATACAAAGTGCGAACGACGTCATCTGATGACTTAATATTGTTTGTAATAGTGAGAAATTGTCGCAACAGACCATCTTTTGAATTTAACAAATTATCGTTCATGAGGATATTTCGACTCACCGTATCGCCAAGTTGGCTATTTTTTAGTAAATTCAGAATCTCTTTGTACGTTGTCGCATCTCCTTTTTGTAACTGTGCGATCAGCTTATCAAAGCGAACATCAATCAAATTGGCATCTGGATCGTTTGCAAATTTGCGAATGAGCTCAGTACTACATGCTGGATTTGCAATGAGCTCTTTCAATAGTTTACCCTCAGGATCAGTGATACTTGCAAAATAGAGCCTTCTGACAAGCTCGTCGCTCTTCATAAGTTGAAAAAATTCGGGACTGTTGGCGAGTTCTACGAGTCTCTTACCAACTTCAGCATGTGCATTATCATTCGCGAAGTGAAGCATCCCATAGCCATTACCAAGCACCTCAGTCACACCGCCTCGAACAAGCATGATGTCTTTTGTGATGGGTGATATGGCAAACGTATTACTCAACAGAGCCTGTATCTGATCATCGTCATTTTTAGTTACTCCTAATGTGTTTAGAAGATCAAGTTTGTCTTTGAGCGTTTCGGGCGCTACTACTGGAACCAATTTCCTCACCTCTTGTAGCTCTGGCCTGGTAAATACATCCCATTGCAGGTTATTCGTACGGATATGATTTTTTACCAGTGATTGGAGCGTAACTGGATCTTTAGCCAACTGCTGCATGCCGAGTATAAATGCATGATGATCGTTGCGAGAAGTACCATTGAGTGTCGCAGAAAGTGACCTGACAAGGAGAGAAGGGTTCTTTGGATTTTCAACTAAGGATAGCTCAACGAGTGTGCTAAGAGTTTTTACATCGATTCTTGCTAACTTTAATGATTTTTTAAGATCTATAAGATCTGTTTCATTTATCCGCGAACTACTCAGCAGTTCATGAAAAAACTTATTATTCTCAGCATTGAGCGAGATGGGTGAGAGCTGTGACTGTGTAGTGATCGAATCGTGAAGCTGGTCCAAGATATCTAGCGCCTTGAGCTCCTCGATAGCTACTCCAAATTGCTGGACTTCTTTTAGCTGCGGAAAGTCTATTTCTTGATTCCCAGGAATTGAACGTACTGCTCGCAACTCCGCTTCAATACGCGCCACAACATCATCTTCATTCGGAGAAATGTGGTCTGGATTGACTCTCTTGCCAGATCCCACGTCCAAGATCGTGCTCTGTGTGTTTTGGGGTTGATCTACATCTGATGGTGGAAGATCAGATGTAGTCTTCGGCCCCATTACGACATTGCGATCGGGATGCAGAGGTGATTTGATCACAGGGCCTGAAATCTCTCCTGTACCAGGTATTTTTTTTGCTGAAACTGTTGCCGTTGCACCACTCCACTGCTCACTTGAGCTCGGTGGTACTCCAAACTTCTGCTCATCTGATGGTGCAACGGGGATCGGTTGCACTTCTGAATTCGTACTTCTTTGAAGAGGATTATATATAGGGTTATCAGGGTCGTTGCGTGGATGGATTTGCGGGACTCGAAGCTCTGCAGTGTGTTCGGATAGTGAGTCTGGCACACCCATTGGCTGAACTGGTTTCGGTGGTGCCTCAGCTACTGATACTGTTGGTAGAGGTGATTCTTTGTAAAGCGATGTGGCGTGCGAGGTCGCATGGAGGTGACCACTTGCGTCAGCATCTATTTGTACTGCAGAGATTGCACGCGCCCTGAGGAGATCGCTCCCATATGAGGTAAATTGCCCATCCTTGAGATGTTCAAATTTAGTTATCTGACCATTCACTTCAACCTTTGACTCAGTATTGATCAATAGTTTCGAAATCACCGCGCGAGGTAGTTGATCTATCTTTCCATCAGATCGCATGACTCGGACAACATCAGTGATTGGAGCCTGAGGATCAAGTCGCATCTTGCCTAACCCTATCTTGACTCCATTTTCGACCGACACATCCTGAAGTATGAGCACACTCCCCAAATCACCCGGCAAGCTCACTGAAAAACCAAAGGTGTCTGGTTTGTGTACAAAATCTACCCCTTTCATATTCCCCATATCAAGGAGTATGCTTCCCTTTTCCTTGATAGTGTGTAGTGAGAGTTCATTTTGAGGATGTTTGATCCATGCCTCGGGCGAATTCAGGGCATATGTACGAAGAACATCACTGCCCGATGTATCTACAGGCACTTCAGTAAATTTTGTAACAGATTGTGTGACCGCGTCAGGTGCTTCAACCACTTTTGGTGGTATAACTTCTGAGGGATCTTGAGCTATTCGTACTTCAGGTTCCGATAGGTGTGGTATCACACCCTCTGGCATCTCCTGTTTGAACAGACGGCCACCACCAAGACTTTTAGAAACTTGGTCGACCACCTGTGCTTGCGGTATCGTTTGCTCAGGCAAATCTAACGCAGCTTCAGGATACTGCGTAGCTACTGCATTGCGCGCTTCTGCAATGTTATCTTTTACAACGTTGATATCGAGAGGTGTAGCTGCGTGCTCTCCTGGATTTGGTACCTGAATCGGCTTAGAGAGCCTTTTCATGGCGGCTACAGCATTTGCGATATTGTCACCATCGACACTGTGAGTATGGCTTAATGCATTTTTTACAAGTCCCCACGTCTTATGCATCACATCTGCAGATACAAATCCTGCGATTGACTTTATAGGAGCCTTTATGATCTGCAGGCTCGCTGTCCCGAGTGCTATTTTCAGATTCGCAACTTTTGCCTCTCGAGTAATCGACCTTCTCAATATGTCCCTTTGCTCAATGCCTTGGCTCATACCTTCTGATTGTGGACCATATTGTCCGACTAGACCACCATGGGATCTTCGTATCGCCTTGTAGACTCTGAATGCCTTTTCTCGTGTTTCTTTGTCGTTGGTGGTCGCGCGTGCAAAAAATGCCGCATTCGCGAGTTCAGACTTTTGCTTCTGGTTGAGTGTATCGATAGTGTCTATGTTTAGTTGACGTATGGTCTTTGCATGTTCATCACCTTGGTATGCCCGTTTGGCGATAGCCATTTCGAGGCCATGGGTGACAAAGTGCAGCGACTTGCCCGCGCCAGTATCTTTGAACGACTCCCACGTTCTTGCACCCTTGCCGAGCTTGCTAGATATTTTTGCGATATTTTCTACGCGTTGTTGGGTCTGTGCCGCAGTTTCCTCATGTCTAAGGATATGTCTTTTTGCCATTACCATGGTACCTTTGCGCTGAGCTTCTGTCAGCTCGCGGGTAAGGCGCGTCGCAAATCCAACTCCCGCTGAAAGCGCTAAACCCGCTCCTCCCGAGGCGACCGTTATAGAAGTACCAAGCGCACCTGCTGCACCTCGCATTGCAGCGCCAACAAAAAATGCAGGTCCAGAGTCCTTTGCCAAATTTGTTCCTGCAGTTTTCAACCCCTTCCACGCCAAGGGTGCAATCTGCCTTGCACGATCTATCAATCCATGCACATCATTTGCGATGGTTTGGACTTTATTCCAAAGCGGTTTGTTTTTTTCATTACCTTCAGTAAGTTCTATACGTGTAGTAGCAAAGGGGTCTGAGACTTCTAATTCTTGGGCTTCACTAGGCCCCTCACTAGGCCCCGAAGCCGGGATCTGGCCAACTTTTGCTTGCAGTGGTAATTGGGAGAGTTCTATCATAGGTGGCGTAGTCGCTGGTGAAGTGCGACTTACACTCATAATAGATGAGTAGACCAGCCAAAGTCAACTGTAAGTTGCTCAAAAAATAGAGTGCAAAAAGTCCGAGATGTATCTCGTCACGAAAAAGTAGAAAACCAAAGATGTGATGAGCATCACTAAGATTTCATTCAATTTCTGCTTTGTGTAGTTGACCGAGACTGTAGTGTGTCAATAGATATGAAACCCTATCACTAGCGCTTGCATTGGAGGAAATTGCCATGTATGATGGCCACAGAAGAAACAACTAAAGTAGTTGTAAATAGAAAGCATTAATACTCGTCGTCCCCTTTTAAACGAGCGGTATTGATGCTTTTTGTTTTTTACGAGTTGTTTGCAAATGCTCATTTGCAATTACAACTCGTTATGTCGGAGCTCACCAAAAACCTTTAAATCAAGTGAGATCCGACGGACAAGCTGACAGTCTTCGTCCTTCTCTTCGAACCCTATTACTGCTTTACTTCAGACTGTTCTACTGACTTACGCTGTCCCCTAAAAACGAGCGTATGGACACATCATACAAGAGTCTTTTTTGCATGTCAAGCCTATATTAAATAACTCATCTACTATAAGATATCCTATATTATTTCGTGTGTGATTTAGGTTGTCTGGCGGCTCTATAAAAATATGCAGGTGGTATGTGGACAACTTGTGGACTGGGTAAAATACCCAAATTTTGTCATCAGGGCACCACTTTGTCATTCCTGCGAATACTGGAGTCCCTCGTGAGATCTCGAGACAAACCCTATATGAATGACGAAGTGTAGGTAGACGAGCGCACCTGCAGCAAACGGGTATAATACCCCTATGAAAGTCTCTGTCGTCATCCCTGCATACAACGAAGCCAAGAATATTGGTGCATGTCTCGATGCGATAAATACACAGACCATCAAGGCAGATGAAATCATCGTAGTAGATAACAACTCGACTGATGAGACGGTAACTATTGCGCGCGCCAAAGGCGCGCGCGTGGTCACCGAACATGTTCAGGGCATCACGGCAGCACGAAGTGCAGGATTTGAAGCTGCGCAATACGAGATCATCGCCCGTACAGACTCTGATACGGTCGTAAATCCCGATTGGATCGAAAAGATCCACCACTATATGGATTCGGGGACAATTGAGGCATTGACAGGCGCCATCTATTATGACGTGCCGATCATGGACGAGCATGCGCAGATATTTGAAGCATATCAACAGGCAGCGACACTCCTTTTTGGACACACACTCTGGACGGGACCAAACATGATTCTGACTAAAGCCCTCTGGGATCGTGCAAAACATGATTGCTGTACCGATGACAAAAAAGTGCATGAAGACGTAGAGCTTTCCATGGCATGTGCACGGTATGCGACTCTCGTGTACAAGCGCGACGTGGCGGTCCACTCCTCGAGTCGACGCATGCGGTACAAGCCTGCGTCCTTTTTCATCGAGTATCAGTTTCGTGCAGCTCGTCAGCTCGTAGGTCACAAGGTGAGACAGAGCAAAGAGGCTTCAGCTGACTTTCGCCAGGACTTTTTGATGGGTATCGATCAGGGGAAACACATGACCGATGAGCGCATCTCCGAACTAAGAAATAAGATCAATGAAGCAAAAGAGTTTACCAAAGAGGTAAAAACCAAGCTCGAGAAAGCACTGAAAAAAAATCCAACCGAAGCATTCCGAAATCTCATGGAGAAAATATTTATGGAAATGGAGAAGAATTAGTCATCAGTCTTTAGTCATCAGTCGACAGCCAGATGTACAAAAGGGGTCCTTTGGCGCTCAAGATGACAGAAGAATTGCATTTGAATTATTTCTTCACCATCTTCTTGATCTCGTTTAGATTCGTCGCATCTGTCGGCTTTTTATCATCGCGGAACTTCTCCAGTCGGGGGAACCGCATACTCCACCCAGACGAGTGTAGCTTTGACTCAGTCAGCTCATCGCATCTGATCTCGAGCACGATAGAGGGCTCCACCCACACGTCGGGATAGACCTCCTTTTTCACCTCGTATTCTGCCGGCATGGTATTTGCACTTTGAACTTTGCACTTTGCCCTGATTTGCTTCCACTCCTCATCAGTCATGCCAGTGCCGATTTTGGCAAGTGTGAGAAAGCATTCGTTTGCACTATCATAGATACCCACCAGCACCGCGCCGATCCCAAATGCAGCTCGTTTGCCCTTGCCCTGATCAAAGCCCATGACGACACAATCTATCGTATCGTTCACCTTTTCACTGTAGCTTTTTTTGAGTTTGACCCACGAGTATTCGCGTGCACCAGGCTTGTACGGATCTGCGAGCTTCTTGGCCATGATACCCTCAAGTCCATCAGTGATATAGGTATCAAAAAGTGATTCGACTACACCTGGATCTGAGGTTATGGTCTCTGGTGCCATAACGATAGTCGGAGACTTTACTATCACTCCTTCTGACCCGCCTCGGCGGGTCACCTTCCCCAAGGAAGGATGCACGAGCAGCTTCGCAAGCTTTGCACGGCGCTCGGTCAATGATTTTGCAATGTATGACTGCCCATCGACATACAGCACGTCAAATGCCATGAGACGCAAAGGGATGCGGATGGCTGCTTCAGCCACCTCATGCTTGCGCTTGCGTTGGATCGTCTCCTGGAAGGAGAGGAATCTCTCATGTTCGTGATCATATCCGAGCGCCTCCCCTTCGATGATTGCCTCTTCGCAGTCCAACTCCTCGATCACTGCTTTTACGATATCAGGATACATATGGGTCGCATCCTCCAGACCACGGGTGAAAATATGAACATTAGATTCGAGGGATAAGCCGCGAGATGCAAGCTGCGAGATTTGATGAGCTTGCCTACCCTTAAATACTTGATTTTGAGTATTGTTTGGAGCTTGGAGCTGGGAGCTTGGAGCTTTTTTCATATGTATTTGCAGCCTCAACCCATCATACTTTGGCTCCACCACACACTCTCCCAGTTTCTCGATAATCTCTGCTCCTGATGATAGTCGCTCTGCACGCATCATGAGGATCGGGGTGCCGATGACGGGACTCACCTCAGCAAGCGCTTCTACTCCGTCTCTCTTGATCGTCTGACAGATGAAGCTAAGATCTGGTCTGACCTGGTAGGCACGTTCGATCTGCGGACGCAGAGATTTGCCTCCGGTGAGCATCCAAGATAGCGCGTCGATGATGGTCACCTCTGAGGCACCTAATCGAAGCTGGCCCAGGGGAATACGTGCAATATAGCGACAGGACAACGGGTCCAGCCTTGTGAACAACATCCCGATGAGCGATGCCTTTGTTTCCTGACTCCCTGAGCCTGTATGGGAGGATATCTGTACAAATGTTTCAAAAACCTGCGTGATCGTCAGATCCTCTTGGTCAAACGATTGGAACTGCGCGCGTTCTGATTCGATTGCGGTACCCAGATCCCCGATCTTACTCACGGTGCGGGCAAAGTCCTTTGGATCGCGCCCCAGTGCGAGTGCCGCTGCTTTGATCACGCTTTTTTCAGCCACTCCAAACTCAATCCCCACATATGCAGGTGCGATCCGCCCTTGGATGAGGTATGGGATCATGCCCATCTCCTCGACAGACAAGAGTTTGAAAAGCTCCGCAAGCTTCTCGGTTATAGACAGGCGTGCAGAAACATTTTCGATCTGCTGAAGGTAATGTGCGAATGTTTTGAAAAGCATAGTGGTATGTCATCTCGAGCGAAGTCGAGAGATCTAATAAATGTTGACTGGATACATCTTCGGATTCTTGTACCGCATGAGTGCAATTTTCTTTTTTCTACTCCATCTTTTTATCTGTTTCTCACGAGTAATCGCCTCAATGATATCGTGGTACTCTTCGGTATATACCAAGTCGGCACATCTGTATCGTGATGCAAAGTGATCAAGACCTGAAGAAAGATGCTCAAAAAATCTTCTGGTGAGATTATTGGTGACTCCAATATACAGCACCGTCCTACGAACGTTGGACAATATGTATACAAAGTACCTTTTCATATAGATCTCTCGACTTCGCTATGCTCCGCTCGAGATGACAAGGATTCTAATATCCCTATCATTCCAACACCTGACATAGTGCTCCTAATAAATTTAGGTATCAGCTGTCAATTCTCAATTATTCATTATTAATTAATTTCGTACCTCGCACCCTTCGTGCTTCCTACTTTGCGGATGAGGCCCTTTTCAATGAGCTCGTTCACCTCGCGCAGGACTGTGTCATCCGAGACATCGGGAAAAAGCATGCTAAACATCTTATTTTGGATATATCCCACATCGGTGATGTACTCGACGATCTTGATCTGCCTGTCGGTGAGAAAGACCTGACGCCCCCCCATCTTGGTTTTGAGTTTCACATCTTGAGAGAGTTTCAATATCTTTTCTTTGACCCGATCATACTCGACTGCAGCGCCAAAGGTAAAGTACTCGAGCCACGTCGTATAATCCCCGGCTGAGGCGGCCTGGAGAGCCTTGTAATAGCTCTCTGCGTCCTTGTCATAAAACTCCTCGAGTGAAAAAAATCGGCGCATATCATAGCCACCTAGGACGAGGACGAGTGTTGCGACAATGCGCGCAATGCGCCCATTGCCATCCGCAAAAGGATGGATGCGCACCATTTCATGATGAGCGAGACCCGCCTTTAGCAGTGGGTGCATCTTGTCTTTGGGCGTCGTGCCGAGCCAGTACACAAACTGATTCATGAGAAAAGGCACTTGCATCGCCTCGGGAGGACGAAAGGTGATCTCGCCTGTGGACGCATCACGGATCGTGACGGTCTTTGTACGATAGGCGCCACAAGACTCGGGAGGAAGGATTTTCTCCACGATGGTACGGTGAAGTTTGAAAATGAGTGGTTCGGTGATTTTTTCGACTTGGCGCTCATATTCATCATCGATGATGTCGATCACCCGACGATAGTTGATGACCTCCTGTACATCGCGAGGACGTCCTACCACATCTTTGCCCAAGAGAATATCTTTGGCATCCTGCATCTCTAGTTGGTTCCCCTCGATGTGAGTACCATGATAAACCTGACGCACGATGGCATCATGGCGGAACTCCTTTTCCCACAGCGGCACTACAGGCGCGTGCTTTATGACCTCAACAGCCGCCTCGATACGCGCGATCTGACTGAGGACCTTGTGGGAGATGGTAAAGTCGGGTTTGTACATAAAATGAGATTCTTACAATATGATGCACTGTCATCTCGACTCCCCGCTATGGCGGGGGTGGAGAGATCTATATCAATGAGATCTCCCTACCCGCCTTGCGCTCGCAAGAGCGAGGCACCGCGCCTACAACGCTTATGCGTAGCATTGCGGGCAGGGGCGCGGTCGACTTCGTTTCTCTTCGCTCGAGATGACAATGGTCGATTCAGTATTCATTGTACATTTCCCGCACCCCTTGCACAAGGGGGGGAGAAACATGTACACTGAGGGAAATGAAAAAAATACTATTTGGAATATTTACTTTCCTAACCATTGCCTTAACTGCTCCCCATGCATACGCACAACCAACAGTTTACTCATGTGTCAAGCACCAGTGTGTCATGGATGCAAACGGCATGTATGACACACTAAGCTCGTGTGAAGAAAAATGTCCCAATGCCCTATGTGAGCGAGGTTTTGAGCCTGCATGCAACTTCACCTCTATCTGCAAAACATATGGTTTTGTCATAAATATCAGCACTATGGCTGCGGGCCTCATCGCACTCCTTATGGGACTCTATGGTGCATTCAAATATCTCACGGCTAATGGAGTGAGTGAAGAGCTGACAAAGGCACAGACAGTGATCATCAATGCCATCATTGGGCTCGTCATTGTGGTCGTAGCGTATAGTGTCACGCGGATCATCCTGACGGTCACTGATGTAGGCACGATCTGTTTCTAATTATTTTACCACTATGAACCCAGCACAAAAATCACTTGGCGTAGTGCAACCTCCGATCTATGCAGATATCTCCTTTGGCTCGCTACTCATCTGGGGGCTAAAGGCATTCTTCTTTGTGATGTGTCTCATGGCGCTCTACTATATGCTTATAGGCGCATACAAGTGGCTCACCTCAGAAGGCGCCGAGGAAAAGATCACCGAGGCACAAAAGCAGATCACTCACTCGCTCGTAGCCATAGTCGTGGCGATCGGCGTGCTCGTGGTATGGGGCCTCGTAGCAGGCAATATGCTGGGCATCGTGAAGCAAACCGCAGATGGCGGGTGGATGGTCTGTCTCCCGACGATCACGGGAAACACATGCAAATAGATTCCAATCCGCCGAATCGGCAGATCAAGATGACAGTATTCATTCACTTCATGAGCACCACGGACTTTGTAGACCTTTGACTTTATAGACTGCGCTATCATGCGCTTTCCATTCTTCGCTATTCGTTATACGTTCTTCGTTCTTCGCTTTTCGCTATTCGCTATTCGCTATTCGCTATTCGCTCTCAATTCTCAATTATCAATTCTTCATTCTTCATTACCTCATACACCTTGCTCCCCTTCACCACATAGTAGTGATCTGTAGAAGAAACCACAGCGACAGCTCCTTTGAGCTTTTCATCGGGAATCTGCGCGATAAATGCTCCTGATTTTTCGACCCGATAGAGCACCCCGCGCGTGCTATCAAGCACTGCTATGTCCTTTGCATCCTCCACTGTCGCAAAGTCCGTGAGCGAGAGGGTGGCGCTGGGGATGTCGAGTTTGAAATCCACTCTGCTCCCTGATCGATAGCTGGCGATGCCCGCTAATTTGTTTACATACACTGATCCATCTATGACGAGACGTTGGCCACCCGTAAAGTTTACTGCCGCATCGTCTGAGAGATACGAGACTCGTGCACGAAATGACTCAGTGTCAGCTGCTACGTACTTGTAAATGTCTTTTTTTGTATCGTCAAGTAGGTACAAGTTGCTGTTAAATACTTTCATGTCGGTGATACTCCCCCATGTCTCATCTTTGGGGATGACTTGGCGCGACTTTGTATCGTCTATGAGAAAAATCCCTTCGCCTTTCGTCAACGCATAGGTATATCCTCCAGATGAAGCCACCTGCTTTGCTCCTTTGAGCTTTTCTGATGCGATCTTTTGATAGGATGCCTGAGGGGTACTTATGATAAATATGACTCCGTGCTCGCCATCCAACACATAGATCTTATCTCCATCCATATCCACGTCAGTCACCGCGACTTGAGGCTGCTCAACTACCATGTCAAAGTATTCTTTGATCTCGAGATGTTGGATCTTGAGCATCTCCTCTTTCTTTTTTGTGACGCTCGCGATGAGCTCGGTGAGTTGAGGAGCATATTTCGGCTTAAACTCCTCGCTTGACTTGGTGATCTTTGCGTCAAGCTGATCAAAGAGTCTCATGGCCTTTGAGGTATCGAGAAATCCTTCGGCTTCGATACTTTTGAGATCTGCCTGCACAGAGGTGGCAAACTCGGTGTACTCTTTTTGAGAATCAGTCCAGATCCGTTTGACGCTGGATCCTCCCCGCACTGCCATGACGACAAGCACGACGGTAGGAATCAGTATGATTGCAATTTTTTTCCAAGGAAGCATCTTCGCTCTCGCTACTAACCGCATAAAGGTGGAACGAGAGCGCTGGATCAAAGCGGTTAATCGCTGTACAAATAAAGTTCGCGGCTGAGTCACTGTGGCATTTGGCGTAGTCGTCTGTGCCACTCGGGATATGTGCTCTTCGACCGTAAGCGTCTCTCCATCTCCTATCAGCGATATGTCGTCGTCGATGGCAGTTTCTACTCCGGTATCGGTGAATGGTGCGGGAGGAGGCGGGATGACGATCTGCTCATGACCATACAATGCCATGCCAAATCCAAACGTTTGCCCCTCATCATAGGTCTGCATCATCTCCACTACATCCTCCGGCTGATAATGAGTGAGATAGTAGGTCAACCCTTCCAAATCGCCCACATGTTCAAGAAACAGGTTGGTCACTGCTACAAAGGTATCTCCATCCTCGCCGACTCCCTCTGCGCAATACCCCTCAGATACGACTTCAAGCACTGCATCGACACGCTTGAGAAAGATAGCTCCAGATCCAGCAGTGCCCAGAAGTAGTTTTTTCCCCTGTTGGACGAGCACGGAGAGAGATGCTTCTGCAAATGTTGCGATCTCATCCTCCAGTGAGTCGATAGTCAACAGGTGGGGAAGTTTGTCATAGAGATGTTCCAGTGCCTGTACGTGCGTGGGGGTGGCATATTCAGAGGCACAAGTAACGACGAGGAGACGGCGTGTATCTCCGCGAACGTATACGAATGAACTATCGTTTGATTTCGTCTTAAACACGAGCGTGCGTATGGCACGAGAGGTGTCGATCATACACCCAAGAGTACCACAAGCGCCAAGACGATGAAAGCGAAAATGAGTTGGATCACAGATCCAGCCACTACAAAACTCCCGAGACTCGTACTCACCGTGCGATTGAGCGCGCGCACCTGCCCGAGGAGCACGGTGCTATAGAGGAGAAAAAGGAGACTGCCTACAAAGGCAAATCCCTTTATGAGCCACCAGGCGAGATTGGTTTCTAGAGCAGAAAGCATACGTGTTCAGCGCGCGACTTGTCCAACCAACGCATTGATAATAGATACGGCGAGATCGGGATCGGGCACATCATCGTACTCGATATTTTGGATTGGCCCATCAGTCTTGACAGTGATCTCGCCATAATTAAATATCTGACCAAAAAAGCCACGTACTTTTGAGGTGGCGTCGGCAATTTTTGCGATACGCGCCTCAGTGGTAACTCGCTTTGAGATGCCAAAATAGTCTATATCTACGATGCGCTTGTTGGTGACTAATCCTAGATTGTAATACCACAGTATAAAGTTGTACCACCCATAGGCAAAAATGATGAAAAGCCCTGATACAAAAAGTATCGTCCAAAGTCCCGGCTTGATGAAGCTTCCCAACCAACCCATGATGATGAGGTGAAATAGGGTGCCAAAGATAGTATTTAGGATCCACATGAGCTGAGTGAGTGGATATGCACGGAGCAGTAGTACAAGTTGCTCGTCATCCTCTTGATGAATATATCTCGAGTCAGGGAGAATACAAAAAGAACCCAGCGATCTCCTCTCTGGCGTGAGTGCAGATATGTCTATGTGTGCCATCTGTTCCCATAGTATACCAAGAAAACCGAGACCGCAAGGGCAGGCGGAGGAACGAGAATTTGCAATGTGCAATATGCAATGTGCAATGTGCAAATAATGCAAATTTAAATTAAAATCTCACCACTTATCATTTGATTTTATCATGCATCTTTTATCATTCCCTCCTCGCTTTGGTCCAAAACTATGTTTGCAAGACTGGTGAGACTGTGGTAGAATAGTCGCTCCTGGTTATCCAAGCAGTGTGGCACCAACCCTTCTCATCCCGAACAGGGTCTTGAAACGCACTAGCGCTAATGATACTCCCGCCAAAGCGGCGATGGGGGAAAGTAGGTCATAGCCAGGTTTTTTTGTGGAAAAATTCTTCGATATACCCATTCATACCGGCGGGCAAGCCCGCTCACTTAAGCAGCGATGGGGGGAAGTAGGACATAGCCAGGTTTTTCTTTATCTCCAAGAAATCAACAAATGTGTGGGAAGAGTCTGCAATCTACAAATAATTTCAGTACATATTCTAGCATTCTGTCATCCTGAATTTATTTCAGGATCTTTCGCTAGCGCTCAAGATGATGTGCCAGTCCCGCCGTGGAGAGACGCAGGATGACACTGGGCCCGCCTCTTTTCTCACAACTCTCTGTCCTTAGAAATTAGCTATTCGTTAATTAATCGTCTCTTCTGTCCACTTGATGGACGCAGGCAGTGCAAATACCGCAGATTTGAGAGGAGTTTTCTTGCATGAGCTGATGAGACCTGCCACATCAACTTTACCTGCCGTATCACCCATATTTTGAGTGAGCGTGGCGATCGTATCTGCAGATCCTAGCATGGGCGCGAGTATGTCTAGATAGGCTCCGATACCACACTGCTTTGTGCCTGTGGCGAGATTTGTCCAGGTGTATGCGCAATCGCCTTGTACCAGCGCATACTGAGTGACTTTTCCAGATGCAAATGATGCTTTGATATTTTTATCTTGGATGGAAAGGGAGACGCCCGCATGATCACACTGCCAGGGTCCCGTGAGATCCAATGTAGGCATATCCCCTACTTTGGATGGTGATTTCGACGAGGTAGATCCAGCTGATCCAATGACTGCGCTGCTGCTTGCTTCCTCTGATTCAAATGACTTAAGGGTGTTTTTGATCCCTTCATCGACGGTGGGCATGGACGTGATGATAGCCTGAGGAAGAGTGCCTTTTGCTGACTGTACTGCAGCCTTTGGTGGATCAAAGACAAATCGTATCATCACCAAAAGGATCACAAACATGGGGATTAGCATGATATATGGTGACAAAAGCTTTCCTGCTAAACTGGAACTTTTTTTGTAGGTGGGTGAAGAAGACTCCATATGTATTTATACAGTGTATCAAACTTCTGGCGTCAACAGTGCTGGAGCATCCGTGGCACTGTCGAGCTGGATTTTGTCCACCACACGCAACAGTTTGTTTGTCCGCGTCTGAGACACGACCCTATATTGACTGACGACTGCATCTACTTTTTTGCCCAGATTGTCCACCTCTTCGTGATACTTTGTAAACTCATCCTTAAAAATTTGAATATTGTTTATGATCGAGCGGAGATTCTTTTGTACAGAGAAGTACTCATGTGCCTGTCTCACCATCCGCAGGATAGCTGTAAAACTAAATGGTCCTGCAAAGACCACCTTTTGGCGCATACCATCGATCCATATCTCATGCATCTTGTCATAGATGTAGGAAAAGATCATCTCGTTTGGTACAAAAAGCACCACGAAATCCACTGTATTTTCCTCGGGGTTTATATACTTGCGTGAGGTGACCTGCTTGATCTTTTCTTTGATATCCTGCTCAAAAAGTTTGCGGTATTGGGCTCGTGCCTCTTCGGTCGTAGACTCCACGATTTTTAACAAGTTTTGATACGGAAACTTCGAGTCGATGTTGATTTTCATATCGTTTGGCAACAGGACGGTAAAGTCAGGACGCGCTCCCTCGGCCTGCGTGTCTTGGATGAGGTAGTCGGCACCTTTGACAAATCCGTTCATCTTGAGCAGGTCCTCTGCCACCTGCTCGCCGTACTGACCGCGCAACTGGTTATTTGAAAGTACGCGTTGGAGATTGGTTGTTGATTGCAGGAGGTCCTGGGTATGTTTTGCTTGTTGAGTGATCTGCTGCTTGAGATTTTCAAATGATCCGATACGATCACGCTCGGCTTTTTCGAGTTTCTCGTTTGCTTTGTGGAGCTCGATGTTTAGGGTTTGGATCGTCTTGTCGATGAGCTCTTGTTTGTTATCAAACTCATCTTTGAGATTGGTAGTCGCTGCCTCGAGTTTTTCTTTGGCTAGAAGCGCTGTTTGCTCGCCAGCAGTTTGGGTCATCTGAGGGATGATCTTGTTTAGCTTCTCCTCTACTTTGTCTGCAAACTCCGCTGACTGGCTTTGGTTGCCCCAGAACCTTTGGAGGAGGTAGCCCGCAAGAAAACCGATGACAAAGAGTACAGCGGAAAAAAGGGGAATGTTCATATTATTTGACGAGAACGTGGAGTGTCGATTGGACAAACGACACGAGGGCGCTAAATATCACTGCCCACCAGAGCCCATTGATGGCAAACCCTCCTGGTACGAAAATATTTACGAGGTATGGGACGAGCATGAGAGCGATGCCATTTACGATAAATCCAAACAGTCCCAGTGTCACGATATTGATAGGAAAGGTGATGATTTTCATGAGCGGACGGACGGTATGATTCACGAGGCTGATGCCGATGCTTGCGATGATGGCTACGAGGTATGTCGAGAGGTGGACGGGTTGGGCTCCCGGGAAAAGCGCATTGAGCGCTGCTGCTGATAGGTACACGCCCAGTCCGTCCAGGAGGAGTTTGAATATAAAGTTCATGTGGGCATGATACCACAATGTGAACTAGTTCGAATTTGCAATTTGAAACTGCAATTCACCTTACACGCACATGTCATCCCTGTAATAGTCAACTAATTCAATGACGATTTCTAAAACCTTACTTTCCTGTCATCCCTGCGTATTTATCCCGCTAAGAGGGAGGCAGGGATCTATTGCATTGGAAAGTGCAAATACATAGATCCTGGGTCGTAGCCCGGGATTGTAATAGTCAATTAATTCGATGACGATTTTTGCTTGGTCATTCTGAACGGAGTGAAGAATCTCATAATCTTGGCTCACTAGATCCTTCTCCCGCCAGGGCGGGAT
>CAZUKL010000014.1:0-30183 GCA_964620925.1 uncultured Gammaproteobacteria bacterium | reverse complement strand
TCCCGAAGCGCCTTGCGGCTTTACCCCTTCTTGCGAAGGGGACTATCTCAAATTACCCCGCCTTTCGGCGAGCTATGTGAGACTTTGGGGGAGATTCTTGTATATTACTCAGCCGTCCGCCGCTGAAACTTGTCCTCAGGACGAGAAGCAGAATTTACAGTTCACAATCCACAATTTACAAATAATTTGAATTCAAATTTCAATTATTTGCACATTGCAGATTGCAAATTGCAGATTTACTGTTCCTTGTCCTTCAGACAAATTCCCGCTCGACTTGCATATCTCAGGCACACCGCCAGCGTTTATTCTGAGCCAGGATCAAACTCTTAAAGAAATTGCAGAGTACATTACACATCCGCGACTCTATTGCTTGGCTTTTTTGTGCATATCAACTAAATGTGAACGTGCGAGTCAATATTATACTCATCTCTAGGCGGAATACAACACCAATATTGGTACCTTGTCATCCTCCTGCACAAGGGATCCAATGCACAAGTGCTTACGGTGTGTCACTTCGGTGCTTGACGCCTTTGGATGCTCCCTCCAGAGGCGGGCAGGCGTGTTCACAAGCATGACGTGTGCGATGCTTTTGAGTTCCTTCAATCTCAATTCTCCACAAGTTTAGTGTGCAGAGAGCAGATGTGCCACCTCGCGGAAGCCCCAGAGCGCCAGCAGGACGAATGCGATACTTCCCATAAGGGAGATGACGGGGTGCTTGACGATCGTTATAGTCCGTTGTGGCGAGATGAAAAGGAGAGCATTTAGTATCATGTGCCCAGACAGGACGCCGATCGAAAATCCAAAGACGTTTACGATATCAAACACAGGGACATAGCCAGCAAAGTCATCTAATCCGAGTATAAACGGAACTTTAAATGAAAACACAAACAGTGCCATATAGCCGAGGTTGGCAGCCGGTCGCATGGACAGGTTTGGCATGATGCGGTCGATGACGGGCGCAGTCCAACTATTTATGATATGAAGTGCCGTCTCGAGCTTGTCAGTCAGTGCATAAAACCACGTGGGCAAGTTATATGAGCCCTCGTGTGTGTGCTCGAGTCCCTCCTCGGCGAGCTTAAAAAGCACCACGGCAGCCCATACGATCATCAAAGCAAGAAGCGGTTTGATGTCACGAAACACATCCCAGAGTGCCAGGACGATCACAGTGCCCAGCGCATTGCCTACTGCTGTCCCTACCTCGATCATAATACGATTTTTCCAGCCCGGAAACGTACTCATGAGGTTGCCTATAAATATCGCAAAGTCGACGCTAGTCTTTAGATAGATCGTCATGCCGATGAGCACATCACTCCAGCGGACTTGGATAATGATGTCAGTAGTCGTAAAGGTATTCAGGATCAGCACCTCGAGCCAAATAACGAGAACAAGTATTCCACACACCACTGCTGTGAGCACGAGTGGGACTATTTGGGTGAGTGCTGATGATTTCATAAGTGCGATATGGCAGAGTGGATTGTGCCTATCTAATGTTTGCCTCAAACTTATTCTCTAAGTACTCCTCTACAAACTTGATGTGCTCTGACTTGCTCGTGATTTCTGGTTCCAACTCGACATGAAACAGTACAGACTGCTGATCGTCATTCAGTATATGAGGTTGATCTGGCACCGTCACAGCTGCAACACCCGTGATATTTGCTTTTATTCCTCGCACCATCTCTCCTATGGGAGCATTTCTCCATACTGCGCAGGACACATCAAAGGATTGGACATTTGGCACGGTTGTATACAGCAGGTTCTTTGCGGTGCTCGCACCTCTTTTCTCCTTTCCAAAATGTGCAGTGAGATCGACGGATCCATAAACCGTGTGTGCATCCCACACATGCAAGTCGAGCAGCTTCTCGTCAATGGTGATACCGAGAGCCATACACAGATGCTCAACCACACCCTTTGCCTGTCTGTAAAGAAGCTCTTTTGGTACGTCTGCATCATGGAGTACGAGCGCAAAGTGTCGATGCTCATAAAATCGTGGTGTCGCCTTTGGATCTATAGACTCTGCATATACTGTGCCTAGCTCAAACAATTTGATAGAGTCCCGACCAAACTTTAGATGGTGCTGATATGCATGTCGGAGACCTTCGTCCATACCAAAGCGCATCATGGATTTATCTACGTTTAGCGCATTCTGGAGCTTCACTGGTTTGATGCCTTTGATTTTTTTTGAAAGAACATCGTAGTGCGCGACTGAGGTCAACGGTTCGGTCATGACTTCATCATAGCCTGCAAGCTGGAGATGATTGCGAATTTCTTCATCGAGTTTGTATGCATAGGAGGTAACGTCTGCGGGAGGTGCAAAGGGTGGGAGCACAGGGGGGATGTTCTCATATCCATACAGTCGTAGAACTTCCTCTACGAGGTCTGCCTCACCGGTGATATCAGTGCGCCAGTAGGGAACAACACAATTGATAATTAACAATGAAGAATTAACAATTGTTTCGAAGCCGAGGGAAAGAAGGCTTTGATTTGCAGTTTCGATATCGATCTCGATGCCACCGAGACGAGAGACCTCAGAAAGATGCAGATCGATAGTGATCGATTTCACAGGCGCTGGATACGACTCCGCAGTCGCCACGATCTCATACTCCCCCATCTCGCTGATGAGTTGGAGTGCTCTGGAAAGTGCCACATCAACTAGACGAGGATCAAGAAATTTCTCATGTCTCGTGGACGCCTCTGTGCGTAGCGCATGTCTGATGCTGCTACGTCTGATGCATGCTTGGTTATAAGTAGCTGCTTCGAGTATGCACTCCTTTGTGTCGTTTGCGATACCGGTGCCCTCAGCACCGATGAGCCCAGAAAACGACAGTATCTTGGTGTCGTCGGCGATCACCAGATCATCATGAGTGAGCACGAGCTCACGACCTCCCAGCACGGTGAGGTGTTCGTCTTTTTTGGCGCGCCGTATCGTGATATGTGCGTCTTGTACTTGTCTGATATCAAATGCATGCATAGGCTCCCCTGTCTCTACCATCACATAGTTGGTGATATCGACCAGTGGTGAGATGAGTTTGATCCCATATGCCTCCAGGTGAGCTTTCATCCAGGGGGGAGTCGAAAGCTGCGAGTTGCATGCTGCGAGCTTGATGCGTACCGCGCTAAATCTCAGACAGAGCGTAGGGTCAATATTTGAAATTTTGAGCAACTGCTCGTTTCTAACATTATCAATTTGAATTTTTGAATTTTCACTTTTAATTTTTTTCCCCGTCACCGCCGCCACCTCTCTCGCAACTCCGAGTATCGAGTAGCAATCACTGCGATTCTGACGGACTTCGAGGTCGATGACCATGTCATCCCCCACCTTCTCAGGTTTCTTATCCTGCATGTGACCGATCGCCGTAAGCTTGTCAGTCAGCTCCGTGATGGATGCGGGGATATCGACGTATTGTTTGAGCCAGCTTATGGGTACTTTCATGTTAGTAATTTAAAAGTATAAATTCAAAAATTAAAATTCTCCATGAGTTTTATGTGCCTTTTCTCAATTTTACTATGCTTGCGGCTAACATTTTACTTAGCTCAGTCAGCTCTTTCATCAGCTGTTCGTACACTGCTTTAGGAATATAGTCCAAATCTGCGAGTAGCCTTAGCCATACTTTTGTCTCATTACTTGACTTTAAACTAAAAGAAATAAAATTCGTCAATTCTTTGCGTGAGACACTTGATTGACCTTCTACATAATTTGCAAGTATGCTAGTTGAACATCGAACCAGTTGGTCCAACATACTTCGTGATATTGTGTCAGTCTTCACTCCCTTTAGGTATCTGAGCAAAGAAACGACAAAGGTATATATCCGAACTTTTAAATCACTCTTATACTCCATGCAATTTTAATTTTTAATTTTTGCCTTTTGAATTTGCATCATTCCTTCCACACAATTTCACCATTGTACAAAGTCCGTATGTCGGTGATTCCCCACTTCATCATGACCAGACGATCAAGTCCCATCCCAAAGGCAAATCCTGAGTAGACAGCTGGATCGATACCACAGGCGCGAAGTGTGTTTGGATGGACCATCCCCGCACCGAGAGCCTCGATCCATCCGCGATACTTACAAGTTTGACAACCCTTGCCACCGCAAAACCTACATTGTATGTCCATGCCTGCTCCAGGTTCGACCTGAGGATAGTACTTGCATCGAAAACGAGTTACCACGTCAGCTCCGTACAAGTTCTTTGCAAATCCTTCGAGTGTGGCACGCAAATGTCCCATGTGAATCCCTTTATCTATCACGAGTCCCTCGAGCTGATAAAATATCGCATTATTCGTCATGCTGACGCTCTCGTTGCGATAGCACTTGCCTGGCACGACGATGCGGATCGGTAGCTGCTCTTGGGTCATGCAGCGTGCCTCGACGCTCGAGGTGTGGGTGCGCAGGAGCCACTCTGGCTCATGGATATAGAGCGTATCTGCAAGCTCCCGTGCGGGGTGATCAGTCGGGAGATTCATCTTGTTAAAGTTGAACTCATCAGTTTCGATCTCAGGACCCTCATATACACTGTAGCCGAGACGGTTAAAGTATGCCACCATCTCGCGGATAGTGAGTGTGGTGGGATGAAGATGTCCCGCAGTGGGACTGATACCAGGGAGAGAGGTATCAAAGTCAGTCAGCTGTTGAGAGCTGATAGCTGAGAGCTCAGAGGCGCGGTTCGTAATAAGCGTATGTATCTCATTTTTTATTTTGTTTAGCTTTTGACCGTATTCTTTGCGCTCTGCTACAGGGATCTCCTGGATTTTGGCAGCAATTTTATTTACCTCCCCATTGCGTCCGAGATATTTTACATGGAGTGCATCAAGCTCTGCAGCGTCTGCACAATCAGCCACCAGTCGGGCAATATGAGGGATATCTAACATGCAAAGAATTGTACATGACCTTTGCGATTTACGCGTGGAAATAGCACTGCAGGAAAGATTTTGTAGAAAATCAGAAATCAGTTGAGTCAGATCAGGCAACGACAGCAGCCTGAGCTTTTTTCTTTGGGGCAGCTACTTTTGCTGCAGCAGGAGCAGGTGATTTTGCACCCTCGGCACGAGTCATCACTTCAGCCACCAGTTTTGCAAAGGCTGCAGGATACTCCACTGCCATCTGTGACATGATCTTGCGATCAACTGTCACTCCAGCGAGGGTGAGTTTGTTGATGAAAAGACTGTATTTGATGCCTTGTTCACCAAGTGATGCGTTCATGCGAGTGATCCAAAGAGATCGGAAGTCTCTTTTGCGGAGCTTGCGACCAGCAAACGCGTATTGACCAGCATGGAGGACTTCTTGTGTCGCGACCTTGATGAGTCGGTGACGACTCATGCGATATCCTTTGGCGAGGCCAAGGACTTTCTTATGATTCTTATGATTTTGTGTTCCACCTTTGACGCGTACCATAGTGCTTAAAAATATGCAATGTGCAATTTACAATTTTAACTGTAATTTGAATATTATTTGCAAATTGAAAATTGAATATTGGAATTTTGCTTATGCGAGCCCGAGTAGTCTCTTGATTGTGCGTGATTGCTTGCTGGTGACTGGCTTCATGAGCATGAGTCTACGTACCTGTTTCTTTGACTTTGCACTACGAAGATGCCTTATCGTGTGGCTCCGATGAAGGACCTTGCCCGTTGAAGTCACCTTGAAACGCTTTGATGCACCTTTATGTGTGCGGACTTTATTCTTTGCCATAGTGAGAGACTAGTATACTTCAAAAACTGCAAAAAACAACGTGGAGAGATAATTTGCAGTTTACAGTTTATAACCCTCAAATAGTGCAAAATTCGATTTTAGATTGAAATTGAACATTATTTGAAATTGCAGACTGTGAATTGCAGATTCAATCTTCTCACTTCTTCCTCGCAACCACAGCTCTGACCACCTTTGCTTCGATCTTTGGCTCTTTTGAGATATTTACATCTCCCAGCTGCTTGAGGAACGCATTCATGTGCTCTACAGCCATAGGCATCTTGCCGAGTTGGCGACCACGCAACTCCATATTGATGCGCACTTGGTTGCCATCAGCGAGGAAGTCCTTGGTCTTGTTTACCATGCGCAGCAGATCAGCCTCTCCCATAAAAAGAGAGATGTGCACATCTTTGACGGTGCTTTTCTTCACACCCTTTTTTGCCTCTTGCTCCTTTTTGGACTCTTGGTACATAAACTTTTTAAAGTCTACGATTTTGGCGACCGGTGGCGTAGCATGAGGAGCGATGAGGACGAGATCCAATCCCATAGACTGAGCCTTGTTTAGAGCCTCTTGACGGGTCAAAACACCCAACAAACCAGCTTCGTTATCTATTACTCGCAGCTGAGGAGCCTCTATACGAAAGTTGGTGGTGTAGTACTTTCGTGTGGGTCTTTGAAAGGATCTCCTAGGTATGATTCTCAATGTGTGATAGTAATAGATGTATAACTTTTTCGATCTCGAGTGAGCCGAGGTCCTTGCCGTCCCGTGCCCTCACGGAGACCGTTTGTGCCTCAACTTCCTTGTCTCCCATTATAGCCATATAGGGGACCTTTTGCAATGTCGCAATGCGTATCTTGGCGCCGATACTCTTCCCTTCAGCATGTACCTCGACTCTGATACCCTGTTTTTTCAATGCCACGGCTACCTGGTGTGCATATTCTACGTGCTTCTCTCCGATGGGAAGCAGTGCGACCTGGACTGGGGCGAGCCAGACGGGAAACGCTCCTGCATAGTGCTCTATCAAAAATGCCATAAATCGCTCATGTACCGAGAGCGGCGCACGATGGATCACAAATACTTCTCCATTTGAAGAGCCATCAGAGTCTACGTAGCTCAAACCAAAGCGTTCCTTTGCAGCAAAGTCGAGCTGGATCGTAGACATAGACTCCTCACGGCCAATAGCAGATTTGAACTGCACATCTACCTTTGGACCATAAAATGCGGCTTCATCAGCCACTTCTTTAAATGGCAACTGCATTTCTATGAGCACCACACGGAGAATGCCTTCGGCATACTCCCAGTTTTCTGGTTGATTGATATATTTATCAGTATGTGCAGGATCCCACTTTGACAAGCGGAACCAGTAGTCTTTGAGACCAAAAATATCAAAATATTCTCGAGTCATCCTCAGTACCGATGCAAACTCTTCCTTGATCTGGTCCTTTCGACAGTACATATGCGCATCGTTCATCGCCATACAACGAACTCTCAGCAGACCAGACAAGGTACCTGAGAGCTCATTGCGATAGCACGTCCCATACTCAGCAAGCCTCAGGGGTAGGTCTTTATAGCTTCGTGGTTTGGAAAGGTAAATACGGTGATGATGTGGGCAATTCATAGCCTTTAGATAGTATGTCCCATCATCCATGACCATCGGTGGATACATGCTGTCTTTGTAGTATGGCAGGTGTCCTGATGTTGTAAAAAGTTCTTCCTTTGCGATATGAGGTGTGCTGACGCGTAGATAGCCATACCGCTCCTCAGTCTCTTTGGCGAGCTTTTCGATTTGATCACGGATGAGAGTGCCTTTGGGGAGCCACATGATGAGTCCCTTACCTACCATCTCATCGATAAAAAAGAGTTCGAGCTCTGCGCCAAGCTTGCGATGGTCGCGCTTTTTAGCTTCCTCAAGCATAGCCAGATGTGCGTCTAATTCTTCCTTTGTCGCAAATGCAGTGCCATAAATGCGGGTGAGCATCTTATTCTTCTCACTCCCCCGCCAGTAGGCACCCGCTATAGACATGAGTTTAAAGTGCTTCATCTCCTTATCAGGGTGTTCGACGTGCCCTCCTGCACAGAGGTCTTCATAGTCGCCCGATCTATAAAAGGTGAGCGTTTTGCCATCATGTGCAAACTCCTCGATAAGCTCAGCTTTGTACTCGTTGCCTTTATAGCGCTTGAGAGCTTCTTCTTTGGTCACTTCTTCACGCTCAAATAATTTCCACGTCTTCCCTATTTCGCGCATTTTCTGCTCGATACGAGGAAAATCAGTATCTGAGATTTTCACTCCAGTTGGGAACTCAAAATCAAAATAAAATCCATCATCGATCGCAGGTCCGATCGTGCGCTTGGTATCAGGCCAGATCTGCATGACAGCTGCAGCGAGTAGGTGTGCGACTGAGTGTCTGAGGTTTGAGAGTTGATCCATAGGTGTATGTATTAAAAATACAAATGAGGTATCACAGGTACTTTTGTAAATACTTTTCTACCTCGACAAAATTATATGCATAGTTTGACGATGCCCTTTTAACCTCTTCTCGATCAATGACCCCCCCATATCCTATAAACATATCCGCGTGTCCTTGCGTCGACTGGTCAGTCATATTGTCACCAATGTGCACGATGTGGGTATTTGGATAGAGTGTCTTGAGTTTATCGACCACCCTCCCCTTTCCGTCGTTTTGTATGAGCACTTGGTTTACATCATACCCCTGATACGCTCCATCTTTATCATGCTGTATCTCATAGCCGATGCACAGTGCAGGATCGCATCCGAGAAATGAGCCCACATCATCTACAATTTCTTGAAAGTGCAGAGAGAGGATGCCGAGCCTCACATGACTATGTTTACTCAGCTTATCAATGAGCTGGATCGCTTCATGACTCAGATTGTGAAGCGCTATCCTTCTGAGTTGTGCTCTATCTTGTTTGCTGGGAGCAAGTAAGGCGAGTCTTTGAGTAAAAAGAGCATGCAAGGGCTGATGCTTCCGCATAGCATCATCTGTGACTTGCTGTAACTTGGCGGCGATACCCTTCTCTGCTGCCCATGCATCTACCGTTTCGGTAGTGGTGAGTGTGCTATCCAGATCAAAGAGCACTATGAGCGGTTTTTTGGGGGGGTTAGGGTTCATATGTATTTGAAAAAGCCCCGCACTTTCGTGCGGGGCTGATGATTTTTTTATGTGAAATGCATCAGGCCGCACTATACGTACGGGTAAGCTGTTGCATGGTCTTGACGTGATTTGATATAAACATCTGCGTATATGGTAGTGGAATATCTACAGTTGTCAATCGCCATTGCGCATTGCGCATATCAACCTTGATATGCATTTGCAGGTATTCGACTACATTTGTTTTGCTATAATACTTTTGTTGGGATCATAGCTCAATTGGTTAGAGCGCTTCCCTGTCACGGAAGAGGTTGAGGGTTCGAGTCCCTTTGGTCTCGCAGTATTTGTCATCCTGAACGGAGTGAAGGATCTCATCGCCCAATCTGATTGAGATATTTCGCTTTGCTCAATATGACTACAATGAAAAGATCCCGTAGCTCAGTTGGCTAGAGCGTTTCATTGACATTGAAAAGGTCACTGGTTCAAGTCCAGTCGGGATCACAGATTTCGTATCGATCCGGGAAATTCGCCCCGATATCTTCCCCTTTCTCATCTACGACCTTCAGCGTATACTATCTCTACTATTCATTTTGAATTTTAAATTTTACCTTTTGCATTTGCTTATGAAGCGTATCCTATCTGGCATCACCCCCTCCTCTGTCAACGGTCTCCACCTCGGCAACTATCTCGGTGCGGTAAAGCGCTTTGTAGAGTTCCAACGCGAGCACGAGTGCTTCTTTTTTGTAGCAAACCTCCACGCGCTCAATACGGTCTTTGACCCGGCACTAGCGAGTGGGAATGCACGCAATATCTTTGTCGAGTACCTGGCGTTTGGGATCGATCCTACCAAGACCACCTTCTATATAGAGTCAGATATCCCCGAGATCACCTATCTCCAGACTATTCTGAACAACTGTGTGACAGTGGCCGAAATGCAGCGTATGCACGGCTACAAAGACAAGATGGCAAAGGAAGCCGACCAAGGCACCATCAACGTCGGACTCTTCAACTATCCCATCCTCATGGCAGCAGATATCATGATCTTTGATGCAGATATCGTCCCCGTGGGCGAGGATCAGTCCCAGCATGTAGAGGTCTGTCGCGAGATCGGACGCACGTTCAACAACCGATACGGAGCTATTCTGAAAATCCCCGAGCTTTCCATCCAGCGAGAGACGGCGCGCGTCATCGGCACCGATGGCGTACGAAAGATGAGCAAATCGCTTGGTAACGACCTCCCCGTATTCGCAGATGAAAAACACATCTACAAGCAGATCATGGGTATCACCACCGACCCTGCACGCATTAAGCCTACTGACGCTGGTGATCCAGCCAAAAACATAGGCTTTAGCTACCTCCGTCTCCTGGACCATCCAGAGGCTGAGGTGTCAGCACTCGAGGCACGCTACCGATCAGGTACCGTGGGAGATGTGGAGATCAAAAAGCTGATCTATGAGGTCTTTATGTCGTATATGAAGCCGTTCCGCACGCGCAAGGTCGAGCTCGAGTCTGATCCTTCTACGATTGATCGCCTCCGTGAGCAGGGAGCCCTGCGGGCTCGCGTGATAGCCACTGCATCGCTCGCCCGCATCCGGAAAGCAGTGGGGGTGTAGATAATGGATAACTTATAACTGAAAGTTGATAACTCAATACTAGAATTGTTTGAACTATGCGAATGTTATAAGAGTACCAGTATAACTGGATGAACTGGAGATACTGCTATTTGCTCCCGTTATCCACTGTCAATTATCAGTTATACGTTAACCTTGAACTACCCATAGTCTGTGGTATACTACTCATACTCCTCCTGGTTTCTCTACGGTAGTTGAGAGGCTTCGGGGGAATTTTTTTGGAAAAAATCACTTCAGCTTCAGTTCATCCGTCATCTTGAGCGTAGCGAAGGATCTTGATTTATATTGCTGTAGCAGTATAAATAGAGTAATATAGAAACAGAGTAATAGTTTTAGACTTGATCACTATTCATCCCAGCTCACTCCAACTTCCTCTCTACCTCTGGCATAGATTCCGCACTCTGTCCCAAATACCCATATCAGAACCTTGTTTTATTTATTGTTTCCCGTTTTCAACTATCAATTATCAACTATCAATTAGTTGATTTCCCTCTTGACATCCATCCCATAGTAGTGTACTATGTGTCAACTCAAACGGAACAAAGCAGTCTATTTGTACTACTTTGATCTATTTCGAGCTTGACGCACCTTAAGCAAACATGCATTCCATCAAATAGGCTCCCTCGCCGAGTGAGAACTATCGCTTTGCCAGCTCCCCTGTGGGGCAGACAAGCGATACTTTTCAACCAGTGAGGATCATGCACGTTTACAAATATACTGATTGACTTTTGTGATAGGGAGTATGGTATACTTTCTATGCACAGGTGAAACGGTTTTTACCGTTGATGTACAGCTAGACGCGCTGCAATACTGCGTGGTAAAGCTGAGAGACACTTGTGCTTTTTATTTGACTTCAAATACTGAGAGGAACTTGTACATGCCTGCATTATCTTTATAGATGATGACAAGAATAAGATGATCTTCATAGTATCCTTCTAAGTGTAGATGAGTAAGCAAGTCTCTTTTGCGCGATTTTGGTAGACGAGCCGACCGCAGGATCGCTACTGCCGCATCTATGAGCACGAAGCGCTCCTTCACCTCTGAGCGGTCGCGTACGGATTGGTGTTTCTCGTGACCAAGTAAGTGTCTGAATCCTTTGCGAGTAAAGTACACATCGCTCTTGAGAGATGGTGCATAGACCTTCTTGATCTTATTATACCGACTCCATACAATGCGCACCTCTTCTTGAAACTTGACCATATCTATACATTCTATCAAAAAAGTCATATCAGTATGTTTACGTTGCTAGAGAGGATCTAGGACTCAAACAGTGTTTGAGTTTCTGATCTTGGTTTTTATCGGGGATTGTCATCCTGAACTAGTTTCAGGATCTTTACCCATAGAGACCGAGTGCAACGAATCAGTGCCAAAGTCGCACCTACCGGTCTCGGAAGCATGAGACCTGAGGAGTGATGGAGACATTGATGCACGTTAATAAACCTTGAGAGAATAGAAGAATCTCCTTTTGTTTATCCTGTGTCTGGTAGACCATAGAGAGGATGAGCAACACTCATCTTCTGTACGGTCTATCAAGACCAGCAAAAAAATACAAACGGAGCAAAAAAATGAAGACATTTAGAATGGCTTTACTCATGAGCCTAATCATGAGTTTTATCGTGCTGACTCAGTCAGCAACCGCAGCACCGGAACAGCCAGTCCAAACATCGATCACCGCGAGTACGTTAAATCCACTAGAAGGTGAAAAGGTAATCTTTTCCTTTACGAATGCCCCACGAGGGTGGATGACAGTCGACTTCGGTGACGGCTCAACAGTCGATGTTGAAAATGGCCAGAGCACATGGCACACCTTCAATTGTGGAAAATCACAATATACTGTAACCGCTAATGGTGCACAAGTTGTGATTACAATGCGCTGTGGTTCTAGTCCAGGACCGGGAACGGTACATTCGACCATCACTGCAAGCAACCTAAGTCCTGTAGAGGGTGAAAAGGTAATCTTTTCCTTTACGAATGCCCCACGAGGGTGGATGACAGTCGACTTCGGTGACGGCTCAACAGTCGATGTTGAAAATGGCCAGAGCACATGGCACACCTTCAATTGTGGAAAATCACAATATACTGTAACCGCTAATGGTGCACAAGTTGTGATTACAATGCGCTGTGGTGCAACAAGCCCAGCGCCAGCACGACCTTCGGTTGTTTTCTTGCCAGCGCTTTTTAGGCCGGCAAATGTGCGGGCGGAATGCGTATGCATCCCGCCCCAAGATGAGATCGTGTTGCCTCCGGGCAGCTCGATAATCGTTACAGGATCGCATTTCGTTTTTTCCGGCGACGTCGTCGCCGGAAGCAGAAAGATGCAGCTATTTGATGGCACGGGCGAATCTTCAACAATTGCGATTGTTGAAGCTGGAACTCCAATAACCTGCACCTGGGGCTGTGGGTACTGGTTAGCTGATTCATTTGCCGAGGCGATTCGCATCGGCGAGGAACGAACTCGGCAGGCGTTTTGCGACGCCGGCCCTGGAGGGGCTGGTGTTGCCAAGGTATACTTGCTTTGGTACAACGACGTATTCGGCATTTATGCCAGCGACACACCTGACCACTTCGTATTCGTCGGCACGAACCCCAATTGGGGTTTGATGCCGGCGAGACTGCGGCAATGGTAATACTTCTGACCGGCAGGGACGTGGGTCCAGCCGGTCAGATGACCCTTTCATTTTACTTCTTTCTCTCAAGGTCATCCTTATACCCATGATACATACTCGTGGGCAGAAGGATGAGCCACGACTGCTTTACAGCGCTCCTTTTATCAAGTAGCATAGTAGTGTGCACTCCCCTCACCATCACCCACCTCTCACGCGATTTCTGACTAGATATATCTCCCTCGAATCTCTGCAGGTCTTTTTTTTGCTTTTGATGTGTGTCTTGATAGCGTACATGACCTACCTCCCAGGTACCTGGCTCACGGGGTGGGACACGATACATCCTGAGATGGACTTTGGACTCGCATTCAAGCGGCTCTGGTACGGCGTGTGGCGCTATGAGCAGGGACTCGGGGCACTCGCCGGACATACTCATATGGCCGATCTGCCACGGGTGATCATCCTCTATCTCTTGAGCTTCGTATTCCCCCTGTCGAGCCTTCGCTATCTGTATGTGTTTGCCTGTCTGCCTATCGGCGTCATCGGGATGTGGCGACTCCTGCGACTGCGTGCCTGGGGGCTGAAGCACGTCGATGTCGTCTCGCTCATCGGGGCGGTCGCGTACCTCTGTAGTCTATCTACCGTGCAGCAGTTCTATGTGCCGTTTGAGATGTTTCCGGTCCAGTATGCGGCGCTCCCGTGGGTGCTCATGCTGACGGTGAGGTATATGAGTGGGGGTTATGAGATCTCTCCACCCTTGCCTACGGCGAGGAGTCGAGATGACAGACATAGTTCACATGTAACCTCCGTCGGAGCGAGTATCAGACAAAACGAACATGAGATCTCTCCACCCTCGCCTACGGCGAGGAGTCGAGATGACAGTCAGCGGACAGTGCTTTTTTGGTTTGCGCTTGTCACCTTACTCTCTACGCCGCAGGCGTATGCGGCACATCTGTGGTATCCCTTTTTTGGCTGTTGGGTACTGATGCTGGGTGTGTATGTGGTGATGAGGCGCGCCGCGTGGCGGCGCGCTGGTGCGCTCATATTCGTGTGTTTGTCTGTGAATAGTTTCTGGCTCCTGCCAAACATCTACTATATCGTGACCAAAAGTGACGTACCAAAGTATGCCAAACAAAACAGACTCTACTCCCAAGAGTATCGGCTGCGCAACAGAGAGACGGGATATATCCCTGATGTTGCGATACAGAAAGGTTTTTATATGAACTGGGATGCCTATGACTTCACAAAGGCTCAATCAACTAAGCTCATGCCCGAGTGGATCGCACACTTTGAGCGTATCGAAGTACGCGCGATCGGATATGTGCTTTTTGCTCTGGGGTTGCTGGGACTCATCAGTGCGTATATCAGACGGCATGTCGCATTCATCGCACTTTCACCACTCTATCTCGTGCCCCTGATACTCCTGCTGAACCATACGCCACCATTTGAGCAGGTATTCAATTTGCTTTTGAAAATCAGCCTCCTTGATGAAGCGTTGCGATTTGTATTTACCAAAGTTTCTATACTCTTCTTGTGTGCAAGTGCGGTGTATGTCGCGTATGGATGTGATCTGATTATCACGCGATGGACACGAAGGTCTGCGTGGAAAGAATCTGCAGTGCTGGCCTTGTCAATTGCGACGTTGTGCTGGCACAGCTTTCCTCTGTTCACTGGTCATCTGATATCACCGGTGGTAAAGGTGGCCATACCTCAGCGGTACTTTGATCTGTGGAAGGTGATGAATGCTCAGCCTGATGGGACGGTACTTTCTCTCCCCCTGCACTCCTTTTCGGGATGGAGCTACTATGACTGGGGGTATCAAGGTTCGGGATTTTTGTGGTTTGGTATGAAGCAGCCTTTGCTTGATCGCGATTTTGATCGGTGGGAGACTGCAAATGAGCAAGCCTTTATCGAGATCCAATATGCGCTTTATACGAGGCAGTACTATGTACTCGACCAGGTACTGGATAAGTACAATGTGAGATATCTCCTACATGATAGTTCAGTCATCGTACCAAGCAAGAAAGATCCTTCGCGCATCTTGTATCGTGCAGAGATAGTCCAAATCCTTGGTGAGCTCGAGCAATTTGGGTATGTGAGACCTCTATATGCAGATGGCACGGTGACTGTATATGGGCGTGTTGGAAAAATACATCCGGCACAACTCATGAGAGACCCATATACGCTCCACACCAATGCTGTGTTGAATAGATATGACTATGCATACCAAAACCAGGGAAACTATGTGAGTATTGATCCAACGGCAGAGATCGTAGATCCCTATGCTTCACGCAGTCTCATCAATCGCACTGACAGACTAGACACTACACGAGTAACTCTCGATATAACCAGGAATGTGTTACGGATAGACGGGGTCTCCACTCCTTTTGATGCCACAAAAAGCGCTCTATTCACCCCCGCGACCATGGGCGTGCATGTGCGAGACACTACTCATGTGTGGCAAGATGCTACGCATACCGTGTTTGAGTCTTTGCAGGAAACAGCAAATCTCACCCTACCCCTATCGGGGATCAGTACGGATGAATCGTACCTTCTCGCCATACAATCAAAGCATGTGAGTGGACTTCCTCTGCGCATATGCCTGAGACGAGTACTCAGTGATGCGTGTAGTTTCATCGATGAGCTATCGCGAAATGTGGCAGATGAGTGGGACTACTTTCTGATTCCAAACTACCATGATGCAGGTGCATATCAGCTCTCTGTAGAGAATATAAGCTACGGATACTATCCATCCAAAAACATGCTCACCTATGTAGCGATGATACATCTTTCACGGGACCCTTTGGCAGTCGCGAAGCAACAGGTAATAAATCTGGGAAAGAGTATAAACCTGCAGTTAGCCCAGAACACACCTCACCAGATGGATATCTCAATTCCCTCATCTGAGATTGAGATGGACTCCTACCTCAGCATAGCTCAGTCATACAATCCAGACTGGCTTGCGTATGATCTGACTGGTGCGAATTGGCTGCAGAGGCAGATGCCGGTGTTGTTTGCGGGATCGCGACGACTTACTGATCATGTGCTGGTGAATAATTGGGCGAATGGGTGGCGGCTGGGGGAAAGGGCAAATGAGGAAACGAGAAACAAAGAAGCTGGAAATAGTGGTGGGAGCGTAGATCCCGGATTCCGCCAAAGGCGGACAAGCTTGTCCGGGATGACAGATCAGAGACAAATCACAGTCATCTTCTGGCCGCAGTATCTGCAGTATCTCGGGTTTGCAGTGCTTTTGGTGACGATAGGGGTGCTGATCAGGCTGCTCATCAGACGCAGGGCAATTAGAATTTAGGCCAATGAATTGTTTCAGCTGAATTTGATATACTATCTCTATGCATCAAACTATTCAGAATCTTCTCTATTTAGCAGGTGAGGATAGGTCTTTAGCTGATAGTTTGTGGGAGCAGCGCAAGTATACCTATGCAATACTCTTTTCTCAGCAAGCTGCAGAAAAAATAGTAAAGGCACTCATTTTCAAATCTACTCAGAAAGAAGCACCTCGTACACATAATCTTGTTGATCTTTTGTCGCTCACCAACAAGACACTTCCTTCGCATCTTGACTCTACACGTCTCAAGGAGCTGAGTCTCGCATATGTGCGCACCCGATACGAAGACATGAGCTATCAATATTACAACAATAAAGAGCGGGTAACGCCTTTGTATGAGTTTGGGAAAGCATTTTATCTATGGATACACACTCAATTGCAGATACCATAATCCAGATTACCGACCTTATTGTTTCTGAGGCACACCCTGATGCAGTATATCTGTATGGATCGCAGGCAAATGGTTCTGCCACAGAGTATAGCGATATCGATATACTGGTATTAAAAGCTGGTACCCACAACCTCATTGATAGGGACTTGGATGTAAAGGCGAATGCACTAACGAACAAGCTTGTTGATATCAAGATAATCGATCCACAGCAAGTAGATGTATATCCAGCATACAAATCGGCATGCATGAATGGTAAGCGCTTATACTAATCAAATATGAAAATCACATAGGACAAGTCATCAGATGTATTTGCAATATATTTTCTCATCAGGTACCAGACGATACGATCCCGCTCGAGTCATCACGGGTATACATGAGCGTTGACGTACTCAAACGTCCTGTTTCCTTTGAGATACTTGAGGCATCCAAGATGCTTCCAAAAAAGCTTCTTTCAGAACACAATCATAAATCATTGCCAAGTTCGTCGAAGTAGAACTCGGCCATTTTAGACATCACACTCTCACTTGTGCCAATAGCCTTGTCATCCTAAACCCGATTCAGGATCTTACAATGGAGCAGTTCTGAATATGAAGTCGATAAAAGATGCTGAAATACCCCAAGGGTACTTCCGATGGGCGCAGTTCAGCATGATAGAGTCAGGGAATCGTCATTCTGCGATGGTGCAAGTATCTCAGGATGCATGTGAAAAGTAGAGCTTAAAATAGTGGTTGATACGTGGTTTTAGATTGCTCCGTTGCTTTGTAACAGTTTGCCAAATAGTTCAGCAGCGTGGTCACGTCCGTATGTCTGAATAAAGCTTTGTATTTGATTCCATGTCCCATAGTTTAGTATATGTTCCAGGGTGCTCGTATCAGAAAGCGATGAGTCTGATTTTGTATACCAGGTATGTACATCCATGCTGATAGTATACAACAAATCATAGAGTGGATATACCTGTTCCGTTGTATAATAGGCCCCTATGTCATACACGTACAAACTCAAATCTCTTCCCAAAAGTGCCAAAGAAGCCTCCATCGAAATCAACTGGGATCTCATCTCCAAAAAGAAAGATACCGTGATCACCCGTGCAATAGCTACCGTACAAGTGCCAGGCTTCCGTCTCGGCAAAGCTCCTCGTGCGATGGCGGAGAAAGCACTCAACATCGATAAGGTATATGAGGAGACCGTGCGTGAGACGATCCCAGAGATATACAAAGCCATCCTCGAAAAGGAGAAGCTAAACCCTATCACTTCTCCATCAGTCAACTTGACTGAGGCAAAAGAGGGTGAGACCTGGAAGCTGACCATGACGATCCCTCTCGTGCCTGAGGTCAAACTCAAAGACTACAAAAAACAAATTAAAAATGAAAAATTAAAAGTAGAAAAGGAGAAAGAAGCCTCAAAAGTATTAGCTGCAAGCAAAGAAGCTGCAAGTAAAGATGTGAAAGAGGGAGAGAAAAATGAGACCCTTCGACAGGCTCAGGGTGACAAGTCTAGCGGATCTCCAAATGAGATTGCCACGTCGCTTGAAGCTCCTCGCAATGACAATGAGGATGCAAAGAAGACCGAGGGTGAAAAGCCTGCATCACTCATGCTGTCCTCGATATTTGATATCCTCCTAAAGGAGAGTGAGCTGGAGGTACCAGAGCTCTTGACCAATGAGGAGGTAAATCGACGTCTGACCCAACTCCTCGAAGATATCAAAAAGGTAGGTCTGACCCCTGAGCAGTACCTCACCTCGAAAAAGATCAAAGAGGAAGAGTTGCACGCACAGTACTTCAAAGACAGCGAGGACATGTACAAAATCGAGTTTATCATCGCCAAAATCGCCGATGAGGAGAAATTGACCGTAGAGCCGTCCGAGCTCGAAAACATCATGGGATTGGCCAAAACTGACGAAGAAAAGGCCATTGCACGGCGCAATATGGCATGGTACGAGACGCTATTGAGGAAGCAGAAAGTCATTGACTTTTTGAATACCCTATAGTATAATATTCGGATGAAATCGGCTATGAACTCATCCCAGTCCGCAAGGCCAAGCACACCCCGCAAACAGGTAGTCAATCCGTTTGAGACTACAGCGGCGCAGGCTCCTCGTGTCCTTCGCATCCCCGGCAGACCAAAAATAGGCTCTCCACGTGCTTCACAGGCCCAAGAGACTGCTCGCTCCCCCTATGAAGGCGGAACTCAGATACCTACCCTCACCGAGGCGTATGCGCAGCAAGAACAGCAGTTCTTTGCCCAGCGCAAGGCAGAGTTTGATTCAATCCTCGAAAGAGCCTCGGTCAAAGAGCAAAACGAGATCGAACAGGCCAAAGCTACTATCAAAAATGAAATCAAAAAGCTCGAGCACATGAATATGCAGATGAATGAAAAGCTGTCCGTGCTCCAAAAAGTCGCCCTTGAAAATGGTGGGAAAAAGGGAGTCTACTATGTCAGATTTATGGAGCTTATGGTCGAGCTCCTCCGCACCCTTGCGGCGCAGGTGGGTGAGTCAAATACGTGGCTCGATGCCATGATCTCCAAGAAGAAAAAGAGAGGGAGTTTGTTTGCCACGCAGTCCAAGAGTCATGGCACTCAGTACTCTATGTCTCAGGAGCACTCCATAGCCCGTTCTACGAACTAACCTCGCTGTCATCTTGAGCGATAGCGAAAGTTGTATACGCATGAGATTCTTCGTTTCACTCAGAATGACTGATTGTAGAGATTCTTCTCCCGCCACAGCGGGATCAGAATGACGAACCTTGGTCATCTTGAGCGATAGCGAAAGATCCCAATTCAACAGATACTTCACTTTGTTCAGGATGACGGTCACTTGTTATCTTGAGCGATAGCGAAAGATCTACTATTATGTTGGTGTGCGCCAATACTTTGTATACATCCTCTCTAATTCACGTCATTCATGTTACTACATTGGGGTAACCAATGATATATCTCGCCGATATTTCGAACACCAATGCATGATGAACCCCCAGTCTTTTTCTGCGCGATACAAATTACATAAGCTCTTATTTGTGGCTTCATTCAACAGTCCGATTGAGGCTATATCATATGAGAAGAAAATCAAGGGATGGACTCGTGCTCGAAAAGTAGAGCTCATACATTTGCATAACCCTACTTTGAAGAATCTGGCGGAGTGAACGAGATTATGAATTGACCCTTAGCACAGAGATCCTTCACTTCGTTCAGGATGACTTCCACCAAGTCATCTTGAGCGTGAGTGAAAGATCCCAAGGACAGAGATCCTTTACTTCGTTCAGGATGACTTCCACCAAGTCATCTTGAGCGACAGCGAAAGATCCGAACTCGCATAACACTACAATGACTCGATCAAGTCAAAGATTTTGTGGACTTTTGCACCCCAAGCCTCGGGAGTGTTTGGATTGTAGATCTGAGCTATTTCCTCAACGGTATCGTGGCCCTTGCGATGATAGTTTCTAGCGAGTCCCCTATTTATAGTGCGGATCGCCTGAGGATAGCTTTCAAAGGGTTCTTTATAACTTCCGGGATATATCCCCCATCCCCAACAATTCAATGGATCGCGATCTGGAGTAGACTGACACTGATTTGACTCGATGGTCGCGATGGCGGTCACAAATCGGTAGTCTATGCCGACTCGATCAGCTTCTGATACCAGGAGCGCCGAGTGACTTGCCAGGGGGCTCAGTTTGCCATTTAGCTTTTTGCGATAGGCAAAATAGTTGCTGAGACGAATCTCACGGGGATCTGGAGTGGGAGTCAAAGTAGGGGTAGTAGAGGGAGTGGAGATGGTTGCAGCCAGGACCTCAGGCTTTGAAGGGAACCATTTAAACTGATAGATACCACCTGCAACTGCAATGGCAAAAAGGGTCATCGAGACCGCATAAATACGCCAGTCAAATATATATTTCCTCATATCAGCGTGTATAATAGCATAGATGGATTTGCGCTCGTAGCTTAACTGGATAGAGCATCAGTCTTCGGAACTGAGGGTTACAGGTTCAAATCCTGTCGAGCGCACCGAGAGCAAATTCCAAATTCAAAGTTCCAAGTAATTTTCAAAGACCAATAATCAAACCCAGGACAGTTACTATAATTTGATATTAAGATTTGGAGCTTATTTGGAACTTATTCATTGAAAATTGGAGATTTGCATGTCGATAGGGCTTGTAGCTCAACGGTAGAGCAGTTCCCTCTTAAGGAATTGGTTGAGAGTTCAAATCTCTCCAAGCTCACAGATTTTTTTGATTGAGATTCTTCTCCCGCCAGGGCGGGATCAGAATGACCAGATATATGAGATTCTTCTCCGCTCAAGGCGGACAAGTCCGCCGAAACAACAGATCCTTCACTTCGTTCAGGATGACCGGTCATTTGTCATCTAGAGCGTGAGCGAAAGATCCTTCGTGTAAGAGATTCTTCGTTACACTCAGAGTGACTGAAAAAAGGGACAACTCACCTCACACTTAACAACTGAAGAAGTCAATACAGTGGCTTTTTGGGTATCGGAGGAGGGTTGTCGCTCATGATAAACTTCTCGATGACCCAGGCTAACCCATCCTCTTTGACCGTTGGCGCTATATGATGCGCAAGCTCCTTTAGACGTTCTGTCGCGTTACCCATCGCTATTTTGGTACCACAGAAGTTCAGGAGGGTGATATCGTTTGCACTGTCCCCCACTCCTACACACTCTTTGGAGTTTAGTCCTAGTTTTTTTGCCACGGTCTGAAGTGCCATAAACTTTGTAGCGTGAATATGCTTGATTGACACGATCGTCATCCCCTTTTCAAAACTCACTGCAGTTTCGACGAGTAGCAGAGGGATTTTTTTGACCTGTTTCACAAAGTCTTGGACTAGATCTTCACTGATCAAGAAAGTGACGAGTTCAGTGATGGGCTTTACTTTGTACGTCTTGAGAGATCCGGCTTTGTCTGTTTCGTAATCATAGACCTTTGAGCCCGGGTACTGCTTTGCGATTTCTACTACTTTCTCAGCGACACCAGGATCGAGGTCCTGCTCCCAAAGTATCTTGCCAGTCAGCGGATCTATGACCTGTACGCCACCGAGCGTAACGACAGGCACCTTAATCTTGAAAAGCTTTGCGAGGTCTTTGGCTCTTTTCCAGCTTCTACTCGTCGCAAAGAGGGTATGAACTTTGGATTGTGCAGTTGCAATGGCGTTTATCACTGCTTCAGTTGGTACTGATTTTGGATCACTGGGCAGCGCGGTGCCGTCCAAGTCAAATATGATGGCTCTGGTGAATGATGTGGTCATATGATTTCCTCCCTCTTTGAGCGGGTGAACTTCACCCACTCTTCGATAATTTCAATAATCAGTTTGTATGGCGCTTCGATAAGAACATCAAATACAAAAGTAAAGAAATTGAGCTTTGCCATCCCGCTAGAGAAGAATTTGCCCAGGGTGAGGATAGGCATAAAGAAAAAATCTACAAATGGAGTGAGGATCGTGTCGCGGTCGATGAGTTTGTACTCGCTCGTGACCTGGCGGATACGTTGTGCAAAGAACGCAATGGTAGACACAAAGAATATAAAGATGCTTTTACTGATAAGATTAAACGAGAGTGCATCGAGCACCGTAAGGATGAGCCATAGAGTCACTCCAAACGCAAGGATATACAAAAGTGTAAAGCCGGCCTGTAGGTGAGGTTTGCGTGCTCGAGTCTTTTGTGCGAGGAGCGCAACCTTGTTTTCATAGCTTTCATCGCTATCGATGATATCGACGATCCGCTGGAAGATGCGCTTGGTGTTTTCCTCATTGGGGATGCTGGTCGTAAAGATGATAAATGCCATCATCAGTACGGGGAACACTGAGTTGATCACCACCGACTCGTAATGGATAGAACCGTAAAAGTACTGTGAGAGAGGGCCTTCAAGGAGTATCGCAAAGAGCATCTTGGTGACCATGATGTAGATGATCGAGCGGATACCGAGCATGCGTAACCTGCTGCTCGTGAGCTGATACTTCTGTCTACACAAGAGCTCCACATCGGCCCACAATGACTCTTTCGTAGTGAGGATGCCCTGGATCTCTTCTGGCTTCTTTTGTTTGATAAGCTCAAACAAGATGAGGTAGGGAGGAAGCTGCTTTTTGATAAACTTCCCCAGCTTCTCAAGATTGGAGTTGCCAAGTGTGTCGTCTATTTTTTGGAAAATCTGGGGCATTTTGTGAGCGATATCATCAAGTGATTTTGAATCATACGAAGCGAGTGGTTGGTAAAAGACCGTAAAAAGGTGGTAGCGCTGGTAGGGAGTGTCTGACTTACGATACGTTTTTTCAAGCGCGGCAAGTAGATACGCATGCTGAAGATCAGTGGGAATATCCTCGATCTTTACTCTGTTTTTAAGCGATTGAAACATGAAGTACGTATAGATATTTTCACGTTGCGAAGACTCTGGTGAGAGGTGTTCCTCTATCTCACAGGTCATCATATCGAGGAGAAACTTCATAAGGTACGCAGCTTTATTGTGTTCGCGCCCCGTCACCAGGCTTACTTTGACCCTCTGATAGGTATCGAGGATTTTCTGTACTGAGACGATGTCTGTCTCAGCCAGAGAATCAGTGGGAAAGTATCGCGCCCAGAGGAGCTCGCGAACGATATTTTCAGCTTCTCCTGCCCCTGAGGGGTTCATAGAGAGACGTCGCTTCACGATGCGTTCTATGGCAGCACGGCGGACCAGATGCTCATCTTTGTACTCGATGACGTTTCGTACGCGTTCGTAGGCAAGTGCAAAGAAGCTCACCGCACGAGATACGGTGATTTTCGAGTATTCATCAGGCTTTGCCTTGAGCTTTATGGCCTTTATAGCCTGAAGCAATGCAAGGGAGACTGGCGAGAGCTCGATGGGTCCACTGGGAGCCTGTTGGGTACCTTCAGACATACCCTGTATTATACCTTACCGCGACCTAAAGCTCAAATGCCTAGGGGGTAGAAAACGACTAATAGAGGTATGATACAATGACTTCGCAACCCATTATTTATTGTTTTCATCAATATACTATGGATACCTATCTAACACGTGCAAAACAAGGCTTTGAATCAGTAAAAATTAACCCAAAATATCGCCAATCTGCGCTCGAAAACCTCACCAATTGGCTTGCAAAACCTGAATTTGCTGTATATGTACCACAAATCAAGCACTTGATCGAGTCTGGGCACTGGGATTATCTGCTTGATTCGTTTTACCAGGTGGTGCCTTTTGGGACAGGTGGCAGACGTGGCGAGGTAGGTATTGGCCCCAATCGTATAAACCAGTGGACCATCCAGTCATCTGCCCAAGGACACAGTCAGTTTCTGCTCAAGCAGTATGGCGACGAAGCAAAATCTCGGGGCGTAGTACTAGCCTGGGATGTGAGATGTTTTTATGGGAATAAGTACTTCTCGGCGGATATCCCGAACCCCGTGATGAATCTGACCGGTGACAAGCTTGCACGTGCAGCAGCAGAAGTATATACCGCAAATGGTATCAAGGTATACATCTTCGATAGTGTGCGGACTACACCTGAACTTTCATTTGCCGTACGATTCTTGCATACAGTTGGTGGCGATGTGTTTTCTGCATCTCACAATCCTCCCTCACACAATGGCAAAAAAGTGTACGACGAGACAGGGGGGCAACTGGTGCCTCCAGATGATGAGGCGCTGGTGAAGTGTGTCACCGAGGAGGTAGAGCAAATACATACAGCGCCCTATGAGGACATGCTCAAGAAAGGGATGATCGAGATCATTGGTGAAAAGGTAGACCAAGCTTATATCAGCGCGGCGTCAAGGGTCAGTCTGAGTAACGCGAGAGATATCAAAATAGCATTCACACCGATGCACGGCTGTTCATTTACCTCAGTGTTAAAGGTGCTTTCGCATCTTGGGTTTGAGGTGCACGTTGACCCTATGACTGGTAACCCCAGTGGAAAGTTTGAACACGTCACTTTTAATATCCCCAATCCTGAAGTACTGCAGTCTTTTGATGTGCCTCTGAAATACGCCAAGGAGATCGATGCAGACATACTTTTGAATACTGACCCAGACGCAGATCGAATAGGTATCATGATCAAACATCACGGTCAGTGGGAGTTTATCACGGGGAATGAGATAGCATCAATCTTGGCAGAATATGTGGTTTCAAAGCGAAAGTCTACCTTAAAAGGCCAAGGAGTTATGATAAAAACCATGGTTACCACCGATCTCATCAGGGAGATCTGTAAAGTAAACGAAATACGTCTCATCGGTGATCTTCTCGTTGGATTCAAATATGTAGGTGTCGAGATGAACAAGCTTGAAGCAGCGGGAGAGATGGACAACCTTCTGTTTGGGTGTGAGGAGAGTCATGGATATGTCGCTGGCAGCTATGTACGTGAAAAGGATGCGTGTCCTGCCGCCATCTGGCTTTCAGAGCTTGCAGCAGAGCTCAAACTTGAGCAGCGTACCTTGATAGACTATCTCCATGCTATCTACGCTAAGTATGGATACTTTGGCAACTATCTATCCGAGATCAGGTTGCCTGGCGCTGAGGGCAGAGCGATGATTGACAAAATTCAGGAGGTGATGAGGTCCTCGCCGCCCAAGTCGTTTGGTGGCTTTGCTATAGATCATCTTGAGGATTGTTTGGAGCGAAAGCCTATCGTTTCTGAGACAGATACCTCAAGCAAGAATGTGCTGGTGTTCCATATGAAACCAACTGAGGGGACCACTTCAATCAAAGTGACCCTCAGACCATCTGGTACTGAGCCAAAGTCAAAGATGTACATTGAAGTGGGTAGCAGACCATTTGATTTGTCAGATATGACACAGATCAAGAGCAACGTGTCAAAACTCACCAAAGAGATAGAAAAGGCATTTATGAAGGCATGCTACCAAATCATAGGAGTGGACTTCCCCGATCGTGGTTTCCTCCTTTTCTGGCAACTCCCTCTGCAAGACAAAATGAAATATTTTGAGGTCGAGCCTGAGATAGTAGCCTTGAAAAATCTCCCACTTTCGGAGCGCAAACCTAGACTTGATGCACTTATGACATTTCTTGGTTCTGACCCCATCATGAAAGTTGATGAAGCGTTCAAAGACAAGTATTCAGTGGGGATTGAGTCCTATTTGGAATTGTAAGCATATCCTATGATTAGTGATCAAATTATCAAATCAGTTTTGAACACAGCGATCTCTGTGGGTGATTATGTGGCACAAGAGTTTGTGAAGCCACAACAGATCGCCTACAAGGATACGAGGAATCCCCAAACTTCCACTGATGTTCAGGCAGAATCGCTTCTGGTAAATGAGCTTTCCTCACTGCTTCCTGAAGCAGGTTTTATCCGTGAAGAAGGAGCCACAAGTAGAGGCAAACGCTATAACTGGGTGATCGATCCGATTGATGGCACGAAGTACTTCTCCACTCACTGCCCTCTGTTTGTGGTTCAGATTGCGCTGCTTGATGGCGAAGACATTGTTTTCTCAGCAATTTATCAACCGATCGCGAAACAGATGTTTCACGCTGTCAAGGGAGCTGGCGCCTATTTGAACGGTACACCCATCCACATATCCCCTGACGGCGATCTTCAGAGTGCGCTCGTAAATCTTGAGTTGGGACAGGTAGGTGCTGACAGACACAAAGTTGAGGTACTTACAAAGCTTGTCACCTCTGCAACACGGGTGCACCTGATCTCGGGAGTGCTTGCACCGTATCTCCTGACCAATACTATCCAGGCATATGTCAAATACTGCGGAGTAACTCCACTCTATGATATCACGCCAAGGCTGCTACTTTTTGAGGAGGCAGGAGCCACGATATTAACTACGGATTATCATGGCATCGAGCTCATGGTCGTAGCACATAAAGATCTAGCTGAGGAGATCATGCGCACTATCACCCGTGCTTAATATCCTACAACATCATAGCGATCACTATTTCAAGTTGATTGCGCAGGGAAAGTGGGGTGTTATTTCCAGTTTTGGCATTCATCTCTACCTTTTGGAGTTGGTGATAGAGCTTTACTAGACGGATCTGATCCCATCCCACGAGGCTGGTACGTGCTGCATTTATACTGTAAGGGCTATCCTTTGGTTTGGATCCTGCAGCGAGTAGGATCATGAGTCTAACATGTCGAACAATCATAAAAAAGGTGAGCTCGATGGGTTGATGAGCTGAAAGTGCACGCAATCTCACCAAAAATTCCTTTGATTTGCCAGGCACGAGGAGGGGAAGGAGTGAAAATGTACTTTCAGGCATCGGACTGTCATGTACCCAGGCACCTTTCTCACCCGTGAGACCGAGGTCATACGCTGATCGATCTTCCCAATCAAGTAGCTCAACCGAACTATTTGAGACGAGCGCACGAAGCTCAGCTTTGGCATTGCGCGCAAATTTACGTTTATATACTGCCACGAGATTGGCAGTTTCATAGACCGGGGCTCCTGAAAAAAGATCATGTGCATCGGATCCTCCAGACTTGATCATCTCTATGACATTTGCTGCTTCGATTTGTTTGATCTCCCGGCCAGACGTTATATACCCACATCGCTTTGCGCTCAGCGCATCGCGTGAAGCGGCAGTATGATCCCCACAATAGACAAGTAACATGTGTCAATGATACCAATTCAAACAAGATAAGCGGTTGTAAATACTCCTCACATTCGGTAGCATGTATGTATATGTATGAGGTGATTTGTGTAGGTACTACCACTATCGATATGTACTATCGAGGCAGCGATCTTAAAGTAAAAGATGGCTCTTTTGATCTTATACTCGGAAACAAGTACTTTGCTGATTTTTTTCATGAATCGGTGGGAGGTGGTGCTACCAATGTCGCTATAGGACTGGCTAAACAAGGACTGCGCCCTACTCTTGTATCAGAGATAGGTCAGAACCCATTTAAGCGTGTCATATATGAAAAGCTGGATATGTCTGGAGTGAGCCACAAGTACTGCCTGCTGTCAGAATCCTATCAAAATTACTCAACGATCTTGCTCGGCGACACGGGGGAAAAAACCGTGATCAACTACCGCAGCCCTCAGACACACTTCCATCGCCATACGCTACCTGATGAGCTGTTTTTGCAGTCGCGCGCGCTTTACCTTGGTCACATCGCTCAACTCTCAACCCATCATCGCTCGCTCATCCTCAAACAAACGCGCGCTCACAAACTACCGACCTTTGTCACGCTCGGAGTGGACGATCTCTCTGCTGAATATCAGAGCGTTGGTCAAATTCTAAACGAAACAGATGTGCTTCTGGTAAACAAGGTTGAGATGGCTGCTTATTTGCGGGTTGAACCTGAGACCCTTGATCTCCACCAAAATCTTTTTCTTGCATTTCCAAATGTGATTTTGCCTCGTGTCGTAGTGGTGACCGATGGTGAGCGCGGTGCATATGCACATACGGGAGATAAAGTTGCACTCCAACCTGCCGTCATACCTCCTCAGGTGGTTGATATGACTGGCGCAGGAGATGGATTCTGTGCAGGATTTATCGCATCATATATCAAAGATGCACACCTGGCAGCAGCGCTCAAAAGCGGTGTAGAGTTTGCGGCGAAAAAGATAGGACATTTGGGAGCGAACTAATCTCTAATTCAAAATGTAAAATGCAAAAGTCAAAATTGCTATATACTTAGTGCATGAGCACTCATGTCAAACTGCAAGCCGACACTTCAGAAGCGGTTATTGATCTTCAGGGAGGGTACGTACATAGTTGGACTAGAGATGCGATAGATGTTCTCTATGTTGGCAATGATCCGAAACGGCGCGGCATACCACTCCTTTTTCCCTATTTTGGTAAACCAGATGCTGCTTTGCCTCAGCACGGATTTGCACGTGATACTCGTTGGCGCCTAGATACTTCAAGTGCGTGCTTTGCCTCAATTGTACTTTCAAACTCAGATATTTCAGATGCGGCGCGCATATATTACCCCTATTCCTTTGAGGTACATGTTGATGTGGAACTGTCGGTCTCTACACTCATCTATACACTTCGCGTCATCAACACGGGACTCAAAGACATGCCCATATCACCGGGTCTTCACCCCTACTGGGCTGTGCCACACGCACACAAACACCGAATCCAAATCAAGGGAATCGAGGGCTTTGAAGCATCATCCATTGACTGGGATAGTCATCCTCCTGACGAGGACTTTCCGTATCTTGAAAAAGTTATTGTAAAACAGCCACAGTACTCAGTATCTATCGAAGAAGTCACTCCAAACCATCTCTCGACTGAGCAGATTACCGTATGGTCACAACCTCTTACGAGCGCAGATCACGATTTTGTCTGTGTGGAGCCTATCTGCGGACTGCGCGGAGGGTATGTCGTGGAGCCGATACTCGTCGCTCCGACAGAGACGTGGAGTGCTGCGTGGGAGTTTCATGTCACACTCGCCTGATCACGCACCAGGCGTAGCCACAGGCGATCGCATCACTCTCATCATCATCCCCTACTTTGAGATTGTTACCAAGCTCCAACTGAAGCATCTTCCACACCGCAGCCTTGTCAGCGCGCCCATCTCCGGTCACGATCTGTTTGATCTGAAGTGGAGTCAAGAAATGAAAGTCCAAACCGTGATGAGACGCGAGTGAAATGATCGCTCCTTGTGCTTGTGCGACTCCAATGACAGTCTTTGCATTTTTGAAGAAAAAAAGTTGCTCCATCACCATGGTATCTATCCTTTCAGTATCAATCACCTTGTCCAATACATCCATGATGACTTTGAGTCTCAGATCGATAGATTGTTTTGGGGTAGTCTTCACGATGCCTGACCTGACAAAAGTGATCTTGGATGAGTGTGCAGACTCAAACACTGCAAAGCCAGTTTTGTCATAGCCAGGGTCGATGGAGAGGAGGCGCATGAGCTAATGATAAAGGATACAGGATAAATGGCAAACGAAAAAGTGCAGGATACAAGTGAGATGAAAGTGAACAGCGTATGGGATCTTTCGACTTCGCTTCGCTCCGCTCAAGATGACACAATAAAGCATTTTTGAACAAAAAAATCCCCTACCATACGGCAGGGGATTAGTTGAATTGTTCTGATGATAGATAGAAAGTAAATCGGTATTCTTGAAAAAGGTGTTTTTGGTAGATAGCAGCATGCACTCGCATCACTTCGTTCTATACGTAAGTGATAAGAAATCGCGCGTTAGTACCACTCGACTAAATGGATTGCTCCACTTACATCTGTGGCCTATCAAACCCGTCATCTACGGGCGCGCTAATGGGGAATTCTCATCTTGGGAAGTGCTTCGCACTTGAGATGCTTTCAGTGCTTATCACGTGGGAATCTAGCTACCGGACAATGCCCTTTTAGGACAATCCGTACACCAGGGATTCCCTCAACCCAGGTCCTCTCGTACTGTGGGTGACATCCCTCAAAATTCCAAGCGCTTGCATCGGATAGAGTCCGAACTGTCTCACGACGTTCTGAACCCAGCTCGCGTACCACTTTAACC
>CAZUKL010000013.1:0-34375 GCA_964620925.1 uncultured Gammaproteobacteria bacterium | reverse complement strand
CGGGGGGGGGGGGTGGGCGGGCGGGCCCGGGGGGCGCCCCCGGCGGCGGCGGGGGCGGCGGCGCGGGGGGGAGTTGGTGATCAATGCTGCTAGATGCATATAAAGATTGATGGTTGTTTGAGATTGATATTTAGATTTTTCTCTATTGGACGATGCTTTTATTTCAGACTATACTACCCACATGAAATCTCGTTTGGTGCCTATACACTTTCGTCGACACCAATCTATATGGATGGGTTTAGGACTCACGATACTTTTGGCTTTTGGATATGGTCTCGGAGTATGGTATGCGCACCTTCCTGATGCGCTCTCAAGCAAGGCATACGTACCGACAGTTGCTTTTATCGGAAATCAAACTGATATGACACCTCAACCTGTAGCTGCAGGAGCGACTGGCTGTGGGAGTATATCCACCAGCTTGGCAAAAGTAGACGCGGGACAAAAGAACTTCATTTACCGCTGTTCATCTGCGGGACGCGAGGTGAGTTATCAAGATGGTAAACTTGTTTTTAATCTATCCACCAGTGACCCTAATCTTGAATTCATCCCCGGAGGTAGCGCATGTAACGTGCATTATTATCAAGGTGGACAAGATATTCGATCGCGCCATGCAGGTGGCTGCTTTACAAATATCACTGAGTTTACGGGTGGAGGATCGCGTATGTCAGCTGAAAATGGGATGTGGTGTGTGAACTGTATCTCTGGCGCTGCGCTTGCCTGCACTGTCAAAGTAAAGATAAATGGGGCGCCGACTCAATGTGGTTGTGTGTATGCCTCCACTGGATCGGTCAATGCCCCACCATGCACTCCATCAAACAATCCTAATGCAGGCGAAGCTGCTCCTCCGGCAGCTCCTACCAGCCCTCCTGCTCAAACTACCCCACTCACCATCCCACAAATTCTCACTCAAGGCAAGGCATGTGGAGAGCATACAGAAAGCGACTATACATGCACCAAAGACCGACTCAGTCATACGGTGCGACATATGAAGTACTGTGAAAATGGAGCTCAAAAATTTATGTCGCTGTATTGCGATGGCACGGGGGAAACGCGTCAGTGGGTAGATTACACTTCTGAAGTCCTCGGAAATAAAGGAAAATATTCTCCCACGCTCGGTGGTTGTGATGAACTCAATCTAAGCTGTCCACCTGTCACAAATAGCACAAACCCTACCCAACCACCTGTTGCAACTGTTGCCCCCCGACCGACCGATCCACCCGTGCCTACTGCCACCGTACAACCACCTGTAGCTCCCGTCATTGCCACTCCCACTACTATCATTTCAACCACTCCCCCTCAGGCGATAGCTCCCGTTTCAAGTCAGGGGATACTCCAAGTCTCCCCACTCAGTATCGATAGCACCTATTATCTCTCATTCACCACGGTGCCAGGCAATGTAGCATTTGGGCTGTACTTTGCAAATGGCAGTGATATCGCACTCGAAAATCAGATAAACTATACACTTGCGCTTCAAGGTATCAGCGTGCCTACATTTAAAAATCAAACCTCAAACGCGTCAGTGTATGATCTGCCATTTTTGATCAATGACCCTTCGACTCGCCTGAACTACACCCTGTATCGCAGACCCAAAAAAGATGCTTCAGCATCATTCACCATCTCTACGTTTATTGAGCAATCAAAAGGATGTCTGAGTACCGCTATGCCAAATACATATGTGATTGACATTACTACTTTGCAGTCAAACACACCATGTCGCTAGGCACCATAAAACGCTTCAAGATAGGATTTATCATCATCGTCTCACTCTGGATGAGCTCAGTCGTCACCACAGAGTTTTTCTATACAAATTCACCCACAGCTCGATATGCATCGATTGGGGAGTATCTCGCGTATCGTACCCCCCTTATCGAGTCTGCAGTGAGCTCGCTTTTAAGTCGTCTATCGCAGCCAAAACCCACTGACACTCATGCTATCGCAAAGAATCCAACCGATGCCTACCTCCCCTCAAATTCCGCATCCAGCTTTAATATCCCTCTTGCTGTCACCCTTAAAAAAAAGGGTGTGAATTTGAGTACAGTGGAACTAGATACAGTGAGGCAACTCGATGCAAACTATCGAATCACCGAAGTGACCACAAATCGCGGGTTAGTGGAGGTCGTATCACCACTCCAGTCGCAAGTCCCCACAGCAGATCTCCAGGTGCTGGGAAGAATCAACGATCTTCTAGAGGAGCGGGGGATGTAACATAATGAAGAATGAATAATTCAGAATTGCGAAGTCCCGCGCAGCGGAGAGAATGGGGGGAGAAGATAAAATCTGCAATCTACTCAAAACATTTTTGCCCCTCGTTATACGACGCGCGTTCATCACAGTGCGTTTTCAGCTATCAACTATACTTCCCTCATGCACACCTTTATCACCAAATCTGGCACCACAGTCACGTTTAGACTCGCTACAACTGCCGATGTGGAGAATAATCTCGCCCTGATCAATGCTTTGTCACTCGAAGATACCTTCATCACTTTTTCAGGCGAGCAGCAGACTCTCGCAGAAGAAACGGCATATTACGATGCATATCTCAAAACTCATGCAACAGGCGACAGCGTGAAGGTAGTCGCCTATGTCGGTCAAGAGCTCGTGGGGACTGCTGATATAGAGCGGAGTTTCTATGGGAAGAAGCGCACGCGTCATGTCGGGCGTCTCGGGATCGCACTGGCTGCCAAGTGGCGCGGACAGGGGATAGGGGAAGGACTCATCACACACGTCATAAAGCTCGCTCAAGGCCATATCCCTGGTCTGCGAATGATCGTTCTTACCGCGTACGGAGCAAACACGCGCGCGATCGCACTCTACAAAAAGCTCGGCTTCACTGAGTACGGTCGTGTACCTGGCGTCATCCTCTACAAAGGTGAATATATGGATGAGGTGATCATGAGCAAAAGCCTCGTATAAAAGAGTCAAGTTTCAAAATCCAATAGCAAATAAATTCCAACTATCAAGCTCCAATCTGCCCCGCCATGGCGAGGCGAGCCAAATAGTATTCAATGCAAAATCTACAAAAAAGTGCGTGCCGCTTTCAAAGTGATAGACCTTCGACTTTACGGACTTTATAGACTAGTTTTTGCTTTATACTATCCTCATGGCCCGAGTAAAGCTCTCTGAATATGCGGCAAAATCAATCCTGCAAAAGGAAGGGCTCCTAACAGAATGGGGGGGTATGAGAGCCAACGCACAAACGACCGCAAAGGAAATCACTGCACATTTTGGCCCTGACCAAAAGCTTGTGGTAAAGGTAGATCAAGGTGTTAAGCAACGGGGAAAAAAGGGACTTCTCAAGGTTGGGGTGACTCCCGCAGAAGCAGTGGCCTTTGTACATACAACATCAGCATACTCATCCTTTCTCGTCGAAGCACTGATACCTCATGATGCCAAAAATGAGCACTACCTCTCCCTCGAGCGTGTGCGTGGCGGGTACCAACTCCTATATTCACCACGGGGAGGAGTCGAAGTAGAGGAGAACTGGGACACGATGACAAAGTGCACGCTTCAATTTCCAATTTCCAATTTTCAATTTGCAAATAGTGCCGGTGATCAAATTTCAAACTCTCAACTATCAGCCTTGCTCTCTCAGCTTACTGAGGTGATGAATCGGTATGACTGGGCGTTCCTGGAGATCAACCCACTAGTGATCCAGCCTGAGGGAAAGGTCCACATCCTCGATGGCGCGGTGCTGGTCGATGACGTGAGTACTATCTGTCGCATCGATGCTCTGACCCGCGAGGGGCTCATCCTGCCACAAGCACGCCATCCTGCAGAAGCAGTCGTCACCACACTCCAGGCAAACACTCCTGCTTCACTCAAGCTGACGATGCTCAACCCTGATGGTTCGCTTTGGATGCTCCTCTCAGGCGGTGGTGCCAGTCTCGTACTTGCTGATGAGACCGCCGATATGGGATATGGAGCAGAGCTCGCCAACTACGGTGAGTACAGTGGCAACCCAAGCCGTGAAGATGTGGCTGTATATACAAAAACAGTGGTTGAGGCTATGCTGCAGTCTAAAGCACCGCGCAAGGCACTTATCATCGCTGGAGGAGTAGCGAACTTTACCGATATCTATCAGACCCTGCTCGGGGTCATCGATGGACTCCAGCCTGTGACACAGAAGTTGAACGATTATCACACGAAAGTATTGATACGACGAGGTGGACCAAATCAAAAAAAGGGCTTAGGCCATATTGAAGCCTTTTTGAAAGATCACGGTATCCTTCACGAGATCCATGATCATACGTATCCACTGACCGAGATCGTGCATGACGCCATCACACACCTAACTATATGAATACCCATCTCATCGCTCAAATACGCGCAGCCAAAGCTCACCCCACCCTCATCCTGGGGGTGCATATGCCGGTCATACAATCGATGCTCGACTTTGACTATCTGTCAGGCAAGTCAACTACCGATACAGTTGGAGTCATCAGTGGCAAGCGTGGCTTTGTAAAAGTCTTTTGGGGAAGTCGAGAGATCATGCTTCCAACCTATGTCGATATACGCAGCTATGCGAGTGCCACCCCAGATGCATCCATCCAGTGGGTCGTCTGTGTCGTATCAGCGCGCCGTGCACCAGCTGCAATCGAGCAGGCGCTTCATATCTTTCCTACGCTTCTGGGTGGTGTCATATTTGCCGAGGGGATCCCCGAACAGCACTCACTCACACTGAGCGAACATGTGCATACAAAAGGTGCGCTCATGATCGGGCCCGCTACCGTCGGGCTTCTGGTGCCAGGCGCACTCAAACTCGGGCCTATCGCCGGAGTCGATCCGACCCTCTGGGAATCGATTGACATCACCGAAGGTGGAGATATTGCGGTCATCTCAGCTTCAGGGGGCATGACTGGTGAGCTCATCTCGCTTGTGTATCAGAGCGGGAACAAAGTATCTTTTGCACTGTCCTATGGCGGAGATCGTTGGCCCATCTGCACCCCGATGGATGCCTTTCTCCTTGCTGAGGGCGACCCACAGACCAAGACTATCGTCTACTACGGGGAGCTTGGCGGCACTGATGAGTACGAGCTCATCGAACTCGTAAAACAAAAGAAAATTACAAAGAAAATCGTGGCACACATAGCCGGGACGGTGGGGGAGATCTTTCCCGAGAGCCCTCAGTTTGGGCATGCAAAGGCCAAAGCACATCTAGAAAATGAAAAGGCGAGTGCAAAGCGGAAAGCACTCATGGAAGCCGGCATCATCACGACACATATGTTTTCAGATGTGATGAAAAACCTGTAGCAAACCAACCTGCTATATGCAATTTTCGATTTGCAAATAGTTTGAGTTCAGATTTCAATCTGAATTATTTTCAGATCGCATATCAAAATTATTTACTCTTCATTATTAATTATTCATTATTAATTATTCATTATCTCCCATGCTTCGCCCCCTCACAGACATCACCACCCGCAAACCCACCCTCTTCACCTCCACCGTATCCATGGAAAAGGGAGGAGTGCCACACCTTCTAGACAAACCGCTCATAGACTGGGTATCAGGCACCACGCTCGCCGACATCGTCGGCTCGCTGTTCCTCGGCCGACCCCTCAAAAGTCAGCTCACCAAAAATTGCATCGATACTATCCTCAAGCTTTGTGTCGATCACGGCCCCTATGTATCAGGAGCGGTAAATACCATGATCACCGCACGCGCTGGACGCGATATGGTCTCCTCAGTCGCTGCTGGACTGTTGACGATCGGATCACGATTTGGAGGAGCGACAAACGATGCGGCACGCATCTGGCACACACACCATGGACAATCAGCTCACGAGGTAGTAGAGGAGTATGCGAGAAAAAAGCACCTCATCTCGGGCATCGGTCACAAGTCGTATCGAGTCGACAAGCCAGACCCACGGGTAGCGCTCATCGCAGACTATGCGCTCCAGTTATCCTCACATCCGCACCTAGACTTTGCACGAAGCATCGAAAGCGTGACGGTACAGAAAAAGCCAAATCTGATCCTGAATGTTGATGGGACGATCGGCGCGGTCATGCTCGATATCTTGGCCCACGAAGAGAGTGTATCTCATGAGGAACTTGGCGGGCTCATCGAAGCGGAGTTTTTCAACTCGTTTTTTGTATTTGCCCGCACCGCTGTATTTATCGCACACTATCTCGACCAAAAGCGACTCGGCGAGCCACTGTTTAGACTACCTGAAGAGCAAGTGCTGGGTGGGTGACACATGTATTCTAGAGGTTGCACGTATGGTGTAAAACTGATGACTATTGACTGATGACTTGGCTTTCCTTTGTGATCCATATCACATGCGGATATGGTTTTATTCCAGTATCATCAAAAATATGCATACCCTTCGTATAAATAAACTGCTTCACCACATCAGATATCTCTCACTTTTTGGCATCGTACTCGCGGTGTACCTCTTGTGGGAGCAGCTCGCCCCGACACCATTTCAGCCTTGCAATATCAACGCGACCGTGAACTGTGACGCGGTGATAAAGGGCTCAGTCGCGTATACCCTCGGGATCCGTACACCGCTGTATGGACTCACCGGATTTATCATTATGCTGATCGCGAGTTACCAACAGTGGAGGAGAGTCGTCTGGGGGGTTGCTACGTTTGGAGTATTGTTTTGTATCAGACTCATGTTTATCGAGATTGTGCAACTTCAGGTGATCTGCCCCGTATGCATACTCTGCCAGCTCACGATGTTTGCAGTATGGATAAAAAGTACCCAGTTGTTGACGATGCGGTACCCCCAGGTATCAAAATAGCTCATAGTATCCATCAGAGGAACTAGGCTGCATGAGGAACCTCGTGGATGGTAATCTTTCCATCTATCATATCTACTTGCCCCGCTGCTTTTAACCGTTCCCACTCGCGACTCACCGTCTCTCGACTAGAGCCTATAAACGAAGCAAGATCTTGATGGGTCACTTGGAGATTGATCTGGGTGACACCAGGTGAGACAGCCACCCCAAAATGCTTTTGCAGATACTCGAGCGCACTCCACAGCCGCGCATGTACATCTTGTGTGATAAGCGACTCAACCCGATAGGCCAAACCCTCAGTAGCTTGCAACATCTTGTGATACTGCGCGAGGAGCAGCTGGGGTTCTTTTTGCATCAACTGTACGAATTGTGCATACTTGATTTGCTTGACCGTGATAGGAGTCATTGACTGAAACCAAAAGCGGTTTGAGGGAGTGGGAGACATGCTGAGTAGGGGGAAAGTACTCCCTGGTTGGAGGAGATGTATCAACACTGACTCGCCTTCTGATGAAAAAGAAAGTATTTTGACTACACCTGTTTTCAGTAGATATGCATGGACCGACTTCTGATCAGGTTGTATCAAAGTGACACCCGCGGAAATCGTTTTGACTGGCTGTGCTGCAAATAGTGCTGCAATAGACTCAGACTCATACATAGAGGTCTATCCTACCACATTTACCTGTTTTCCTACTAGGAAAGCAGTGATAGTTGCGATGGTCGTGTCCACGATTCGGTTCAATGCCTCTTGGCTGTTAAATGCATTATGGGGCGTGATTATCACACGTGGGTGATGAAGTAACATATGGTTGTACACCATATTTTGTAGATTGTGATCTTTTGTATAGGCAGGCGAGAGGATCGCGATCTCGTCCACTAGCTCCTTTTCCTCCTCAAGCACATCGAGTCCCACACCTGCGAGGATATCCTGCTGGAGGGCCCACACGAGAGATTCCGTATCGACGAGCCCACCCCGAGCAGTGTTTATGAGATAAGCTCCCTTTTTCATCTTGTGGATATTGTTGGTATGTATGAGATGATGAGTCTCTGCATTCAGCGAAAGATGGAGTGTTACGATATCTGAAGCAGCAAGCAAATTGTCGAGCGAGGAGTAGGTAAACCCATGTATCGCCGCAAGATCTTCCTTTTGGGTGCGGTTGTAGACGAGGACCCGCATGCCAAATCCGCGCGCGATCTGCACGACCCGCAGCCCTATTTTCCCCAATCCGATCACTCCAATAGTTTTGCCGAAGATATCTACACCCGTCAGATTGGTATGCGTGAAGTCTGGGTTTTTTACTTGGAGGATAGAAGCAAATACTCGTCGAGTCAAAGCGAGAATGAGCGCAAAAGTATGCTCGGCTACGGTGTTTGATCCATACTCGGGGACATTTGACACTTGGATACCTTTTGCCTTTGCATGATTCACGTCAATATGGTCATATCCTGTGGAGCGCGTCGTGATAAGCCTGAGTTGTGGCAACAGATCTATAGATCGCTGGGGGAGATGTGAGTAGATAAAGGTGGATATATGTATTGCATCAAGATATCTCCCCTCGGTACCAGGCACAAATGGTTCTTCAATACAGATACAGCCAGGGATAGCCTTTTCAAAGAGTGGTTTCTCCCATGCCTGGACCTCAAACAGATACGTACTCATGTATATCATTGTGCAACACAATAGTGTGTTTGTATAGTGATACATATCACGAGGTCTCCGTGTAAAACGTGTTACGATAGCGCAGTATTAGAAGTTTTCCATCTATCTATGACCGAGCACAGCTTCGATCCAAATGCACTCTCGCGTATTTCAAATTTTTTGAGTAATCACCACCTAGCAGTCCTCGCGACCTGCGGAAAGAAAAAAAGCCCTGAGTGTGCAGTCATCGGCTACTCGCTCGATGGACAGCTCGAGCTCATCTTTGCCACCTATCAACATACACAAAAAGTAGTGAACATAGGTAAAAAAGCAAAAGTTGCACTTGCCATCGGATCAGACAAGGGAGCGACTATGCAATATGAAGGGATTGCAACGCGTGTCACTCAAAAAGATACTGCTCAAGTTGCTGAACGCCACTATGCACTGGTGCCCACCGCAGCAAAATATGTGAGCACTAATATGCAGGTACTCTATCGGATCAAGCCATGTTGGGTCCGCCTCACTGAGTATCATCAAGACCCCTGGACGATGTATGAGATGGGGGTTCGCGGCGAGTACCAGCTCATGAGATGACTCATAAAAAGCAGTTCTTTGCAACGCAGATTGCAACTCTTTTTCTTAGATTTTGACTCATACCTTGGTATACTGGCTGGAAATATGAAGAGACGAATCTTAGCCTTTATTTCCCTCGGTATTCTCATGGTCGGGGGATGGTTTGTCTATCCCCACACTCCAATCACTGCTACTATTGGACTGACACAGCTACCGACACCAACCCCTACACCATATTTCCATAACATCGCGCTTCTCGGATACGGTGGAGGTTCTCATGAAGGAGGAGCGCTCACTGACTCGATGATGATCGCGCGTATTGACGACCGTGCACAAAAAATATCGCTCATATCCGTCCCTCGAGATCTCTGGATTCCTCTCCCGCTGGGGAAAAATGGTGAGCTCGTGCCACAAAAGATAAATGCGGCATATGCGTATGGCCTCGATGACACCACCTATCCAAACAAAAAAACTGAATATCAGTACAAAAATGGAGGTGGGGGAGCACTTGCAAAATATGCATTGTCCCAGGTCATCGGCGAGCCAATAGATCATGTGGTGGCGGTGAGCTTTCAAACCTTTACGTCGCTCGTCGACCAGCTTGGGGGCATCAGCATCACGCGTGACATGCCTTTTGTAGATGAGTGGTATCCGATAGATGGCAAAGAAAAAGAGCTCTGCGATCACCAAGAGGAGGAGATCAAAGACCTCGTAGCAACCCTCTCAGGACGCCTGCTGGAGCAGGAGTTCCCTTGTAGATATGAAAGATTGGAGCTTGGGGTGGGGACACATCAGCTTGATGGCGCGAGCGCGCTCAAATATGCGCGCTCGCGCAAATCCGATACCGAAGGAGGAGACTTCTACCGAAGCCAACATCAAAAACAAGTATTGGAAGCTATCAAGTCAAAGGCCCTGAGCATTAACTCATTTCCGTCACTCGTTCGCGTTGCGACCTCAATCAGCCAATACATAGACACTGACTTTAGACTCACTGATATCCCCGGACTTCTGAAGGAGTACCTAAGAAAAAAGGATTATGCGATTCAGTCCGTCGCACTCACGCTTGAAAATGTACTGGATGAAGGGAGGGGGCCCCAAGGTCAGTACATACTGACTCCGCAGTATGACGAAGCGAAATGGAATGTGATTCATGAATATCTCCAAGACAGATATCGAGGTTTGTCTGAAGCCTCAAGCACCGCGAGCCTGCAAAAAAAATATGCACCAACCCCGACTCCAACCCCCAAAGTGGGGAAAGATGGTACAAATTCAAAAAGTAAAAATCAAAATTGAGTAGTGCGCAGCTTTTTTTTCTCAGCTGTCATCACTTTTTAGACTTCATCTACGCTTCTTACTTTATGGACTTAGATCCCGTGTCTCGTTGTCGCGCGTGCAGAGAGATGGCACTGCTGTCGCAGGTCACTTTATATACTTTACGGCTTTAGAAGCTAAATAGCCTATTGCACGAATCTACCTCATCGTGTTATAGTGAATTATCGTCAGATTTTGGTGATATTTCTTGGTGCTCCGATGCATTACACCCCACTCCAGCTCCATATTGAAAAAGACGGGAGTCGTCTTTTTAAAATCATTGCAATATTTTCACTTCTGTTAAATATCGCCATTGGAGCATTCGCCGCACTTCCATACCTACCCCAAAGCACGCCAGTCGCCTATGCAGGAGTTCAACTACCCACACCGACTCTAATCAAAACAGAAAAGGCATCCACATCGTCGGCTCTTTTGAAAAATGTCCAGGCGAGTGCCAGTGCTAGTCTCGAAAAATTGGTAGAAAAGGAGCTGGACAAATCAACGGGGGACTATGCGGTAGTAATCAAAAACCTTACCACGGGTGAAACATATGCACGCGAAGGTACACGCGTTTTTAGATCTGCCAGCCTGTACAAGCTGTGGGTCATGGCAGTGGTATATGACCAGATCAAAGCAGGCACACTCAAAAAAAGTGATCTTCTCACCGGTCAAGTAGAGTCCATCAATGCGTACTTTGGCATTACACCTGAAGAAGCAGAACTGCAAGCCGGCACCATCTCGTTTACAGTCGAGAATGCACTCTCAGAGATGATCACCAACTCTCACAACTACGCTGCACTGTTACTTTCAAAGCGTGTAGGTTTAGATAAAATCAATGCATTTCTAAAGAAAAACGGTATGAAAAAATCATCTTTTAATCAGCCAACAGTCACCGCAGCCATAGACATGGCAACATTTTTTGAAAAGCTGTACGGTGATAAGCTCAATGAAGCAAGGTATACGAATGAAATGCTTGCGCTCCTCGAAGACCAAAACCTCAACTACGCGATACCAAAATATATTTCAAAAGATATTCGCATCGCCCACAAGACTGGCACACTCGGACCAGTCACTCATGATGCGGGTATCGTGTATGGAGAAGGGGGAGACTATGTCATCGTGGTGATGAGTGAGACGGTAAATACGCTCCAAGCTGAAAAGCACATGTCAAACATCTCCCGCGATGTCTACAACTACTTCGCAAAGAAGTGAATTCTTAACCTTGTCCTCATTCAATTTAAGGCTCGCTTTAGTGTGCAGACATATCCTTCAGGGATCGCATTTCCCATTGTAGCCTCTGTAAGTACTAGGAAGCTTACGAGTTCCCAACCTTCTTTTCCCATTTTGTTCAATTCATCTTGAATGTCTTTATAAAACACATCATTAAGCATCGTGTCATCATAATTTTCCGCTAGAAATACTCTGACTTTATACTCAAAAGAGGTGTGTATCACGGCCATATTCGTAAAGAAATTGTAAGTGCAACATCAGTATAACACAGTGCCATGAGTGACTTTAGGACGATCGCGGCTTATGTGCGCTCCTTCATCACAATGTAACTACCTCTCATAATCTATTTCTACTTTTGTAGACTGGATCACGATCAAACGACTACAGGGGAACCTGCGACTGCGGAATAGGGAGGGGGAGAGATGTGTGATCTTTCGCTCACGCTCAAGATGACAGTTTAGCACTCGTCACTGTATTGACTTTATTGACTTATAGCTCAGTAGCTCGCAGCTTGCAGCTTCCCGGCTTTGCCTTATACTTCCTCCATGTCCCACGTCCCGCTCGCACATATCCTCAGGCCCACCCAACTTGCTGACTATATTGGCCAGTCACATCTCGTGGGCACCGGGAAGCCCATCACGCGCATGATAGAAGGGGGGAGCGTACCCTCGCTCCTGTTTTGGGGACCGCCTGGGTGCGGGAAGACAACCCTCGCCCAGATCATCGCATCCGCAGTCGATGCAGTATTTGTCTCTATCTCAGCGGTCGAAAGCGGTACTGCCGATATCAAAGCCATCATCCTATCAGCCAAGCGCCGACGCACTGAGTTGCCGACAGAACCAACCAAAACCATCCTCTTTATCGATGAGATTCACCGATTTAACAAGCTCCAGCAAGATGCACTCCTTGGTGCCGTGGAGCAGGGGATACTCACCCTGTTTGGGGCCACAACTGAGAATCCAGGATTTAGTGTCATACCAGCTCTCGTCTCCCGCTGCCAGGTCTACCACCTCCAGCCACATACGGAGGAGGACGTGAAAAAAATCATCGAAAAAGCATGCAACTATCTGGAGCTTTCCAAGCCCTCGAAGGAAGTTGTCGACTTTCTCACCTCCTATGGGAGTGGAGATGCGCGCAAAGTCATAAGTGCGATCGAGCTCGCAGGATCGGACCAGAAAAAGCTCACGCTGGCCCATCTCCAGACAGTCCTCCAGTCCAAAACGTCCCGATATGACAAAGGAGGAGAGGAGCACTATGACACTATATCCGCGTTCATCAAAAGTATGAGAGGGAGCGACGCTGACGCGTCGCTCCACTACCTGGCCCGCATGATAGAGTCTGGTGAGGATCCAGTTTTTATCTCGCGTCGCATGGTCATCTTTGCAAGTGAGGACGTAGGAAATGCTCAGCCTACGGCCCTCGTGGTCGCGACGGCTTGCATGCAAGCCGTCGCCCTGATCGGTATGCCCGAAGCCCGGATCATCCTCGCTCAATGTGCGACTTTTCTCGCCACCGCAAAGAAGTCTACCGCGAGCTACGATGGCATCAGTCTCGCCCTCTCTGACGTGCAAAACCTACCCTGGGATCCCATCCCACTCCACCTGCGCAATGCGGTGAACAAAGTAGTCAAAGCTGAAGGGTATGGCTTGGGTCACATCCGCTATCCATGGAAAGAGGAAGAGAAAGGAAACACAGTCACTCAGGAATACCTTCCTGCAAATGTGAAGGGGGAAAAATATTACAAAGCTCCTTGATTGCTCGAACGCTTGTACTCACCTGAGGTTTTAGTGTAAGATGATCCGATGTTTCCCAGTCTGTACCGCAAACTCAAAATCCTCTCCATTATCGGGGTGAGTCTGCTCCTGAGTAATCAGATCGATAATACTTTTTTTATAGCTCACTCACCTACGGTGAATATGGCAGCAGTAGAGAGATTTACCCATCCAGAAATTCCTCCTGTCGACACCCAATATATCGCCTCACTATTTGCGAGACCTTCAGCACCACAAGCCCAAACTCAATCTCAACTGCCAAAGGCTGACTTGCCTGTGAAGGAAACCAATGCACAAAATCAAACTCCGATCTTACCTACTGATGTCTTACATACTGTTCTTCAGATTTCCCCCACCCCTGCACCAACCGTGGCACCACGAACTGTTGATTTTGTAGCAAATAGTAGTGTCGGTGAGCAAAAAGCACTCCTCAGGAGTAACGGTTTTACCGAGGTGAGCGCGAGCGTGTTTTATAAAAATGATGGGGTTTTTGAGGAGATTGTGCTTCCCCCTGCAGTCCAATATGGATCTAGCACTGCTACCGGAGAGGATGGAGGAGAGATCACTGTGTTGTCACCTCTATAAAATAATTTCAATCTAATGGGCTGCAGCAGCAGGCTGTTGACCAGCAGCACTTGCAGGTTTGCCTCCTGATACGAGGACACGATATGTCTTTGTTTCAAATACGAACTCGATATAGACCACGTCTCTGAGATCTGCGGGTCCTGCTGTCTCAGTCTTCACCACAAGGCCTGTTTTGTCATCATAACTCAGCTTCACGTCTGCACACGACGTGGCTGATTTGCATGCTTTGCCCCGCACTTCGACGTTTGGTCCGAATATCTCTCGGAGTGCGCGGGGGACAGGGGAGGGGGTAGGAGTAGTCGGTTTGGCAGCAGGAGCTGTAGAGCTGCTGCTAGATTTTTTTATTGGAACAGGAGTCACTGCGCCCGGCTTGTTATAATTTGGATCCCATCCACCATCCTTCCATACACCGGTACATGCTGCAGTTCCGCACGGCCCGATCACTGTTTGCGACCCATCAGCGTTGTTTATCCATTCTTGACCATAAATATTTTTTACCCCTCCCGCACCTGGTGCACGCGGTGGTACTGTGGGTGCCGGCGAAGTTGCACCTGCAACCAAACGTAATTCACTTTCATTTTGGATCAGAGTCTCGTGTGTTAGTTGTGGAGCATGACGTGTTGATTTGAAAATACTCAAGGTCATCCCAAGTACTGCTACCAGAGACCAAATAAAGAAGAGATGTTTTTTCATCAGCTTCATCGTACTGAATATATGAGCTGTCTGCAAGCAGACTATTGTTATGCGCTGTCGGCTATAATACCTCCATGACAGCCTCCCCCTTTCTCATCCTCGACGTCGCGACACCCCGCCTTTCGGCAGGGGAGGTCCTCAGACGTCAAAACGAGACGAAGCTCCTCATCGATACCTATGCGGGACACGACCGCCCGACCATCACAGTAGTTCAACAGCGCATGCAGCCAAACCCGACCACCTATATTGGCTCTGGCAAAGTCCAAGAGGTATTTGACCTGATCAAAAAAACAGGACTCAAGTATGTAGTGATCAACGACATCGTAAAGCCAGGACAGATACACGAGCTCAAGCTCATCCTCCAAAAGGCAAATTTTGATATTGAGGTATGGGATCGTGTAGATCTCATCATTCATATTTTCAAAAAGCATGCGCGTACGTCAGAGGCTCGCCTGCAGATCGAGCTCGCGGCGATGCGCCACATGGGCCCACGCATCTACGGAATGGGCCTTGTGCTCTCACGCCAGGGTGCGGGAATCGGAGCAAAGGGGTTAGGCGAGACGAATACCGAGCGTATGAAACGTCACTGGCGCGAGGAGGTCAGAGAGACCGAGGAAAAGCTGAAGAAGCTCGCTGATGATCGTTACCTGCGTATGCAGCGTCGCAAGGAGCTCGGGATCAAGACAGTGGCGATCGTGGGATATACGAATGCAGGCAAATCGAGCCTATTCAACGCTGTGACCGGCAAAAAAAAGTTGGAGAAGGATGCTCTCTTTGCCACCCTCGACAGTGCGCTCGGGAAGCTGCGCGTATTCAGCTATGATCATGAGCATCCGGCGCCAGAGATCCTCGTGTCAGACACGATCGGATTCATCAACAACCTTCCCCCAAACCTCATCCAGGCATTTCGCTCCACGCTCATGGAGACCATACACGCCGACCTCATCGTCCATGTGATCGATGCATCAGATCCTGAGATCGAGCTCAAGATGCAGGTAGTGCATGAGACGCTCGCTGATCTGGATGCGCTCCATATCCCTCAGATCACGGTGATGAACAAGATCGATCTACCCGCAGCCATTCCCGTGGAGCAGCTCCAGGCCATGACGAGACGCTACGATCCCGTTTACGTGAGCGCCAAAGATGGTGGGGGAGTGAAGGAGCTCATCCTCCTGATCGCACAGAAGATAGGGGGGGAGGTGTAGGGCAAATCTGCAATTTACAATCTGCAATTAGTATCAATTCTAATTTCCATTGACATTGTTTGGGCAATGTAAATTGCAAATTGTAGATTTATTCTTGCGGAGGGGGTTTTGAATTCCGTTTTACGCTTTTGACTTTGCACTTTGCGCTCGTACTACTGTACGATCACCTTCGTCCCGATAGGTGCCCACTCAAAAAGTTTAGCTACTTCTGCCTCACGCATATTGACACACCCGTGAGTGCCATTGTACCCAAACTCCTGCCCGCCAAATGACCCTCTCCACGGCGCATCGTGGAGCCCATATCCACTGTAAAACGGCATCCAATATTTGACAAATAGGGTGTAGGGTTCATCTGGAAATGGAGACTTCATGGTAAAGTCTGTGCTCTTTTGGAAAATCGCAAATTCCCCAGTCACGGTGGCATGATTACTTTTTCCGGTTGTCACGGGTACGGGGTACGAAAATATTGAGACGCCATTTTCATATGCATATAGCCGCTGTGTAGCAAGACTGACAAAGATCACTTTTCCTTCTTTTGTAGGCGCATCGGGTATATAGGTCTGGGCTTTGGCAAGATCCGCCAGCTTCCTTCGATACTCTTCTTGCTCCTGCTGCAGGATCACATCCCGGCTGATTTGTGCATTGGCCAGCAGAGGATACAGCTCAGTCTTTACCTGCTTTTCAATGATATTGAGTCCTTCAATGTCAGGCTGTAGTTTTTGGATGGTGGCGATCTGTGTCCGCGCCTCGACCAACCTCTCTATCTGGAATTCTTGGCCTGCTCGCTTTTTAAAAAAGGGTATAAATGAGTCAATGTCGCTCGCGATCGTAGCAAGTAAATCAGAAAATTCGGAGCGACGTTGAGTCAGGACGGCAGACTGAAATCTATCTAGCTGCATCTCCAATTCATGAGAGATGAGAAGTAGCTTATCGAGCGCCACCGAATCAGCCACTTCGATACCTTTGATCTCTTGTATATCGGCACTTCTGGTAGCGAGGTAGTTACGCGCTTCAGACAATATCACCGAGTCCGCGCCTTCGTATTCGCCCAACAGATGCGAGAGCTTGGCTTCTATGTCTAATATAGGGGATAGGGTAGTGGTGTACTTTTTGGCGTACTCTCCCTGAAGCTCAGTATCTATAGTCGTCAAGTCTGCATCAGCTTTGCTCGTCAGCCAGGGTGTGAAAGGAACCCAAAATCGTTCCAAGTACCGCACAATCAATTCATGATGCTCGCGCAAACTGACATCAACTATGCCATACGCTGGTTTTATGAGGTGCAGCTCTCGTTTCGTCGCTGCCGCGTGCTTAGTTACCTTAGTTTTTAACTGGAGCCCTTTCCGTACCACAAGCGAAACTAGAGTGGTCACCAGAACTACCACTACAAATACGGTTACTTTGAGTTTTTGATGTCTATTCCAAGCCATACATCTAATAGTACCTTGCATTTGATGCCTCTCAAGTGCCATCTCGACAAAATGGCTTGCATCCCCAGGCTCGTGTATGCTATTGTTAGCACTGCATGGTCCACACATCTAAAAAGTCCGATGCCTGGCAGATCGATTGGTGGAGGGTTGCGGGAGGAGTATATGCGCTCGTCGCAAGCACCAATCTGCTTTTTGTACTGTCTATCCTTGCAGACCCACTCAAACGAGCTGCGGTGTTGTTTACGTTGGCAGGTGCATCAAATATGTTGGTGTCGCTGGTGGGGATTCTGCTTCCTCTCATCGAACTCGCAGCGGTTACCCTCATTCCTTATCTCTTTTTCAAACGGAGTGAGTGGGCTATAAAACTCACCTTTATCGTGTATATAGTTGAGGGCGTGCTGAAAGTGATACTGGGGCTCAAAACTGGCAGTGTAGTACATATCATTGGTGGTAGCTTCTTTGCATTTATTAGCTCATTTTTCATCTACATGATAAAGCATCACAAGCAGCCTCACGCTACCCCGACAACCAAACACAAGAAAAGATAAGGCGATGTATAATCTAGCTGTGAAAAAGTCCCGCGTCCTCCTCACCACCGCCATACCCTATGTAAATGGCAACCCACATATTGGCCATGCGCTCGGATACGTCCAAACAGACGTCCTTGCGCGGAGCCTCCGTGCAAGTGGTCACGAAGTCCTCTTTATCGCAGGATCAGATGAAAATGCGCTCAAAAATGTCGAGTCAGCTGAAAAGGCAGGTAAATCAGTCCAAGAGTTTGTGGATGAAAAAGTGTCGGTATTTCAGCGACTCCTCAGTGAGTACCAGATCACCAGTGACATCTACATCAGAACCAGCTCACCCGCGCACGCCCTCGGCTGTCAAAAGCTCTGGAGCCTCAGTGCAAAAGATATTTATAAAAAAAGCTACACAGGGCTCTACTGTGTGGGATGTGAGACATTTTATGAGGATGGAGCGTTCCCTGATAACATATGTCCCGATCACAACCGCAAGCTCGAGATAGTGGAGGAGGAAAACTACTTTTTTGCCCTGTCAAAATATCAGACCTTTCTCGAGGATCTACTGGAGAGTGGCAAACTTACCATATATCCCACCTACAGACGGGATGAGCTTCTGAACTTTGTCAAAAAGGGGTTGCAGGACTTTTCGATATCGCGCCCTGCCACCCGCGTCAAAGGATGGGGGATACCCGTGCCTGGTGACGACTCCCAGCGCATGTATGTCTGGTACGACGCACTCACGAACTACATCACGGCACTTGGCTATGGGAGCGAGGATGAGAGTAGGTACAAATCCTATTGGGAAGCCTCAGACGTACGTTGTCATTCGATAGGTAAAGATATCATAAAGTTCCATGGTATCTACTGGCCCGCTATGCTACAGTCAGCCGGACTACCTCTCCCCACACACCTATTTACCAATGGATTCATCACCAGCAACGGTCAAAAAATGAGCAAAACACTGGGCAATGTCGTGGATCCATTTGCGCTGGTAAAAGATCATGGGATCGCCGCCACACGCTACTACCTGAGCCGAGAGATCCCTCCCCATGATGACGGAGACTACAGTGAGACGCGTATGGATCAGCTTTACACTGCCGATCTAGCAAATGAGCTGGGCAACCTCATCAGTCGCACTTGTGCCATCGCCGCCAAAGACGAGATCGAGATCAAAAGCGTGTTTTCTAATGGTCATCTCGACTCCTCAAGCGAAGCGCGAGGGCGGAGAGATCTCATACAAACAAATACCTTACAGTCTGCCAACTTACATTCTGACTCCTTACATACTGCTCTACTGAATTCCTATGTGTTGCCTGAGTTTGACTACCAGGCCCGTCTCGTAACGCTCTGGGAGCAAATAAAAACTATCAACAAATCATTCAATGAGTACGAGCCCTGGGCAAAGTCCGCAGACGAACGCAAAGAGTTTATGGTCGATGTGCTCGCACAGCTCAATACGATAGGTTCAGAGCTTATGCCCTATATGCCTGAGGTAGGTGAAACCATCCAAAAAGTGACCAGTGGCAAAATCGCAAAGATCTCCCCACTCTTTCCTCGTGCCTAATTTACTTATACCACTTATGCCTGTTATCCATATCGAATACGACAAAGCACAGTTTGACGATGCCTTGGTCAGAGAGCTTATGAATCATTTTGCAATTTCTGCCTCTGAAGCTATAAAGCGACCTCTAGACGAAGTGAGCATCTTTGCGAGTCCATATCATATGACACTGAACGTAATGCCTATGGAGGTATACCTACAGATCGGCACCAGCTCGCTCCCTCCTGAGGGAAAAGAGCAGCTTCTCGCTGCGCTTACCTCGTCGTATGCCTCGTTCAAAAAGTCTCGTGGTCTACAAACACCCATCAACATCTCTGTCGTGGAGATGAACTGGCGCTTCTCCCTCAATCAATAACCTTCAGATCAGCATTACACCTAGCTCATTCGGTCTGCACTATATTTTGACTTTGATAAAATAATGCAATCGTCGGAAATCGACATAAAGTTTTCAAACAAGCTGGTTCGCTTCTTTGAGGCAGTCCATAAATGGGATGAAAGGCTATTTCATGGGAGCTCTGATATACTGCACCCAGATTCACAAATCTATCAATGGCAGGACCTCTCTGTTTGAATGTGGGTGAGACATAATTTAGAGGTATTGGCCTACCACCTGCATGTGCATCAAAACATAGCTGCAATGTAAGCGCCATCATGGTGGCAAGTTTATGTTGTGCAGCCAAAGTAAAAATTTCTGGAAATGACTTTTGATCAGCCACTGTGTAGTATCCTTCTATATCTGTATAAAGGCTCTGCATATTACGATGCAGTTCTCTCATTTCATTCAGCCAAGGCACAGTATGTTGTGGTGCGCTGAAGTCTTTGTCTCCCATCAATCCTAAAGCATAAGGATTTGTAAGATAATTGCTGCCAGGCACAGAGAGACACTCAAGCTTGTCATCAGATGGCAACTGGCCATATCTACGCAACAGCGCGAGTGCCTGAACTGATCTCATGTGAGCAAGCTTACCACCACTACCCAAATCCCACACTAGATTTATTACATCTGTAGGTTTCGGCACATGATTTTCTGGATAAGCTCCTTCTTTCCCCATAAAGTGGTTCTATTCTAATACAGATATGTGTATATGCTAGCTTATGTTTCTACAAGAATGTCGAATTCTAAATAAACACTAACGCGACAGGTCAATACATCGCCTTTACAGTTACGACAAATCTTCTGTCATTCCTGTAATGGACAATACTATCGGGATGACCCAGCGGGGTCACTTTACAGACTTTATGGACTTTACAATATCTTCGCCCCCACCTCGATCCCGTACTTTTTGGCAGCAGACTGACCTTGGATGACCAGCTCGATGAATCTATCGGCACCATATCCCGAGCTGCCGGTCGTCAGCGCAAGTTCACCATCTGGCACGCTTCTCAACTGTCTATACATAGTCGCTAACCCAAAATGTGTCTGAATTTTCTTTCCTTCTTCAAACCCAATCTCCTCAGGCAATATTGCTGTCTTGCAATTGCCAAAGTTATCGACGAGCCACACCACATGTCCTAGGTCTTCAATCTCAGCAAACGTATCAAATGAATGAGTAGAGGAGGGGATAGTCAAACCGTCTACCAGCCACCCTGCAAGTCGTGGCTCAAAATCAAAACTTCGATATTGACTCCCTGCGATTTGATCTGCTTGAGCAGATGTAAGTTTGCCATTCGCTACCATTGCGTCACATACAGTGGGGATGTCTACTAGGTTTAAGGCTCTACTGAGCCTCAATTTTTTAATCAGCGAGAGCATTGATCCTTGTATGGATGATATCACCAGCGTCTCACCAACATAAAAGTAACAAAAGGGAGTACCGTTTGGGTACTTTTTTCCTTTGCCATGACGGGGAGCTGCATTGGCGATGATGATGCCCGGACGTCCCGTAAATGCATCCAGTGTGTCGATGATATTCCCGGCACCCTCAAGCTCAGCAAAGTCACCAATTCCTACAAATGAGGGGAATATGCCTGTCAGAGCCCGTACGCGACTGATCTCACGGTTTGCCGTAGCGCTATCTCGACAGTCGTTGATGATCGTCGCACAAGTATAAGTGGTCATAGAAAAAATAGGTAATAAATAAAAAACCTCCCGTTGCCGGGAGGCTGGATGACAAATAGATATGTCACCTCCCGGTTAGGGAAGGCATCATCATGCACATGGCTTGTGGACAAATGACTCGTGACATGTGAGTAATCATACCATCCACGAAGTTGAATGCAATACTTATCTGGCTTTCCGCTATCATATGAGCATATGACGACCGTCTCACGCGCCTCAAAAATCGATTCTGTGCTATCACGTCGGCAGCAGGGGATCATCGTCTTAGAAGATGTCCAAGACCCCCACAACGCTGCTGCAGTGCTACGTACTATGGATGGATTTGGCTTCCAAACAGCATATTTCATATTTGAGAAGCGTCTCAAATACAGCCCTCAAAAGGTAGGAAAGGTATCCTCGTCAAGTGCAAACAAATGGCTCACGATCAAAACTTTTGCCTCAAGTGAGGAGTGTGTGAAGCAACTCAAGCTTGATGGGTACACTCTTTTCGCAACCAGTCTGTATCCAGATCGTCAGATAGGCCTGTATGATACCAAATTTCCTACTTTGGGCCCGCGTATAGCCCTTATATTTGGCAATGAGCATGCGGGAATTAGTGAGTTTATGGCGTCTCAAAGCGATTACCACCTTCATATACCCATGTCTGGGTTTGTAGAGTCCTTCAACATCTCTGTGTGTGCGGCGGTGGTGCTGGGGGAGATTACCCGCAAGCGCGTGGTGGCTGGGATCGAACAGTACTTGCTATCACCAGAGGAAAGAGTTAGACTCAAAGCTGACTGGATCGGGACACACAAGCTATGAAACCAGAAAATTCGTAATGCTGTAAAGTTTGTAATGCTGTAATGTTTTTAAAGTTCATAATGCTATAAGGTTTGTAATGCTGCAATGCTCTGAACATGATAGCTTTATAGCTTTATAGCTTTATAGCTTTATAGCTTTATAGCTTTATAATCAATTGTCCTTTCTCTTATGAATACGATCAAAACCATCACTTTCTTCGGAGGAGCAGTCCTCGAAAAGAGTAATTCGGACTATCAGGAGGCGTATCATGCTGCCATGGCCTGTGCAAAAGAGGGGCTCACTGTAGTTGATGGAGGAGGGCCGGGTATCATGATGGCGGCTACGACTGGCGCATCAGCTGGAGGAGGCAAGACTAAAGCAGTCTATCTAGAACCAGATTTTGCCACCACTTTTGAGGGCAAAGAACATACAGTCAGCGCAGATGAGGTATTTAGTGAGAAAAACTACCTTGATAGAACCAAAAAGTTGATGGAACTTGGTGACTCGTATGTTTTTTTTAATGGAGGCACAGGCACCATCAGTGAGTTTGCCATGTGTTGGGTCGTGGCACGTCTGTATTTTGGATACCATAAACCAATCATCCTCTATGGTCGCTTTTGGGGAAACGTGATCCAGTCATTTACAGACAATATGCGTATCCGTCCGGATGAACTCCGAGTACTTCAGATAGTTGAGTCTCCATCTGCGCTTATCGAGGCACTCGAAAAATTTGAGGATCTCATTGAGCAAGATAGGCGGATCTATATTGAAAATCCTGGTGTGGAGAAATATCTGATGTTGGGGCCAAAATAATTTTTTGGTTTTTGAGGCTCAGGAACGATCTGAAATGAGTATATCTGCGATATCCTGTATCGATTTGTCATCTACGATACTGCACACTATGATGTGTTTTGCTACTGGTGCAAGTTGTTTTTTGATCTTTGTTAGTCTTTTTTTGTCATCGGCGATGAGGTCTGATTTTGTCAAAAGAACAATTTCCTCTTTTTGCAAAAGTGCAGGATTGTATGCGCCCAATTCAGCTCGTATCTCGTGGTAATCCTTTAGGGGATCTGCAGATTCACAACTGATGCAGTGGAGGATGATAGAAACCTTTTCAATATGCTTTAAAAACTTCACTCCGAGGCCTTTGCCCTCTGATGCGCCTTCGATCAAGCCAGGAATATCCGCAAGCACACGTCTCACATAGCCATGATTGCCATACAGCACCCCTAGATTGGGTTCGAGCGTCGTAAATGGATAGTCAGCCACGCGCGCTTGTGCTGCAGTGAGGACGTTGAGAAGGCTACTTTTGCCCGCATTGGGAAAGCCCACGAACCCAAAGTCTGCGATGAGCTTCATGGCTACTTTGAACTGCCTGGTGTGACCTTTTTGTCCAGGATTTGCTTTGTCAAAGAGGTGATTACTTGATAAGTTTATAGTTGCATTGCCCCAGCCACCGTTGCCCCCTCGGCAAAGTTGTACAGGCGTTTCACTACTGGTGAGCTCGATCACTTCACCAGTCTCAAGGTCAGTCAAGTGGGTACCAGGAGGGAAATAGAGTACGAGCTCGTCAGCATTTCTGCCACTTTTGTTGAACGTGCCTCCACCTCCGCCCGATTCTGCTTCTCGCTCCTTGCGTTCGACGTAAGGCAATAGAGAGGTCATTTGGGGATTGATCAACGCACTTACATTACCTCCTCGTCCACCATCACCCCCACAGGGCTTTCCTCTGTTGATATAGTACGCGATACGGCCGTCGCCACCGCTTCCTGAGATTACCTTGATTGTTGCTTCGTCGATCAACATATGATTTGGACTATTATATCATGCTAAAGTCGCACATATCTTCCGCCACATCACGCTCAGCTTGACTTTTGAGCTTGAGTACCCCTACAATGAGCTCATTATTTGAATGGAGGTGAATATACACTATGATCAAATTCTATGACGTTAAGCTCCGCAAGGAAGTTATGCTCGATGAAAAGAATGTCGAGAAAACAACCTACGAGCGCGTCACAAAAGATGGCAAGAAGCAGATTCGTTTTGCCATGCGTGGCAAAACGACTGATGGACGCAACCTTACCCGTTTCGTGAGTAAGGAGGATTACGATAAAATGAAATAATATCGTTTTCTCAATTTTTTTATTTGGTCGAATTTCACCCACGCTGTTTTTTAGGCGTGGGTTTTTGTATAATGTCAGTCTATGAATACTAAACTCATCTTTGGGATAGCTACTGTACTCCTTGTCGCATTTCTCTACGCGAGCTACACAGTGACCAATCCAGTAAAAAAAACCTACTTCCCAGAAGCGGCACGAATTGAAAAAGTTGCCACAAACTCCGCACAGATACCAGATCACACGAAGGGAACTGGTAAACGAATATTGACTGAGTATGCAGATCCCCAATGTCCTGCATGCAAATCAGTACACGAGTACTTTGAATCTGAGCTCAAAAAAGACAGTGAATTTGCCCGGATTATGAATACAGAGTACACCGTTGTGTACAAGCACTTTCCCTTGAGAAATATTCACAAGAATGCTCAGGTCGCTGTCCAAGCTGCTGAGGCAGCAGGTCTGCAAGGCAAATTCTATGAATTTATAGATGTGGCGTATAAAAATCAGGAACAATGGGCCAATTCGGACAATCCCGCCGATACCTTTACTCTCTATGCAAAAGATCTCGGCCTAGATCAAGAACAGTTTTTGGGTGATATGAAATCATCCCTCGTAGTACAAAAAATCGAGCGCGATATCGCTTCAGGTACCGCATCAGATCTCAATTCAACCCCTTCATTCTATATAGATGGCAAACCCCTATCTGGATTTGGCAATTTTGAAGAGCTGAAAAAGATCATTATTGAGACGTCAAAGACGGTAAAGACGGATCAGAAATAACCCCAATCACATCCTCATTTGCAACTAGGAATTCTTCAGCGATTTCGCTATACATATTGGGGGCAAACTACTTTTAACCTAGTTGAGCATCGCGATGATCACGTCATCTACCATGGGCATAGAGACTTATTCTGTGAAATTTCTACAAGAATCTCTTGGTAATTGGAGTTTTTTGTTCGAATTTGCTTATTTCTTTATCATTCTATAGCTTCATAATGTGTTTAAGTATGATTTTCGTTCAATGTATTTATTTCTTCATATAAGCTACTTATATATCCTATATATCAAATATATGCTCACCCTTATCATCCTAGTAATAGTCAATTATTACAGTGTCAAATTTCTCTGCATGTCATCCCCGCGAACGCGGGGATCTAAAGGCGCCAAATACCTAATCAGTCATGTGTATACCATTGGATCCTCGTGTTCACGAGGATGACCCGCCAGCAGCTTCGCAGCTAGGCGGACAAGTAGACAGGTGAGATTGCAAATAATCGACATCGAATTGGTTGACTATTACAATCTGCCCGTACCCCCTTTTTGTACTTAGTTACAGGTGGGGGAGTGGTGTACGCTCAAACATGACCAATAAGCATTTTCACACGATGTGTATGCAGCATAAAAGTGCCAAAACAGCTCAAATGGCTCCAGACAGAAAAAGAGGGTATAAGCACAATAATAGTCCCAATAAATTCCGATAGAGAATATATGCACAAAAATGGTTTTTATAAGAATTGACGATTTTGGACACTCCGCTTCTCTATTAGATTATACTTCGCAAGATATACATATTACGACATTTTTTAGCTTCACTCTTTCACTCATGGGACACCTCCCTAGCGGGTGTAGTGTGAAGATGATTGGAATCGCTTATGAAGATGTCTGTGTGCTTGCTCAGGAGAATTGCGCGCGTAGATCTTTCTGTTCAATATGAGGCGATGTGCTTTTGACCACTACTCTCTTCCCAAGAGTTATCCACAAATTAATAGTAAATAACTATAGGGTATATCCTCTATCCTCCCCTTTCTGGCTCAGGCAATCCATTGGATAGAGAGCAACAGTGCAGGGATTATGATTGCCAGCGCAATGATAAACTCCCGATAGTAGGTGGGAAACACTTTATCCTGTATATGCACCACCAAAAGGCCAGAAAGCACATAGGTAGATCCTGCAAGTAATGCTGCCCTCTGCGCAAGGGAGTAAATAGGCACAAAAAATAACAAGGTGGCAAAGGTGGATGCAAGCACCGAGGTCAGGACGCTTGGCGACTGAAATGATATGCCTCCTCTACTCCCCCCTCCTACAAAGTGTGACCAATAAAACTGCACATATACAAAACTAAAATAGCAGAAAATGAGGAAAGAATTGAGAAACCAGTGCAGTTCAAATGCAAATAGCGCCAAGCAAAATAAGTACGCCATTACAATATGTATGATTTGATTTACCGTTCTTGCTACTCGCAGGAGTTGGAGTGACTGAGATTTTGCGACGTTTAGGATGTTATTGGTCGACAGAATCGCATAATACATGACCACGTATGCGACAAGCGCGTTGAGTCGGCTAATCCAACGAATTGGAGTCAGAAAGTAAAAAAGATACCATATAACAGTCCAGAGTACTGGGGTGACAAAGAGCATATACCACTCCTTCCCTTCGAGCTGATCTTTGAGCCCATACCAGGTCAAGATGTAGATAACTAGTCCGAGGATAGAGATGACGAAGAATAGAAATGAAAATGGAATAGATATAGCCACAAAAAACGCACTCGTTGAGGCAAGTGTGGCCAAAATCATCCTAGTTCGCTTTGAGAACGAGAGCAATCGAGAAGTGTATGAACCCATGGTAGCTTCATTGTACTAAGTGTTTTGATTCGTACAAGCCAAATATGAAAGATTACACCCTCTCCCCTATCGATTTCTGGCGTTGACAACCAGAAAGACATAGTTATACTACTTTCGCTTATGAATACAAATGATCTATCAAACCTTGAGAAAAGTGCGGTTGATTTTGCATTGCAAAAAAACTGGTCTGAAGCCTTAGATCTAAATTCCCGCATTCTTGATCTTGATAAGTCAAATGTCCCTGCCCTCCTTCGCAGTGGCTTTGCAGCATTTCAGCTAAAAAAACTTGATGATGCACATCGTTTTTATAAGAAAGTTATTGCTCTACAGCCTCAAAACTTTATTGCGATTGAGTACTTGGAAAAAATAGAAGTTTGTGGACTTTCAAATGACACTTCTTCATCAAATCCAAAAGAGGTTGATCTTGATCCAAATATTTTTGTGGAACTTCCCGGCAAAACAAAGTCAGTGTCAGTCAATAAATTAGGTCCGAGAAACGTACTTGCCAAGCTTGTTGTAGGAGAAAAAGTCATATTAACGATACGTAAGCGTCACGCAGAAATCAGAACGATGTCGGATGAGTATGTTGGCATATTGCCTGACGATGTTGGCATGCGGCTCACTTACTTTATCGAGCATGAAAGTCAGTATGAGACCTATATTCATGAGGCAAATATGAACAAAGTGTCAGTATTTATTCGTGAAAAACTGAAGGGGAAAAAGGTAGAAAAAATGATTTCATTTCCACTCGATATACCTGGCTCAGTTGCACGGGTTATGGCTCAACAACAATCTGAAGATGAGAGTGATTTGCTCGAAAAAACAAAGCCAGAGGCGGCGGCAGAACTGCCCATTGATGGTGCTGACCCCGTGGTTGAGACTGAAGAAAAAGAAACTGATGAGCTTGAAGATGGACTTACCAGCGAGCTTGAAGCACAAGAGAAAGGTGAAGATGAAACATTGCTTGGGGTTGAGACTGAAGAAGAGGAGGAAGAAGAATAACCTGGGGTTATAGTTGGATCACTGTCCCCTCGTTATCGATGGTTACTGGGTTTTCTTTGTGTTCTATCCTGTTTGACTTGTCTGGATCAGTATGTCGCGCATGCCTTCGAATGTGATCTCCCATGCCATAGAGAGCCCAAATGAAAGAAATGATTCCTATCAGGAGTAGCCATGGTATAAATATCATATATTTAGAGCTTCCACTCATCTACAAGTCGTTTACTCAGGATAAATTGTACCTCATAGAGTCCTGTATCTCCTTGCCTGTATGTACAACCAAAGTATTCGACAATATACCTTGAGGTCGCGCTTTGCTCACTATCACGCTCAATGACCTGACACTCTCCCCCATCTCCAGTGGGCGGCTGACTTCCAATATCACTTACGCGGATGCCTACTCCTTCAAGCAGTTTTGATAAAAAAACGGCAGTATTCAGGGTATTTGAGTGGATCATCTGCACTAGTCGTTTCTCGCTACGAAACTCTCTATCATACATGCCAACAGGGTCTGGTTTGAACTTCACATAGAGTTCTGTGTTTGAGCCTCGCATATTGCCCAATTTTTGGTACAAAAAGACTTTATTCATCAGAGTGGTTCCCTTGAGGGACCAAAGAGCGCTGCGCATCTCACTGGCTATGCTTCCAATACTCCTCTCCTCCACCTTGCTCCCCTCATAATAGACTTCATTTTTATCAAGATACAACGACTCATCGATGGGTAGACTACTTATCTGACTCAGTGCTTTTTTAAAAAGTTTGTTGTCTCCAGTAAGCTGAGCCAGCTTCCCCAATGCCCCTATTTTATATGTCTTGAGACCTCCCGGTATGACGACTTCTTGTTCTGGGGGATAATACAGGAGATGAGACTGACCGATATTTTGGGAGATTGACACAACATATGCATCCTTTCCGAGCCAGATCCCCACATACACTCTACTGTTTTTTCTTACATACAGTGATTTTGAGTATGCCTCCTTAAAAGTAAACGCCAGAACGATGATGATCAAAATGGAAGCTGCAATGATGAGTGGTACACGCATAGCACACAGTGTAGTCGAACTGGTAGATCGGCGCAAACCTAAGCGACTACTGAGTCAGCTTCAGGGACCAGCATCAAGCGTGCTTTTGGTATCTTTTTGCCAGTTTTGATACAAATTCCATATGTTCCCTTCTCAATTCGCTTTAAAGCTGCATTGATGAGAACTAATCGTTTGGAAATATCGTCTGATGTTGCTTCGACCGCCAGATGACCCATCTCTTCACGCGCATCAGTGTCTGGGGACGCATTGTCTGTGGCATGATCAGGATCCGTAAATGGATCAGCAGACTTTAAAACCCCCAATTGATTGATGATTTTCTCCTTATCGGCCAGGAGATGAAGTTTTTGTTTTTCTAAAAATATTTTATCCATAATGGTTTGCACTATTTAGTGCGCAATTTTGTCAAATACAGCTTGAGATGGTACAGCAACATGCCCAACCCTGTCAACTGCATCAGACCAATTAGAACGTAATCAAATACCTTTTCTGTCCCCGTCAGATAATAGATCGACACTTCGGTGATGGGGAGGAAAATAACCTTTCCAAATCCAAACAGCCATATCACCAGACCAGTCACCGCACCAAACAAGTGTTTCTGCTGTCTGGCATACATGAGAACCATGTGTAGGAGGTACGCTGACAGAGCAAAGTAAAGCGCACTATACATGCCTGGCAGATGCCTAAGGCCATCGTACCCTGCATATTTGATCCGCAATGGAAAAGTAGTGATGGTGCCTACTACAGAGCCAGCAAACCAATTTCCAATACTCAAAATAGCCATGCTCGCACAGAGAGCTATAGACATATGTGCGAGGAGCAGAAGAACAGGTACCCGTTTTCGCTTAAAAAGGACAGAAGAAACAAGGAGAAATGTCGCAAATACTACAGAATCTTGAAACCCAGGGTATATATGAGGAGCAACGATAGAACTGATGCCGCGTTGCAAAAAATCTGACCAATGCATCCAGACATATGCCAGCCTTCCGCTAAAAAGACCTGCGAGCCCCGCCTGCACCAATACGTCAAATACAACTTCTTCTCGCTCTGGAGTCAGTCGCGAATAGCGCCAGGTGAAATATAAAAATACAAATAGAGCCACAAACACAAACAACCCGTACGTGTACAAGGTGAAATAGGGTGTTGAGAAAATGACTGGAAGCATGGTTGTGGTTTGTATACTGACAATTGTTAGTATAATCTACTACCTATGCCAGTGCAAACAAAACGCCCCTCTATCAAAGTTGGCTTTGATCTTGATGGAGTGCTTCTGTACAATCCATTTTGCTCTCTTCGTCCCGTCACACATCTCCTCTCGCATATCCGTACCAAATCTAAGACCGTCTCATTTTATATCCCCCGAAGCAACGTGATGAAACAGATATGGAAAATTATTCACTACACTAGCATTTATCCAGCTGTCTCAATGGATAAATTTAGTGATTTTTGCAAAAAAAATAGGTTTGAAGCGTATGTTATTACGGCACGATTTCGCTGTCTCACGGGTCTTTTTGAGCGTTGGAAATCAAAATATGGAGCAAACAGCATATTCAAGGCATGTTATCAGAATATCAATGACCAACAACCTCACTTATTTAAAGCTCAAAAAGTGAACGAATTGCAGCTTGACTACTATATTGAGGATAACTGGAGCATCGTTGAATATCTCGCTGCTCATACCAAAGCAAAAATATTTTGGGTCGCAAATCCACTGGACAAGTCCTTTATTGTCTACGCTCATCGATTTGATGATCTCCAATCAGCACTTGATGCAGTAGTCCAGGATGCACACCATGTATAAACTCATCCAACTACTACTTAGCTTGAAGAAACACATGCCTCTACTGGTAGTCCTTCTTGCGGGACTTTCATTGCGATTCTACGGCATATGGTGGGACCAAGGCGCTCACCTCCATCCTGACGAGCGCATGCTGATCATGGTTTCAGATCGTCTCCTGGCTCCAGGAAACTCGAATCCTGATTTTTTTAACTACGGTACGCTTCCTATTTATCTCTTATCGTTTGCGTGGAAGATCTGTGACCTCACCTCACATGTTTGCGCAAGAATGAGTTCATACGACGGGCTATTGATCATTGGTCGCACCCTTTCGATACTCACTGACATGGGCACACTCTGCATCATATTTGCAATATCAAAACTCTGCTGGCCAAAACAAAAGAATGTGTGGCTTTTCCCCGTTGCCATGTATGCATTTTCGTTCTTCCCGATTCAAAATACACATTTCTTCGTAGTAGATGTGTTCATGACCTTTTTTATTACCTTGGGCATGTATTTTGTATTCAGATTTATTAGGAACAATAACTACACCTTCATCATATTTGGCGGTATGGCATATGGAGCTGCATTTGCTTCAAAGTTTACTGCATTGGTATTTTTTATTGGTGTGATGGTTGCTCTTACTGCCTGGCTCCTGATCAGACGAGTGCATGTGCGACGGCTGCTTGCACTGCTCGTTGTACTTGGAGCCTCATTTATATTGACGCATACGCTCACTATGCCATATGCGTATCGTTTCGCATCCATTCTCCCCCACACCATCCCCTTCGATTCACAGCAAGTAAGTGTGGAAATGGTCGAGGACCGTTTGAGGCTTATTCGCAATCCAGCTTCTGTTTCAACAGCGACTCTCCCTCCAAGATTTGTCACCAAGCTGATGAGTGAAATTTTTAGTAAAAGATATATTCTCGATACTCTTGAGCAAGCTCAAATGAACAAGAACGCATACGTTTTCCCCTATACACTCCAATACGTAGGAACAACACCCTATATCTACTATATAAGTCAAATATACCTTTGGGGCTTAGGGCCATGTATATTTGTATTTTCTTGTATTGGATTTGTGCTCCTAGTAAAAGACAAATGGCATATGCCACATGCTGGAAATAGAGTTTTAAATCCCTCATCATTGTTGGCTTTTTTTACGCTGGTCAATCTCCTGTATTTTCTCGTGATAGGCATGAGTGCTGTCAAGTTTATGCGTTACATGTTGCCACTCTATCCTCTATTTGCCCTGTTTGCAGGATATGGCCTTTACATATTGCTCGCTTTCCCAAATAAATGGATCCGAATTTTGGCGATGATCGTATTTATCCTGGCGTGTGTATGGACTTTGGGATTTGTAAATATTTATAGCCAATCACACACTCGCCAACGCGCTCACGACTGGGCACTCGCACATATTCCACCTGGAAGCACCATTGCTGTCGAGCATTGGGATGACAGGCCGATAGATGGCGGTTCCTTTAAGTTTGTAGAGATGACAAATTATGAGTTGCCTGACGATATGGCTAAGTGGCAAGTGCTGAAGACCAAGCTAGCTGAGGCACAATACATCGTCATCGCTTCAAATCGGCTCTATACACCAATGCAGAAGCTCCATGACTGCGAAAAATATTTCCATTGTTATCCCACCATGAACAAGTATTATCAAGACCTGTTTGCTGAACGCAATCTGATTGATTCGAAGCTTCGATTTGTAAAAGTAAAGGAGTTTACTGCGTATCCACAGATTCGATTGGGGCCCCTTCACTTTACCCTGCCTGATGATGCTGCTGACGAATCATTTACCGTCTACGATCACCCAAAAGTGATGATATTCAAAAAAATATAGCTTAGAAGAAGAGTTTTGCTACGGTTAATAAGCCTTGCTTCCATGGCACTCGGTGAGAGACTCCGGTAGATAAATCGAAATGCTCCTTGTTCTTGATATACCATGCATAATTCCTCAAGAGAGCCTGACTATTTGAGTATTTTGGTGAAAAACTGAGATTTTTCTGTGCCTTTTCGATAGATACAAATGAATCCTTTGAAGCGGTTTCATAAACCCACTTGTACAGCGGAGAAAGCTTTAATAGCTCGAGTATTCGAAGAATCCAAATGATGGGCCCGGCAGGAGTTGCCACTACTTTTTTCCCAAACCCGGCAGCGTCTAGTACAGACTGATAATCCTCACCCATCGTGCCAAACTCGGCAGCACCGATATTGTACGTATCGTTTGCTTTAGTTGGGTCTACCACCAGACTTGTAAATATTGCCTCACACAGGTCTTCTACGTCTAACAGCTGATATCTATTTTTACCATCTCCAATCATGGGGAATCCATGGCCGCTTTGCGCCCAATCATACAGGAGAGCAAAAACACCAAGTCTCTCGGGACCAACAAAGGACTTTGGCCGCAAAATCGTCACGCAAAGGCCCTTTTTTCGATACTCATCACAAACTGTTTCCGCTTTTATTTTTGCCTCGCCATACTTCCCTACTCCGATCAATCTATCAGTTTCGTAAAGCGGGTGGTGATCTGGTATCCCATAGACGGCAGTAGATGAAATATGAACTAACCTGGTGATACAGAGATTGTGTGCCGTTTCAAGTACATTTTTGGTTCCCTCCACATCGGTTGTATATATATCGTGATCTGTGTAGAGCGGTAGCGCAGCTGCCGCATGTACTACTGAGTCGCATCCCTTCATTGCCTTTTGTAGAGCTAGGACATCCCGAATATCTCCCACAATCGAGGTGATTTTGGATTTGCAATCTACATATTCAAATGGAAGTAAGTCATAACTAACCACCTCATGATTCTTCTCCAACAAAAAACGAATTAGGTTTATGCCTAAAAATCCTGAGCCGCCAGTGATAAATATGCGCATAGATGGATTATTGATTGCAAATGGCAGGATTGTCTCGATCTGCATCTGGTATACACTTGCTACACGTGGCATACCACGAACACCCACTCCCTTGTCGTTGACCAGCCACACACGCATCAAAGTCGTCATCATTTTTAGCACAGTCAGCTGGATTTATCGGTTGTGGGATAGTCGGTGGGATTGTGGTATAGCTTTCACTCATATTTGGCTGCATTCCAATACCAGATAGTACGAAAAGAATCATGCAGACTGATGCGATCATCAACACGGTCACATTTGAATTTCTACCTTTTTGTTCGCGCTCTACATGCAGGTCCTCAACCATTTGCTCACGGTGTAGCGTGGCAAAAAGTTCTTTTTCAGCCGTGTAAAGCTCCTCCCGGAGATGTTTGATGTGCGCAATTTTTTCTGGGCCTGTGGATGAGTGCATGACTAATATCTGCAAATAGTTGAGTATGATCGAACTAAAACAAGGACATGGTAGAATAGAACAGATAAAAATACAAGCACTGTCGGTGAGCTTGGACCCCTTTCAATCGAAAATATAGTTAGAAAAGTAAGCAGTGATGAATAATAGCCGTTAATAGCCGTGGTGGCGGACTTGTCCGCCTTCGTAAGATAAATTGGCCGTGGTGGCGGAATGGCATACGCGTCAGTCTCAAAAACTGATGAGTGCATAACTCATGAGGGTTCGACCCCCTCCCACGGCACTAAGGGATTCTCTTTTTTATTTGTGAATTGAATATTGGAATTTATTTGTGTATTTGGAGTTTGTGATACCATCCCTAATAAACCTCACCTACTTGTTGTAGTATCCAGTCATACCCAAGG
>CAZUKL010000012.1:0-47534 GCA_964620925.1 uncultured Gammaproteobacteria bacterium | reverse complement strand
ACTTGACGAACACCGATTCTGTCACCGATATTATTGACTATTACAATCCCGGGCTTGACCCGAGATCTCAGTGTGCAACAAAGTGTGAGATTCCAGCATCACACAGAGTGAGATAAATGCGCTAGAATGACAACAACCACTCACTGCTAAAGTTGACTAATACAGCGATGACAAATTCCTGATTTTGGACGTTATAACTTTACAAACCTTATAAACGTTACAAACAAGTTTGGCACTTCCTGTATCATACTCCCATGCTTGTCGCCTCCATCAAAACCCACCCCCTCCGTCCCGTGGATAAACCAGTGATGAATGATATCCTCGATAGATATATTCCAAAGCTTTCTGAAGGGTCAGTGCTGGTGGTGACCTCAAAAGTTGTTGCCATTTGTGAAGGGTCATATGTCAGACATGATGCAGTATCACACAAAGAAGCACTCGTGCCAGACTATGCAGATCTCTATATCCCCGCCAGTGAGAACAAGTATGGATTTTGCATGACGATCACCAACTCGATGCTCGTCGCCAGCGCGGGGATCGACGAGTCAAATGGAGATGGCTACTATATCCTCTGGCCACGGGATGCGTATGATTCAGCTGCGCAAATCTGGTCTCATCTGCGTAAGCGGGATGGGATACGTGAGTTGGGTGTCGTCTTGTCTGACAGTTGCACACGTCCCCTTCGCTGGGGAGTGACTGCACAGGCTATATCTCATTGCGGATTTGAGTCACTGAAGGACTACCGTGGTACGCCAGACATATTCAAGCACCACCTCAGAGTCACTAGGATGAATATCGCCGATCATCTTGCGAGTGTTGGAGCATTTGTGATGGGTGAGGGAGATGAGTGCACGCCCTTTGCACTCGTCACTGATATTGCTCACACAGTGTATATGGATCGACCACTCACAACACAAGAAATTGCAGATTTAAAAATATCACTCGATGGGTGTATGTATGGGAGCATACTGAAACGAGCACCGTGGAGGAAAGGGAAGAAACATAGTTCGTAAAGTCTATAAGTTATAAAGTCTATAAAGCAATTATTGTCATCACACTCACACTTGCACTACTAGTCCTGTCATCCTCGCGAACGCGAGGATCCAATGGGAGCAGGATAATGTGTTTGAGCAATAAGAATGAAGAATGAGAATCATGGTAAAAAAATATTTTGCACTGGTTTTGATTGGAGTAATTATAGTTTTGGTCTACTTTAGATATGCGAAGAGCCCGGACAAGTGCAAGACACATCATGGTTCGTATTCTGTTATCAGCTATAAGTTATCCACTTTCAATTATCGCCTTCTCGTTGCCGATACTGCTGATACGCAGTCGTATGGTCTGATGAACATCACCTCAAAAAAGGATATCTGTGGCGCTGATGGGATGATATTCCAATTTCCATACAAACAGATACTGCACTTTTGGAATCAGAATACACTCGTTCCATTGAAGCTCTATTGGCTCGATGGGAAAAAGGTGGTCGGTGTGAGCGACATGACTGCGATTGATCCTGCGCGTGGTCCCCAGACCTGGGACTCTCCCGAGCTAGCAGATGGGGTGGTAGAGCTCCTGCGGTAGAACCGATACCTGGATTCGTACCTGTCATTCTGTGCGTGGCACCAGATCCATGCGTGTGTGAGTAGATACCGGCATCCGCCAGTATGACATGAAGTCGAGATGACATGAAGAACTCACCTCAACGCTTCGATGCCGGGCAATGTACCTTTCTCGATATACTCCAGCATGGCGCCGCCACCGGTAGAGAGATGGGTTATCTTTTCGAGATGTGTCGCGTCCGCGAGCGCGGTGATCGTATCACCGCCACCGATGATGGATACGGCACTCGCATTTGCGACGATAGCTTCGTAGACTCCGCGCGTACCTCCGGCATAGCGAGGATCTTCATTTTTTCCCATGGGTCCGTTCCACATGATTGTTTTGGCAGAAGCGATTATTTCAGAGTATTTTTTTATAGTCGCGGGGCCGATGTCATATGCATTTTTATCTTCACCATAGATATAGTCTATGGGTTTTACGATCGCATGATGCTCAGGGAGACCAGATTCGAGGGCGAGCTTACCTCCAACGAGGACGAGGTCTGCGAGATCTGCAAGTCTCGTGATGAGACCAAGCTTGGTCTCGATTTTTGCGCCACCAATGATTGCAATGAAGGGGTGTTTGGGCGATTGTATGAGTCCGCCTATCATCTCAATCTCTTTTTTCATGAGGAGTCCTCCATAGTGAGGGAGGAGTGCAGGGACACCCACGACTGAGGCGTCTGGGCGGTGAGCGACGCCGAAGGCGTCGCCGACATACACCTCTGCCATGCTGGCTAATGATTTTGCAAAAGCTGGATCGTTTGTTTTCTCACCCGGAAAATATCTGAGATTATCGATGAGGGCGACGGCGGGGTAGGGGAGCGCCTTGATGGCCGCAGACCACCTGCTCAGGTTTTCATCTGCAGGATGAGTCGGATCATAGTCGTAGAAAGTCACATCTACATCCAAGAACTTTTGGAGTCGTATCGCGACATTGTCCAGTCCGACACTTTCGTCATATCCCTTTGGTTGTCCGAGGTGTGAGCAGATGATGAGCTTATTACCACCTGCCAGAAGGTGCTTGATCGTCGGTAGTGCACCACGTACGCGCTCGTCGTTTGCGATCGCGTGACTCGCTTCATCGAGTGAGACATTAAAATCTACTCGGACGAGGATGATTTTGTGTTTTAAATCGACAGTATCAATGTAAGTGATGTTCATAGAGAATGTTAAATTGGCTCATTATTACAGTTGTGATGCATTTTTTCTCCTCGACTTAACTCGCCCCGTCAAGGCGGGACTCAAACTGAAGCCTCGAATAAAAAACACATCATAACTGCCGTAGAACAGGAATTTGTGAAGAAATTGCTTCGGGCACTACAAAGATTACAAACTCCTTTTCCTACGTGATCAGTTTCCCTATCCTTCCTACCATATCGGCGAGGCGCGAGCTGTATCCCCACTCATTGTCATACCAACCATAGACCTTGACCATCTGACCACCGGTGACTTTCGTATAAAGCGGATCGAAGGTGCATGAGTTTGGATTGCCGATGATGTCACTGGAGACCAGGAGCTCACTCGAGTACCCTAGGATGCCCTTCATCGTAGTCTCAGAGGCTTTTTTGAATGCTGCATTTACTTCATCTACGGTGACTTGGTGGCTGAGCAGGACACTGAGGTCTGATGCGGAGCCGACGGGTACAGGCACGCGCACGGCAAACACCTCGATCTTGCCCTGGAGTGCAGGGATGACTTTTACTACAGCTTTTGCAGCACCTGAGGTAGAAGGGACGATGTTGAGCACTGCTGCGCGCGAGCGATCCATCTCTTTGTTTGCATCATCCATCATACTTTGGGTCAGTGTGTATGCATGTATCGTCGTCATCTGTCCGAGGACGATGCCAAAGGTATCCTGCAATACTTTGAAAAGCGGTGCGGCACAGTTGGTCGTACAAGAAGCATTTGAGATGACCTTACTGTCGCGTAGGATCTGATCAGTATCGTTTACTCCGAGTACCACCGTAGGCGTGTCGTCTTTGGCGGGTGCGGTGAGGACGACTTTTTTGACTGTGCCTTTGAGGTGTTTTTCTAGATCTACCGACTTGGTAAATGCGCCCGTCGCGTCGACGACCACGTCGACGCCATGTGCGTTCCAGTCGATGTTCTCTGGACTATCAGCGAGTATGCATGCGATGTGGGTGCCATCGATGATCAGGCCTTTTTCATCATAGGTGACTGAGCGATGATAGCGGCGATAGGTGGAGTCATGCTGGAGGAGGTATGCCATGAGCTCATTTACTCCTTTGCGAGTATTGATGGCAACCAACTCAAAATCATCCCGATCGAGCGCGATGCGGGTGAAAGCCCGTCCGATCCTGCCAAATCCATTGAGTCCGACGCGTAGCTTAGGCATATGAGTTTATAAAGTTTGTAAGGCAATCGTGTTTACCATATATTCTCACTATACCAAGATAAAAATGGGGAAACAAGTTGGAAGTCAATTCCTTCAGATGGTTAAATGATCAAAAATAGCAATTACTCATGAGGATATGCTATTTCCAACCACCAACCCTACCTTCTGATGCAGCTCCGAAGGCAGCACCATAAGCAGGTCGAGGTCGCCTGAGCGCGCAACACCTCCTGCCTTGATAGCGATGTAGCTCATTGGGTTTACCTCATACATGAGGCGGAGTTTGCCATTTTTATTCTTCTTGTCAGCGGGATAGAGGAACACACCTCCATTGATCAATATAGTATGAAAGTCCGCGACGAGACAGCCTGCATTTCTCTGTCGATATTTCCCTGATGATTTCATTGTATGGATCAGGTCTGTAGTTTTCTCATCCCAGTAGATGGAGTTAGCTTCGTTGGCAATATACACAGCGGGTGTCTCGGGGAAGTGCATGTCCGGATGCGAGAGGAGGTAGCATCCGGTCGAAGGATCGAGAGTGAAGCCGTGCACACCCTCAGCAGTCGCATAGACGAAGATCGTCGTCGATCCATAGAGGATGTATCCAGCAGCGATCTGTTCAATGCCGCGGGGGAGTGACTCTATTATATTTACGTTTTCCTGCTTTGGATTCCTGCCTTCGCCTGCATGACAAACATTGCTGGCTGATTTGTGTGCACTTGATGAGTGGTAGATCGAAAAGATGGTACCAAGTGATCCACCAGTATCGATATTGGATGATCCATCCAGGGGATCAAAAAATATCTGGTACGGAGCATCTGGATAGGTAGTAGAAAGGAGTGCTTCGGCTTCTTCAGATCCTACTGTAGACACCTGTCCACTCTCTGACAGCATTTGGGTGAGGAGCTCGTGTGCGTAGACATCGATGCGCTTCACTTGATCACCTGAGGCATTTGCACTGCCAGACACGCCTAGTAGGTCTGAGATGCCGATTTTTCTCACGTGTGCGCTGATGATACGCGAGGCGTTCTCGATCGTGTTCATGAGGAGCGCAAAGCCCTTCGGAGATACGGGCTCCCGATGCTTTGCGCTGAGGATGTGTTGGGTGAGGGTATGCATGGGGGAAAACTAGTTTGTAAAGTCCATAAAGTTCATAAAGTCTATAAAGTTTAGAAGATCTATAAACCTAAACGATTTTTTCATGGGCTCAATACGATGGCATGAAAATACTATAAACTTTATGAACTCCCCACCTCTTGCTTTGCTCTATGTCGTTGCTATTTTCACCGCTTCTTTCACGGACTTATCCTGACAGGTGATGGCATGTATCGCATCACAGAGTTTCACAGCTTCAGCTACTGATCGCTGATGGATATTTCGCCCTGTTGCATTGCCACGGCATCCTCCGATATGCACTTGGTCGTGGAGTGACTGGAGAAAGTCAGGTACCGACTGATTGCCTCCACCTGCACAGATGACTCCTGTGCGCCCTGCAGCTGCTACTGCCTCCCGCAGCGCTTCGCCCTGGGACATCGTCTCGGACTTTGGAGGGTTTACCTTCACAAAGTCAGCGCCGAGACACGCACCCACTCCCGCGCAACCGGCGGCTATGTGTGGATCTTTTTCATTTGAGACTGCTTTGCCCCGTGCGTATGCCCAGAGTACGGCGATCATACCCTCACTGTGTACATCTGAGATGAGTCGCGCTGCTTCTGCCAGTTGATGTGCTTCGTTCTCGCCTCCTGGATAGATAGTGTAGCCCACACCCACGATGTTCAGACCCGAGAGCTTTTTAAATTTCATCAACTGCTCAAAGGTCTGCCACTGGAGCGAGAGAGGATCGCGCTGTGCAGTCTTGATGAGATCGGTCTTTGCGTTCATCTTGATGATATAGGGGACGCTTCGATAGTCTCCTCCATAGCGGGCGATGAGTCCCATCTGTGAGGCAAAGGCGCCGATTTTGGCGCGCGATGCGATGCGGAAAAAGTGCTCAGGCTCAGCATCGTCGGTATGGATACCGGGGCCAAAGTAGTCGTCATTCATGTGCTCGACCTTTTGATCACCTGCAAAGAGAAAGAGCTTGCCTGTGCCGTAGGTGATCTGGTCCATACGCTGTGCAAACATGCTGTGCTTTTCTTTTGGTACGTCGAGAGGGATGTGGAGCATAAGGGGGGAAATAAATTTCTAATATCTAATATCTAATATCTAAATAACTTTCAAGTATCAATTATTAAGTTTAACCAACATCTCTTTGCTCTATCAGCTTGTGTGCAAATCGTAGTGCTTTGAAGGGAGAAAGTCAAATAGGAGAATCAGAAACACGAGCAACACCAGATAGATAGTTTCAACGCATCCACACTCTCAACTCTTAGCTTTGCTCTCGTGTGGTTATCTTTCCACCACTCCATTCCAATCATCTGCAAACTTTTTCAGACCCTGGGCAAGGAGCGCATCTTTGTCGTCATTGATCTTGTACGTCTGAAACTCAGTGGTATAGGTGAGCTTTTGATACTCGAGCGGTTTGAGCGCAGTGTTGCTCGGTGTAAACACTGTCGGCTCTTTGCGTCCCTCGGCCACCCACTTTTGAAATGTCGTGAGTGGTGCGGTGATGATGTCAGCGCCATAGGCGATCGAGGCATAGAAGTGATCCATCGTACGCACAGAGGCAGCGAGCACCTCGACGTGGTGAGGCTTTACCCGTGACTCACCAGCAGGAAGCTGCGCGTCAAAGTCACGATACATGGTGACGATATTTTTTACGAGATCGACCCCTTGGTATCCGCGATCATCCCACCGTCCCACAAAAGGTGAGACAAATGCAGGTGCGTGCGTGTTGCGTGTGGCGCTGTACACTGCGGCTGCCTGAAGCTGATCGAAGACGAGTGTCATGTTTACCCGTCCACCTCGACTGGTGAACTCGTGCGCGGCCTGGAGGCCGGCGGGGATCGTGGGGAACTTCATATAGACGTGAGGCGCCCAGGTGAACATGTCCTCAGCTTGCCTGAGCATCTCTTGGGTCGATGTTTGCCAGTCTGCATAGACCTCGACAGATACCGCACCGTCAGTCAGGCGCGAGATCCCAACGATCGCCTCCTTATATATAGTCAGCAAGTCAGACTCCTTGATCCGTTTGCCTCCCGCCACGAACTTTTGTACCTCGGGATTTTTCACGAGGAGGGTAGGGTTGGTGGTCTGACCATCGATCTTGCCGACGGTCGCGATCATTTCTTTGGTCTGTGCGGGATCACATGAGTCGAGGAAAAATTTGGGCAACATAGGGTGGGTGGAAAACTGATAGTTGAAAATGGATCACTGACAGGAAACTGTAGGATGATTGTAGCAGATGTGCGCCAGCACACGGTGAGGGTGAAGTTGACTTCAGCAAAGTATCACATATGAAAATCCCCCGCTTGCGCGGGGGGCTTTTTTCAAATATCTGAAAAAAGAAAGTTATTTCTTCTTTGACTTTGCTGCTACCTTCTTCTTAGGAGCGGCTTTTTTCTTTGCCACTACTTTCTTCTTAGCTGCTTTTTTGGCTGCCATAGTTGAATTATTAAATAATAATTAGATACATACTATCTGTTTCTATATCATCTGTCAACTAGGGTATTGACATCGTACTAGTATACTAGTATCATACATCACATGAACAGCGCCGAAAACACCGCAGATGTAGTAAAGATCGCCAAATATTTTTTTCAACACAAGAGTGTGACCGCGCTCAAGCAAGCAATACGAGGCATCCTCACGGAGGGCGAGATCGAGGAGTGTAGTCGTCGACTCGAGATCGTGCGACTTCTCAAAAAGGGCACACCTCAACACAAAGTCGCGCTCATGCTCAACGTCGGCGTATCGACAGTCACCCGTGGTGCCCGTGAACTAAAACTGGGGAGATTTAAACAAGTATGAGATATCTACATCACATCATTTGTCTTGCGTGTGGTCTCTGCTGGCCTTGAGCCTAATTCACTGCTTCCTACAACCTTCATTAATTTTTATTTTTCTATATGTGTGGAATTTTTTACTATTCTGGTAAAACAAAGCTTAAAAAAAGCACTATTGCTGAGCTGAGAGCGTCTCTGCAAAGTAGAGGGAGAGAGCGTATCGAAAGTGAAGACTGTGCGAACGATCGATATAATTATGCTCTTCATCAGAGATTGCCTACAGATGGAGTGAACTCACATGTGGATATCAAACACAATGGAAAGATATTTTTGTACAACGGTATTGTAACAAACATTGATGAGTTGTGCCGCGTTCACCCTAACCTTGAATGTCATGCGGATACCGACACAAATCTATTGCGCGAGGGCTATGCTGCATACGAGATCCCATTTCTATCGGAAGTATGTGGCATGTTTGCATTCGCTTTTGACTTTGGTGATACCGTGCATATAGTCCGTGACTCTGTCGGCATCAAGCCAATGTACTATGTGCATGACCAAAAGAAATACCTATTTGCATGTGCATCCGAGATAAAGACACTCGTAGCATTTAGAACACAGATTTACACATTGATGCCAGGAACAGTGGGTATATATGACAAAAGATCAGGTCTGCTACAGCTTGTGCCATTTACATATATTCCTTCAAAGTATTCAACAGCTGATGAACTCTACACAGTTTTAAAACATGTGATATGCGAGCCTACCATAAGGTACTTGATGCAAACAGATAAAAAGATAGGAGTTCTTTTGAGTGGGGGTATCGACAGTACTCTGATCTTGTGTATTCTTCTTCAAGAATTACCAACTAATTTACAAAATAGACTTAGATTTTATACACTCGCGACACCCGACTCGAGTGATGCGTTGGTGGTAAAACAGTTGATAGAGCGCTATGGTATACATGAGAACCATCGTTTTGTATGCGTGCCAAATTCCCCAAGTATCATAGAAAATATCACTCATCATATATATGAAGTAGAGTCTGGAGATCCACGCGTCGTAAAAGTCTTCACGTTGCAGGTAGCTCTCTCAAAAGCAATCGCAGATGATGATATTGAAGTGGTGCTTAGTGGTGAGGGAAGCGATGAACTTTTTGGTGGATATGAGCGATTCTTCGCTATATCATCCGTTGAGACGATGAGAGGGCACCATCTCTTTTTTGAGCATGTATTTCCATACACACTCCTACAACGATTGGACAGAGCATTTGCGCGTAAGTGCATAGAGGCAAGGGTACCATTTTTGGATCAGCGAGTCATTGCGTGTGCGAATACGATCGCGCCAGAACTGAAAGTGCACATTGATAGTGATAATGTGAAAGACAAATGCATTCTGAGAGTGCTTGGGCGCTCGATTGGAATCCCGTCATATGTCTGTGATCGAAATAAGACTACGATGACAAAAGGTGTCACCAATAAGGCAAATAGGACAACGAGTGACGGATTTTTAGAAGCTGAGTGTATACAATTACGCAAAGAAAAGCTTGAATCAGTTTCAAGGAATACCTTTCAAGAGCTTTTTCCGTATGCACCACACGTGTTTGTATCAGAATCCGGCATCAGTAAGTCATTACCATTTAAAACATAGTTATGTTTACCTTTTTCACTACCTCATTTGACGCTGATACAAATGGCTACTTTGGTCCCTATGGAGGGAGATATGTCCCTGAGGCACTCATCCCCGCACTGGACGAGCTCACGCGTGTGTATCGTGCGGCATTGCACGATCGAGCGTTTGTACAGGAGCTTGAACATTTATTGCATACATTTGTGGGGAGGCCCTCGCCACTGACTTTTGCCGCAAATCTCACCAGGCGGTGTGGGGGAGCGCAGATATATCTCAAAAACGAAGGGTGTAATCTGACCGGTGCCCACAAGATCAATCACTGTGTAGGCCAAGGTCTCATCGCGAAACGTCTGGGGAAAACTACACTGATCGCAGAGACTGGTGCGGGGCAGCATGGAGTAGCGACGGCTACCGTTGCTGCCAAGATGGGCATGAAATGCATGGTATTTATGGGCGCAGTCGATATGCAAAGGCAAAAACCAAATGTAGACATCATGAAGATGCTCGGTGCCACTGTCATCTCGGTCACTGATGGCTCGCGCACTCTCAAAGATGCAGTAAATGCAGCGATCAAACACTGGATCGCACATACCAGCGATTCGCACTATGTCCTTGGATCATGTCTGGGTCCTCATCCCTATCCGAGTATGAATCGCGATTTCCAATCCATCACTGGTACAGAGATCGCTGAGCAAGTACAAAACGCGACAGGCAAACTCCCTGATATCGTGATGGCATGTGTGGGAGGAGGGAGCAATGCGATGGGTGCGTTCAATCGCTTTTTGGATGAGCCCTCAGTCAGACTCATTGGTGTTGAGGCGGGAGGAGAGGGAGTGGAAAAGGTGGGGAGGCACGCATCAAGACTCACGGGCGCGCCGGAGGCGCGCCCTGGCATCCTCCATGGATACCGTTCGATATTTCTCCAGACTGATGAGGGAGGTATCGATACCACACACAGTATCTCTGCGGGCCTCGACTATCCTGGAGTGGGACCGCAGCTCGCCTATCTCTATGACAGAAAAAGGGTGGAGTTTGTGAGTGCGACTGATGATGAGGCTATTGCGGCGCTTCGCTCGCTCGCGCAGATGGAGGGCATCATCCCTGCATTTGAATCAGCACATGCGGTCGCGCAGGGGATCAAGCTCGCGCCACAATTATCCAAAGAGTCAGTGATGGTGATCCATCTCTCGGGCCGTGCAGATAAAGATTTACATAGACTCGAAAAACAATCATAAAAGATATCATCATCTCGACCCCATATCTATGGTGAGGGCAGGGAGTTCTCATTTCAATTTTATATTTTCATACCCTTATGTCACACAAACTCATGACACACGTCGTGGTCGGTTATCCGACACTCGATTTCACCGACGCAGTGATTGATGCGCTCGTTGCGGGAGGGAGTAGCTATATCGAGCTGCAAATCCCTTTTTCAGATCCGATGGCTGATGGGCCACTGATCATGCATGCGTCCGAGGTAGCACTGGCACATGGGGTGACTTTGAAAGATATTTTTGAAAAAGCCACGCTCTACACCAAATCGTATCCAGCTGTGAAGTTTTTATTCGTACTTTACGCAAATACGATAGTGAACTATGAGATCGAGTCTTTTTGTACAAAAGCTGCTACAGGTGGGATCTATGGACTCATCATCCCCGATTTGCCCTTTGATACCCCAGAGGGCGTGACACTGGCTCGTGCGTCGCGCGATGCCGGGCTCACCCTCGTGCCCGTCATCGCGCCCTCGACCACCGATGCACGACTCGCTCAGATCTGTGAGGGTAAGCACAAGTTGATCTATGCTGCCAGCTATATGGGAGTCACGGGCGAGCGCGCAAAGTGGGATCACTTGTCAGCGTACATAGCTCGTATTCGAAAATACACAAAAGCTCAAATCGCGGTGGGCTTTGGGATAAAAACACGTGATGATGTGCGCGCCGTCTGTACAGTGGCTGACATCGCGGTGGTGGGGAGTGAAATCGTAAAAAGAATCAAGACACCATCCGACTCGGTGAATGTCATGCGTGCAGAGATACAGCGATATGTACAATCACTGTCTTGTTGATCACATCTTCTTCTCGGCTGCATGGGGAGGGACTGAGAGTGTGGCACCGATATGCGTTCCCCCATGCATCCAATCTGCGTGGTCATTTGCGTTGAGAGTCACATCGACTTGATTTGACTCTTGTGTAAACAGGTCAGCAGACAAGTACAGCCACTCTCCATACATACGCGCGACTTTTTTTCCATTCACATACACATGCATGTGACCTTCATTTGACTTGCTAGCTTGCCCCGCCTGTTCAGGGGTGATGGTAAAGTTTGTGACTGCTATCTGGAGCCCGTAGCCTCCCATGGTATCGGGATGGAGCTTGGCGGTGAGTGAGGGCACGGGGAGTGAGGGATCAATCGCCCGCTCGGTATGTGTATGAGTCGTGGCAGGTGACGCGTGCGATTTTTCCATAGTATGAGCAGTGGTAGGTGCGAGGTGAGGAGGAGTGGATAGATATGTGCGTCCGACGACGAGTCCGATAATAAGGGTAAGAATGGGAAGAATGATGTGTTTCATAAGGCAAATGGTAGCACAACTTTATATTGACCAAAAGAGGCAGAAGTATCACCTGCATCTCACTATCTGTCCAACTCCATGCACCACTCCTTTTAATACACCATGTTTCTGGATCTGCAAGATCATGTTTTGGCTACAGGTGGGGGAGAACTTGCACTCATGACGGGGGAGGTGGAGCTGCCGCATCAGGGAGTTACGTACTGGCTCAGTCCTCTGATAGAGTCTGATGAGGGAGATGAGAATATGCGCGATCATGGTCGGTAGAGTTTCAAATCTGGAATAGTGGCGAAATGCTTTGTGTTGCGTGTGTAGAGAGATGCATGTGAACTGATAGCAGATGCCGCGATCAACAGGTCAAAGTGCGCCACTGTTTTTCCGGTGATTTGAGCTACATGTGCTATGGAAATGTATGCCTTTGCGACATCGGCATCGATGGGCACGATGCATAGGCCATGATGTTGAGTAAAAGACTGCACGAGCACCTTTGCTTTTTCGCTGGCCTTGTGAGTGCCTTGCATCAACTCAATCCACGTAATGACTGAGATGGCACATGTACCAGCGTGGAGAAGTGTACGCAGTCTTGATACAACTGGCTCCTGGCCATGCAAACAATCGATACATACATCAGTATCGAGGAGTATCATCGAGTAAGACGAAATGAACGACGAAAGGACTTGTGAAATGCTCGAAGCTGCTTGGCATCCTCATCAGAGATCGATGCATGTTCGACTGAATCTGTTTTAGTGGGGGAGCCGCTTGCATGGGCATTTATGAAGGCTATAGTCGTGCCCGCACGGGTGACCTGTATAGTTTCACCTTTGTACTTCACCAGGTCGAGTATCTCGCCAAACCGCTGTCTTGCCTGTTGAGCAGTATATGTGATCATGCTGACCAGTATACCCAGCATGGTCATATATGTCAATAGATAGATAACTCAAAACGCAAAGCACATATCGTATAACGAGTAATGACATTCACTTGAGTTTTGATTGCTCTCAAAACAAGCATTGCGGACTTTAGAACCCCCCCATCACTCTCAGCTATCAGCTCTCGGCTTTGCTCTATAATACGTCCTATGAAACAGATAGTCTTTTTTGGGACGCCAAGTATCGCTGCACATGTCTTGGAGTATATAGTCACCCATCGAGAAGAGCTACAAATCGAAGTGATCCTAGCGGTGACTACTGTTGACAAACCAGTCGGTCGCAAAAAAGTCATGACCCCCAGTCCGGTCAAAGTCGCCGCGCTTGCACACGGGATCTCTGTGCATATGGGCAAAGTCGGAGATGAAGTGGTGCGCGGCGCTTTGCGCCGCGCAGATCATGCGCTTCTTTTCGCCTATGGGCGCATCATCCCGCAGGATATCCTAGATATACCTTCGAATGGATTCATAAACATTCACCCCTCAGCCCTCCCCCTTTACAGAGGTGCATCGCCGATCTGCTTCCCGATGATGTTGGGCGACCGAGAGCTAGGTGTCACGCTCATGCAGATGGATGCAGATCTAGATCACGGGCCTATCATCGCCCAAGAGCTCGTGCCGACTATCGCCGCCACACGAAACATGATCGAACACAAGCTTGCAGAAGTTGCATGCCGTATGTATCACCAATTCTCAATTCTCAATTCTCAACTTTCAATTACTCCCCAAGTTCACCAAAAAGCGACCTACACCTTTCAACTCACGCGAGATGATGGATTTGTGGAGTGGGCGACTGTACAAAAACTGGTACGTCGTGAACCAGTGAGCGAGCTCGAACTGCCGGTGATAGTAAAAAAGTACATTGCAAAAAATCCTACTCATCACATTGATCACAGTTCACTCCAGTGGCTCACACTTCAAAACCTATACTATGCGCTCACTCCCTGGCCAGGACTCTGGACCAAAATAGTGTTAAAGGGCGAGGAGAAGCGGGTGAAGATCCTGAGTGTAATTGAAGGACATATTATCCAAGTACAGATCGAGGGCAAAGATCCGGTAGACTATAAAACTTTTGAGCGTGAATACCTTGATACACTGGGCTAAAGATAATTGATACAATGCGTAATCCTGTTCCATTGGATCCCCGCGTACGCGGGGATGACGGAAATGGTAGAGCAACAAGTGAGTGTGATTTATTTATATATATTGAATAGTATTTGTCCGCCGAATCGGCAGATTGTAGATTGTAAATTTGACTTTCTCATATGCGTATCACCATCATCACCCTATTCTCGGACATGATGCGAGGCATCCTCGATACCTCCATAGTAGGTAAGGCACAAAAAAAGGGCACAGTCACCATCGACTATGTAGACATCCGCTCATTTGCGGTCGACTCCTATGGATCAGTCGATGATCGCCCCTTTGGGGGAGGAGCCGGCATGATCCTGCGCGTGGATGTGCTCCACAAAGCGCTCCAGAGCGTCATGACCCCAGAGTCACATGTCATCCTGACTGCGGCTGGTGGGAGACTCTTTTCACAAAAGGTTGCGAGAGAGTACGCGACTACCAAGCCGCACCTCGTCATCATCTGTGGTCACTACGAGGGAGTGGATGCACGTATCCTCGCCCATGTCCATGAGGAGATATCGATCGGAGAGTATGTCCTGACCGGAGGCGAGCTCCCTGCTGCCATCATCACCGATGCAGTGACGCGGCTCTTGCCAGGCACCTTTGCCAAAGAAGGAGTGACTGAAAATGAGACCTACTCTCGCTATATCAAAGAGCCTCCTGCCTACACCCGTCCTCAAGTGTATGAGGGGCAGACGGTGCCTGAGGTCCTGCTCTCAGGCGATCACAAAAAGATCGAGGAGTGGCGAGAGCAGCATGCGACGAATCCACAATCTACAGTTCGCAATGCTAAATAATTCGAGTCCAAATAGAAAGTACGCACTCTACATCCGTCATCCCTGTAATAGTCAATAATATCGGTGACAGAATGGTTTTTCATCATGCAAGTCATCCTGATCCCACTTTAGTGGGAGAAGGATCTCAAGGATCCATTCAGCAAGAGATTCTTCACTTCGTTCAGAATGACCATACAAGATTCGTCATCGAATTAGTTGACTAATACAATCCCCCCACCGGGCGTAGTCCTACGGGCGGAGCCTGAACAGGGGGATCCAAAGGCATGTATTCTCGAGCATTGGATTCTCGCGTCCCGTTTAGCGGGATAAATACGCGAAAATGACCACGGCAACGGGGAGCACTAGGCAAAGTTGAATAGGCACATCGAAATACAAATCTGCACCACATCGGAGATGCTATACTGCCCTCGCAGGATATTTGAAAATTATTCACTCTTAATTATTCGTTAATCAATACTATATGTTTACACCCAAAGTTGCACAAACCTTTTCACCCCACCTCATCGAGATGTCTGGTCTCAGTCGCAAGTCTGTCGAGGAGCACCTGAAGCTCTACGCCGGCTATATCGCAAAGTACAACGAGATAAATAGTGCGCTCGAAAAGCTGACAGATGACGACTATGCGAAAGCAAACCAGTCCTACTCCCTGATCCGCGAGCTCAAGGTCGAGCTGACCTTTGCATATGGCGGCATCATAAATCACGAAGTGTACTTTGGGCACCTAGGAGGGTCCGGAGCTGCGCCCACGGGCAAGCTTATGGCACAGATCGTGAAGGACTTTGGATCATTTGATGCATACAAAAAGGATATGAAAGCGACCGGCATCGCCGCACGTGGCTGGGTCTGGACTGCGTGGAACACTATGGAGGGGAGACTCTTCAACTATATCGGTGACGCACAAAATAGCTATCCGGTCTGGGGATGTGTGCCCATCGTCGCGCTCGATACCTACGAGCATGCGTACTTTATGGACTATGGCGTCGCACGCGCTGCCTATATTGATGCATTTTTTACAAATATGGACTGGGCTGTGGTTGAGCGAACATTTGAGAAGATACAAGGATGAAAATCACCAAACTCGTCCGCGACCGCATACCTGAGCTCATGCAGCAACAGGGTAGAGAGGGTGCGGTTGAGCATATTGATGGCACAACTCTTGAGGTGCAACTTCGACACAAATTGATTGAAGAGGCACGCGAGGTGTCTGAGGCCACAGATCTGTCAGAGCTCGTCGAAGAGCTTGCAGACGTGCAGGAGGTGATCATCGCGCTCGCAAGGCATCGCAAGATCAGCATCTCGGATATCGAAGTGCGAAGACAAAAAAAGCTGTCAGACAAGGGTGGATTTGAGCGTGGTCATCTGTATACCTATGATAATGAGACTAAATCTTGACCATTTTTGATCTCTTGCATTTTCACTTGACTGTCATCCCCTGCCCGCAATGCTACGCATAAGCGTTGCAGGCCTGCCTGCCGGCAGGCAGGCGCGGCGATGAATCCGCCAGCTGGCGGACGGGATCCAGGGCATAACAACAATACACATACAGAGATCCCGTGTCGTAGCACGGGATGACATACAGAAGAATCTATCACGCGTGACCATTTTTGATCTCTTGCATTCTCGCCATTTTTTAGATATAAACTAGTTCTGAACTATGATACATATTCAACAGGTTTCAAAACTCTTTGGGGACAAGAAAGCAGTGGATTCACTCGATCTCGAGATCAAGGTAGGTGAGGTGGTCGGCTTCCTCGGCGTAAATGGTGCCGGTAAGACTACCACCATGCGCATGATCACTGGTATCCTGAAGCCCTCCTCAGGCACCGTGATGGTCGATGGAGTCGATCCGATCGAGCACCATCTCGCGACGACTCAAAAGATCGGCTACCTTCCTGAAAATAACCCGCTTTATCCTGACATGAAGGTGCGCGAGTATCTCCAGTTTATCCGCGAGGTGAAAAAGCACGGAGACATCAGTGACATCACTGCAAAAGTCGGCCTCTCAGATGTTATGGACAAAAAAATCGAGACTCTCTCACGTGGGTATCGTCAGCGTGTCGGACTTGCTGCAGCCCTTCTGGACAGTCCGCACATACTCATCCTGGATGAGCCTACCTCAGGACTTGATCCCATCGAACAGGATCGCATCCGCGAGCTCATCATCGAGCTAGCCAAAGACAAGATCATCATCTTTTCCACTCACATCTTGTCAGAGGTGGAGGATATTGCGAACCGTATAGTCATCATCAACCAAGGCAAAAAGATTTATGATGGACCAAAGCCCAAGGGCAAAGGCGCGGTCGAAAAACTTTTCAAGGAGAAGGTGGCCAACAGTATGTAAGTAGAGTAGTAGAACAGTATGTAAGTAGAGTAGTAGAACAGTATGTAAGTAGAGAAGTAAGGAAGTATGTAAGTTTGTAAGTAGGGAAGAAGGCAGTTTTTTGGAGATTTATGAAGAGTATTGCAGCTGAAAAATCTTATGATTTTGCACTGAAGATACTATATGTATATGAAAAGCTTATAAAGCAGCAGCAGTACGATCTAGCACGCCAGCTGTTGAAGTCAGGCACATCAATAGGGGCAAACATAGAGGAAGCACTTGGGTATCAATCGCAAAAGGATTTTCAGTCAAAACTATCAATCTCTTATAAAGAAGCTCGTGAAACCAAATATTGGATACGTCTATTGACAGATACTAAATACATATCCATTATCGATTCACAAATATTATTGCAAGACATAGAAGAATTACTTAAAATACTTGGCAAAACCCTGATCACATTGAAACAAAAATCTTAATAACTTTACACACTGAATCTTTTACATACTTACATGCTTTCACTCTTACATACTCTAATTCTTACAAACTTACATACTCTAATACTTACATTTTTACATACTGACCTCCTATGAAAGCACTCATCAAGAAAGAACTCGGGCACTACTTTAACAACCCATTTGGGTATATCATCGTCGTGCTCTTTGCGGTGTTTGCAAACTTTATGTTTGTCAAAGATGTCTTTGTGATCGGACAGGTGAGCATGCGACAGTTCTTTGGACTCCTTCCCTGGATCGCGATGATCTTCGTCCCCGCGGTCGCCATGCGCGCACTCGCCGAGGAGAAGCGTGTCAGAACTATGGAGATACTTCAGACCATCCCCCTGTCTCCGACTCAGATCGTGCTGGGTAAGTTTGTGGCTCTGGTGATCGTCTGCATGATCGCACTCGCCCTGACACTTGGCTTGCCTGTCAGTCTGAACATGATAGGTGCTGGAGTGGGTAGCTCGCTCTACCTCCCTGAGGTCTTGGTGGCATACATGGGCATTGTGCTCTTTTTCGCGATGGCGCTCTCTGTGTCACTCTTTGTATCAGGAGGCACTGACAATCAAGTAGTTGCATTTCTCATGGGTGCAGTGGTGCTTTTCGTACTCAATGTCCTGGGCACCGACGTCATCAACACCGTGATGCCTGAGGTGTTTGATCGCGCTCTCACCACTCTCAGTCCCGTAAATCAACTCAGTAGTTTCATCAAAGGAGTGGTAGATGTGAGAAGTCTGTTTTACTTTGTCAGTGTGACCTCCATCATGCTCTTTTTGACCATCATGGATGTAGAAAAAAGAAGTTGATTTACACCCTATGCGCATCTCCTCAATACTCAAAAAAATCAAGCTCGATAAATCATCACGTGACGTAGTCATCGGTGTCCTTATCGCGGGACTTATCGGTGCGAATCTTTTTATCACTCAGATCCCCTGGAAACTAGACCTTTCGCGTGGGCAAGCATACACTCTTTCTGCACCATCCAAGAAAATACTTAGCTCGATAAAGGACCCCGCAGAGATCATATTGTTTGCAAACTCTGATCTGCCCAGCAAATTTCTCCCTACGAAAACTGAGGTGTCAGACCTGCTTAGTGAGTACAAAAATAGCTCTTCAAAGATCACGGTCAAGACGGTAGATCCAAAATCAGACGAGGCAAGTCGCAAACTTGCTGGCGAGTATGGCATCCCCGAGCTCCAGTTCTCATCTGTTGAAAATGATCAGTTTGCAGTGAGCAGCGGATACTTTGGCATCGGAGTAAAGATCAAAGATCAAAAGCAATCTATCCCCACTATTGACACACAGACACTTGAGTACACCATCTCTTCGATGCTGTATAAAGCCACATCCACCAATCAAAAAAAAGTAGCTCTGGTGGGTGGTGCACCTGATCTCTCCCTGCTGGGTCAGCAGGGGAGCGGTGAGTCTATGGACACTTTGCGTCAGATACTATCATCACAGTCACCAGTAGAGCAGGTAGATCTCACAAAACTGGACAGTACCTATCGTCCTTTGGTTTTACTTGATACTCAGGGATCTCCCATCTCAGATGAATCCCTCGCAGGGGTCAAGTCGTACCTTGCAGAAGGTGGGGCAGCAATCCTCATGACCGATGGGGTCGCGGTTTCAAATGATCTCGTTGGCTCCTCGGCTTCGGCCACCCTGAAGCCCCTCATGGATGAGTATGGCATTGGAATAAATCGAGATTTGGTGCTCTCTGCCCAATCTGAGATCGTAAATTTTGGCGCAAACCAGTCTCAGCAGTATGTTACTCAGTACCCGTATTGGGTGCGCACGAATATGTTTAACCCCGATGCACCCTATGCAGCCAACATCTCGTCCCTTACCTTTCCCTGGACATCATCCCTTTCTCTGGTAAAAAAGAGCGATGTACGACAGGTCGAGTTGGTTCGGTCTACAGCTCAGTCATGGAAAGTCACCGATGTCGCTGATGTGAAGCCAAACAATGTAAAAAATCCTGCAAATCCAGGCACTCAGCTCCTCATAGCGCATGCAAAAAATACCAAAACCAAAGGAGAGATCATCGTTATCCCTTCATCACGATTTGTACAGGATAGATATCTCGGACGATCCAGCAATCTCGACTTCGTGATCAATCTCGTAAATGATTTCTCATCAGACGGCGCACTGTCGGGGATCCGTGCACGTGCTACTCAGTCACTCCCGATGCCAGCACTGGTGAATGCTCAGAAAGACATGTTCAAATGGGGCAATATCCTGCTCCTTCCACTCCTCTGTGTAGGGTATGGATTTATGAGACTCAGGATGAGGAAGATAAGCGAAACTAACTTATAACTGAAAATTGATAATTGACAGCTTAGAGCTTAGAGCTTAGAGCTGAGAGAGTAAAGCTGCAAGCTATTGGCAACTGAACGTGTGCTCATGAAGTAAGTCATGCCCTTGGCTCTCCTACGTGTCATCTTGAGCGAAGCACAAGCGGGGTCGAAAGATCCCAGTTGCATGAGATTCTTCTTCGCCTCTGCAGATAAGTCTGCCAAGTCGGCGAATCAGAATGACTATGTAAATATCGTCATCAAATTCGTTAACTAGTACAGGGATGACGAAATCACTGCGCGCTACTATCCCAAAAATACTCCAGCGTCGTACGCAGGACGGGAAAGGCTAGGGCATCCATGTCTATCTCCTCCCGTGAAAAGTATCGGATCTCAGACACGTCATCATGAGATTGTGGCGCTTGATCTCCAGATATCTTTGCGGTAAACACAAAGCCCAACGTGTGATAATGTATCCCTTTAAAAAGGTACCGATCATAACCAGAGTTTAGATAGCAAATATCCTCAAGCTCCACACCCAGCTCCTCGCGAGCTTCGCGACGCACAGACTCCTCGGCAGTTTCTTCACAGTCCATAAATCCACCCGGGAGGTCCCATTTGCCTTTTGCAGGATCAAGTGCTCGCCTGGTAAGGAGTAGTCTCCCATGCGTGTCAGTGATGATGATGGCGTTGCAGGGGCGAGGGTTGATATAGAAGTCACTCCCACATGCAGTACAGTGACGATGGTGTGGTGAGGCTTTGGAGGTGCGCGCGCCGCAGCGCGCGCAAAACTCACAGTCGATTTCGTTCATATTAAATGTATGGTATCATTGAGACATGAAAATTACTAAACCAAATAGGAAAAATACCAAAGAAATCATGAAAAAGGTAGAATCTATGCGCACTGATATTGTCCCCCATATAAAAAAGAATTTTTCGAGCACAAACTTTATTGCCAAAATGCGCAGGCAGTTTGCGTAATAAACTCTGATGAACACTCCTAGGCAACATTATGTCATAGACACCTCTGTCCTTGCCAAATATTTTTTAAATGAACCTGAAAGTAGTATCGTGCAGCGCCTCCTTGAATCAGACGTAGTACTTGAGGCACCTGTAGCAATCTACGCCGAGTTGCTCAATACCCTAAAGTATTCTGTTAGCAAACCTCACGATATAAGCGAGAAGTACTATTTATCCTCAATTAGCCTGATCACCTCACGAATAGGTATTTGGGATGGTGCTGAACACTATCCTGACTTCTACTCTTACATTTCAGAGTATATGGTCAAATACAAAAAACTCACTAGTTACGACGCGCTTTTTATATCACTTGCACATTGTCTCAAACTCCCACTTCTATCTGAGGACTCATTGCATACACAAATCTATCCAAATACATTGAAAATTACTGACTTAGACCTATGATCCGCACACGCATGGCTCCCTCACCCACCGGTGACGATCTCCATATCGGCAGCATCTACACCGCATACCTGAACTATGTGTATGCCAAAAAGCACGGAGGGAAGTTCATCCTGCGTATCGAGGACACTGATCGCACGCGATACGTCGAGGGAGCAGAGGAGCAGTTTATGAAGTCCTTGTCTAGCTACGGGATAGACGTAGATGAGGGTCCTGCACAGGGTGGACCATTTGGTCCCTACAGACAATCTGAGCGACTTGCGATCTACAAAAAATATGCACATGAGCTGGTGGAAAAAGGCCATGCCTACATCTGTACCTGTACCAAAGAGCGTATGGATCTCGTCCGCGAGGAGCAAAAGCTTCGTAAGTTGATACCTCGGTATGACGGCGAGTGTCGAGAGAAAAAACTGACTGTTGAAGCCATCGGTGATACTCCCTTTGTCATCCGTATGAAGATGCCCGTGAACGAGCCTATCACCTTCCAAGATCTTATCCGTGGCGAGATATCGATCAACACAAGTGACCTCGATGACCAGGTGCTTCTAAAAGCTGATGGATATCCGACCTATCACCTGGCTGTCGTGATCGATGACCATCTCATGGAGATCACCCATGTGATCCGTGCCGAGGAGTGGATCAACTCCACGCCAAAGCATATCCTCCTCTATAGATATTTTGGATGGGAATTGCCAGCATTTTGTCATGTGCCACTTCTACGCAACACAGATAAATCCAAGCTCTCCAAGCGCAAAAATCCTGTTTGGTCTAGCTGGTTCCTCGCACAGGGCTACCTGCCTGACGCGATGGTGAACTATCTCTCCCTCATGGGTTGGACTCACCCGGATCAAAAAGAGATTTTTTCACGCGAGGAGTTTGCATCACTGTTTGAGTTGACTGATCTGAAAGCGGTCGGTCCCTCATTTGATCTGGTAAAGTTAGAGTGGATGAATGGGGAATACGTGCGCTCCGCTTCAATTTCCAATCTGCAATCTGCAATCTGCAATTATCTGAATGAATATGACAAAAATGCATACGTACTGACGACTGACGACTCACGACTATTCACTGGCTCGATCCCCCTTATCCAATCTCGGATCAAAAAGCTCAGTGACTACTGGCCTATCTGTGAGTTTTTCTTCTCTCGTCCCACGACACACGAGGTGGATCTGAAGACATACACAGCTCAGCTGCAGGCCGCAAGCCGCGAGCTACAAGCTGTCGAGGCGTGGACTGCGACGAATATCGGCGAGGCGATGCAGAAGGCGTGTGATGAGCTTGCCATGAAAAAGAGCGAGTACTTTATGATGATGCGAGTGGCGATCTCTGGCAAGAAAATCTCCCCCCCACTCAACGAGTCTATGGAGCTGCTGGGGAAGGATGAGTGTATAGCTCGGATCACCCAGTGAACTTCGTATTGCACTCCAGTTTGAAACTGTACGCCGTTATATGGTTGTTACATGGTTTGCCATATGCTACGGATGAGTCGGTAGGTTGACTTGATCAAGAATACCAATGATGAAAGCAGTAGCGATGATGTAGCTAGTGCGGTAGCCTGCGAGAGCGATTGGTTTCCGGTAGTAACTCCGAGATACACCATAGAAATCATATGAAACGCAAGCATGCCGACTGTTATAGCCACAAAAAAAGGAGTGACTTTGTGCTTTCCTTGGCTGACCCACTCATCCACAAATACCCATATCTGCACAGCTACCAGTGTTGAAAACAGATATGCCTGTGCTTGATCGGGGTTCATACTATTCATGTAGAAATATGCGGCGAGTGATATAAAAGAGCCAAGAAGTGTGGTGCTAGCGATTTTTACCAGTGTATGTCTTGAAAAAAAGTCATGCAGAGAATGCTTTTTTGAACTTTCATGAGGGAGCCTGGTGATAGGCATAAATGCAAACGCAAACGCAGGTACTGAGTCAGTCACGATGTTGATATACAAAAGTTGCAGTGGGGTCAAGAGTGACTCGTGGGCATTCGAGATGATGCCTAGCAGTTGACCTATCAGGCCAAAAAGAAGTATGACCGCCTCCATACAGTTTGTGGCGAGTAGGAACATGATGGACCTTTTTAGTTTTTGTATGATGGCGCGCCCTGCATGTAGTGCGTCAATGAGGGTCTCAAAGTTATCATCAGCAAGAATAATTTGCGCGACTTCCTTTGCAGCATCACTTCCTTTGATGCCCATGGCAATGCCCACATCCGCAGCCTTTAGTGCGATAGAATCATTTACCCCATCACCAGTCAAAGCTACAAAATGTCCCGCCTGTTGCAGCGCCTGGGTGATCCGTTGTTTGTCTTCAGGCTGCACGCGAGCAAATACGCGCGTATTTGGGAGAGCCTGGGCAAGCTGCGTGTCGGTGAGCGTGATAAGTTCTGCGCCCGTGATCACGGTGTCGTGATCACTCGCTATGTGTGCAAGCTTTGCGATATGAAGTGCCATCTGTGGATGATCACCGGTAGCCATATAGGTGGTGATGCTCATGTTTTTTGACGCGTCCACTACCTCTGCGATGTGTGGTTGAAGTGGATCCATGATCGCAAAAAATCCTACAAAGATATAGCTTGAGGTCGGCACCACTGTTGATGTGTGGATATGATGGCTCTGATAGGCGACTGCGATGAGTCGCTTTCCTTTTTCAGCATATGTTTGCATCGCATCTGAATACTCCTTTGCGCGCGCATCTGTGAGGGGGTGCACATTTTGTCCCACGAGTGCACGATCACACATAGAGAGTACGATTTCGGGGGCGCCTTTGAGATATGCAAAACGAGGATGTGAGTGAGTATGGTGCATACAAAGCACCGCCATATACTTGCGTATACTTGAAAATGGAATCTCACTCTCTATGGTCCACTCTGATAACGTGAGTGAAGGATCAACTCCTTGTGACAAGCTGTACTTGAGGAGTGCCCCCTCAGTGGAGTCGCCCACTACCGTGCCTTTCCCAGAGTTAGAGGATGAGACAATAGTGGTGTGATTGCACAGGCTCGCGATGATACACGAGAGATGCCTCGCTGTTTGAGAGGGTGCGGGATAGTACACCTCAGACACCTCCATCAGGTTGGAGGTGATGGTGCCCGTTTTATCTGTCACGACAGTATCGATCCCACCCAATGCCTCGATCACACCGATATTTTTGGCGATCGCTTTGTGACCTGCAAGTTGTTTGACGCCATAGGAAAGGATGACGGTGAGTACGAGGGGGAGCCCTGCAGGAATGAAGGCGACGGCAAATGCAAGTGAGATGATCAATGCATTTGCAAAAGTACTCCCATTCATTATCAGTAGTGCACATACAAATATAGAAAGCGCAAGTCCGACGATACTCAATCGTGCAGTTAACGTAGCTAGGAGTTTCTCCAGCGGAGTCTGAGGTGTCTTGACAGACTGAACTTTTTGGATGATCTTGCCGAGAGTTGAGGCAGCTCCTGTGGCAGTCACCAGCATATACCCGTTGCCAGAGCTGACAAAGGTACCGCTAATAAGCGGTTCTTTGGGTTGTTTGGCTATGCGAAGAGATTCGCCAGTCAACAGAGACTCATCTGCCTCCAGCTCAGTCCCCTCGAGATATACACCATCAGCAGGGATCCGGGATCCCTCTTCGAGGTATACGACATCATCAGGTACCAACTCCTGACTCGGGATGATCGACTCTTGCCCAGACCGCACCACGCGCACCTCATATGATAAGAGTTTTTTGAGCGCATCGACTGCTTGATTGGCCTTATATGACTGGACTACTTGGATCCCTGTATTCAGCAAGATTGATAAGAGGATGATCACGCCCTCGAGATACTCACCGAGGCTAAATGCAGCGATGCCCGCTATGGCAAGTAGGAGATTGCCCTGCGAACGCAAATCACGGAGGAACTCACGGAATAGGTTTGACTGCGCCTGTGCAGATAGCTCGTTTGAGCCGAACCTTTCGCGTCGTTGGAGGACTTCATGCGGACTTAAACCGTGATGTGCATACATAGTGTACATGATAGTCAAAGCCTTTCGACGATACAAGTGAGACGTGAATGAAATTATACGAGATTCCTTCAGTTCGGCCCTATTTTTGTTCCACCCTCCCCGTCTGTCATCCCGGGCTTGACCCGGGATCCATGTGTGACATATCTCTACACCCCCATCCCGTCCCGCCATGGCGGGACGGGATCACCCCCTCGTCCCGCAAAGAGGGATGAATTCGTGAAGGAGGGGGAGCAGAGGGTGTACCGAATTGAGAGAATTTCGTATCAGTCATTTTACAGAGATGATACTTGTACCTGCCAATTTTGAATTTTACCTTTTACCTTTTGCATTCTCATCACTTTTCCTGTCCAAAAATCACCTCGACGATCGTATCACTGATGCGAACACATACACGATTCCACTGAGGATTGAGTTGATTTGAGCGATGCTCCTCATCTGCATCAAATATCCACTCGATCAGATGGGTCCCAGACTGTTGATATCCAAAACTATTGTTTTCTCCCAGTGCCACAAACTGCGGGAGCGTCTTCCAATTTTCGTCTTTTGCCAAAAATTCCTTAAACCCCGCATGTGCATCGAGTTTGCCAAGGGCCTTGAGCTGATTGATCCGCATGGTGGCAAAGGTGCACAGGTCAGTACCTACGAAAAGCTCTTGCACACCATGCAACGCGCGATATTTATTTAGTGCGGTGACGAACTCTTCCTCGGTCGACATGACCGCATCCTCACCGACATAGGTGCGGTAGGTGTGTTCTGCGATTTTTTCTGTGGTGCCCCAGGGGATAGTGGGCTGCGGGATACGGGTAGGAGCGCGGGTGGGGGAAGGGGTAATGGATAATGAAGAATCAATAATTAATAATTTTGGGGAGGGGATAATTGATAATTGATAATTGATAGTTGATAACGTGGGCGAGATGGAAGTATGTAAGATAGGGGTTTTGTGCGGTGTGGGAGATAGGACCCAGGATGGTGGTGAGGGAAATATGCGCTGGCTGACAGTGGTTTGTATACTCGTAAAAGTCGTGATGATCACGGTGCCGACGGCGAGAAAGAAGTGAGATATAGTCTGGAGCATCTGATCATTGTACCAAGCAGGGGAGACAGCCGTGCCCATTTGCTATACTCACCCCGATGCCACAAGTCCTCACCTTCATCACAGGCAACGCGAACAAGAGCAAACAGCTCAGCCACTATCTAGGCATCCCGCTTGATCACCAAAAACTTGACCTCATTGAGATCCAGTCATTAGATCTAGTGGAGATCATCACTCATAAGGCAAGGGAGGCGTATGCACAGATCAAACGACCAGTGATTGTGGATGACTTTTCACTCGTCATATCAGCTATGGGTCAACTCCCTGGACCATTTGTTAAATATTTTTTGAGTGAACTAGGAACGAAAGGCATCTGTGACATAGTTGCGGGACTGAACGATACCTCAGCGAGGGGATCGGTACATATCGGGTATTGTGATGGGGGAGATCCACTTTTGTTCTCGGGAAGTATCAGCGGACATATATCTCAAGCACCGCGAGGAGAGTGCGGATTTGGGTGTGATCCGATACTGATCCCCGAAGGATATACCCAGACACGGGGAGAGATGGATGAGGCAGACTATGATGCGACTTCGCCTCGACGGATCGCGCTGGAGAATCTGAAGAGGTATCTAGATAAAAATCTTACTCGATAGTTCATTTTTCTTGGGGTGGTATACCGAATTCGAATCGGCAACCTCTGCTTTCACAGAGCAGCGCTCTAACCAGTTGAGCTAATACCACCAGTACAGACAAAAGACCAATATCAATAGCGATTTCAATTTATATTGATATAGAAACCTTGCTATATTTTACCACATCAAGAGAGCTTTATGTTGTTGGGACGGTCAAAGCCTACTATGACCATTTGTATTGTCACAGCCTTTCGACTACAATAGCTGTATGTCAGCACCAGTACTCGTCATACTTCACGGATGGGGTCACTCTAGTGCGCTCTGGCAGCCTGTCGCACAGATGTTTCGCAATAGAGAAGTGATTGTTCTCGACCTGCCAGGATTTGGATCAGAACCACTAGTATCGGGTGAGTGGGGAGTGGGAGAGTACGGGAGCTGGACAAATGAAAAAATTAAAATGAAAAAGGTAAAAGGAGCGATTCTGATAGGACACTCGTTTGGGGGGAGGATCGCCGCGCATATTGCATCTACGCGACCTGACTGGCTCGCTGGGCTCATACTCATCGGCGCACCCTGCCTGTATCATCCTACACAAAAAGCACGGATCATCGGTCGTATCGCAAAAGTTGCAAAGATCCTGGGACTTTCGCATTCGCCCTGGTCACTGAATAGTGAGTTGACAGAAGCTGATAAAGTTGGTCTGGGTCAGATCTATCGGAAGGTAGTCGTCTATGATCAGAAAGCAGAACTCGAAAAGATCACCACCCCGACCCTGCTCATCCGTGGATCACTCGATACCTATCCAGATGCACAGGTGGCTGCGGAGATGCAGCGACTGATTTCGGGAAGCATGCTAGAGACGGTGGCAGGTGTCGGACACAATATCCACATGGAGAGCCCCTCGTTGCTATACGCTCTGGTGAGCAAGTGGGTGGGTCAACTATCAAAATAAAAATATCAATCTCAAGCAATATTCAATGACGATCCACAACGCAAAAATAAAGCCTTCAAATCTTCTTTCTGTGATCTTCCCGTTCTCTGACTTTATCTATATCCTCCAACAGGAGGAGTACAGCTCACAGCGTCTCATGTACTGGCTGCCCCGATTCTTTCTGAGGCGACAGATACAAGTGCGCCAACACCTCGTCTGGACAGCACGCGCGAAGATACTTTTACTTGCATCATCGTTCGTGTATGTGGTTGCTCTGTCATGTGGCATCATATCCTCTTCGATCTACATCCTCCCCCTGGTGATTGTGTTGACGATCTTGCTGATCCCGATCCACGTGCTCATCGCAAACATGCTCACCTCCCCCATATTTTCACTGCTCAAAAATCGCAGGCTCTATCTCGCGAGCGCAAGGGTCAAGTCCGTACGCGATCTCAAAATCATCGCGGTAGCGGGGAGCTATGGGAAGACGACCATCAAGCAACTCATCTATGAGATGATCAGATATACCAAACGTGTGCAGATGATAGATGGTAATATCAACACTCCACTCGGAATCGCCTACTGGGTCAGCGCAAAGCTCCAGTCAAATACAGAGGTGCTCATCGTCGAGATGGATACCTACCATCAAGGTGAGATCGCTGAGTCATGTTGGGTGACTCCCGCTGATATTGCGATACTGGCAAACATCGGCGACCAGCACCTTGAGCGTTTTGCGGGCGCCGCTGATCATGCAAAGGCACTGAGTGAGATATTTACTTTTGCAAAGCAGACAGCCATCCTCGTCGCCGATGCAGACACACTCCAAACACTGCGCAAACAGACTGGATTCGTACCGTCACGTCACATGCGTATCGAGGAGGTTTCACCAGATAGTACCAATGTGCGCGGTATCAATATAGCATTTGCACTCAAAGCTGCAGAGATCTTTGCTGTGCCGTTCAGATTCAAAGACGACGCCGCATCTCGCACAGAGGAACCAGATCGTCGGAAGAGCAAAACTCAAATGTATGGATATGAGGCGATAGACGACTCGTACAACATCAGCTTTACGACGGTGAGCGCCAGTCTCGCGGAGGCACGTGAGTATGCCAACTCCCTCGGAAAAAAACTGTTAGTGGTGACTGCGGGCATCCCCGAGCTCTCCAAAGAACATCGTGAAAATCAGCGCAAATTGGGCCAACTTTTGTTCTCTAGCTCGGATCATACCTATGTACTAGGTAGTATGTTTCAACAAGAGATCGTATGGGGTATCAAAGATGATTCGAAATATACGCTCGTAAAAGATCTGAATGAATTTGCACAACTAGCACCGCAGAAACATATCCCTGCTGAGTACGTACTCCTCGTCCTGCCTGAGCTGACGGATCTGTATTATTAACTAATAACTGATAGTTGAGAACTGAGAACTAATATAGTGCGTAGTTAATTGCTAAGAGCTAAGAGCTGAGAGAAGGGGGAGGATGGAGCACCATAATACTCGCTATCACATTCTGTCTTACTTACATACTTACATACTTACATACTTACATACTTACATACTGTTCTACTTCCCTACTTGCATACTGTCCTACTTACCTACTTACAAATTTCTCCACGATATCTGTCTTGTAGTCGAGTTGAAGTGTTTTGGTCTCCTGATGATCGCGGATCGACTGCTCGATCATATCGGTGATCTGCTGGGTAAAGGAGATCCCGCTCGCCTCCCAGAGATAGAACGCCATCGATCCAGGGATTGGATTGATCTCTGTCAGATACAGCCTCTTACCTGTTTTGACATACATAAAATCTATTCGTGCCATGCCTCTAGACCTGGTAGCGAGGAACGAGATCTTTGCAACTTCTTGGATACGCGCTTTTAGATCATCATCGATCTTTGCGGGCAGCTCGCGCTGGAGCGAAGCCATACCAGATCCGCCAGACTTTTTTCCCCCATTTTCATATTTGTCTGCGAAGCTCAAGATCTCACTCGAGGAGAGCGGATGTTCGATCTCGCTCGTCTCTAGTACACCATTTAGAGAGCGTACCGCACAGTTGTACTCATCAAACTTTGGTAGGTATGACTCGACGAGTACTTCTGTATCCATATACGATGCCTCGATGAGAGCCTTCTCGAGCTCGAGGTCTGTATGCGCCACCTTGATACCGATACTAGAGCCGAGATGTGCGGGCTTTACGATCGCTGGTAGCTTGAGTAGCTTGATGCATGCTTCGGTGATAGAGAGCGAGTTGGCGCGGATATCAGGAGAGAGATATGCAGCGCCAGGGACGACGTCCACGCCCGCATCACCGAGGACGCTCTTGGTGACCTGTTTGTTCATCGTGATCACTGCAGACTCCGGCGAGGGGCCAGTATAGGGGATACCGAGTGTTTCCATAAATCCCTGAATGGGACCACCTTCTCCTGTTCCACCATGAAATGCGAGGTACGCTGCGGCTGGTTTGATAGTTTGTTTGATGAGGCCTGTTGTATGCACTTGTGGCCCCGTATGATCTCTCCTCCAGGTGATAGGGGTACGCTTGGTGGATGCAAAATCAGCGCGTGAGGTTAGAGAGGGAAGGTAGGAAAATGTGCCATCTCGCTCGACATATATCGCGTGGGGAGTAAAAAAGGCGAGATCAATCTTTTCAAATACTTGTAGTCCCGTGATGATCGAGACTTCGTGCTCTGCAGAGACTCCGCCAAACATGATCAAGATGTCCTTTTTCATATACTGGTAGTATAGCATCTGGTCACTCTCGAGGAGAGGGCGGTGAGTACTTCGTAGCTGATGGTACCAGACTGCCGTGCGAGATCTACGGCAGATTGTGAAAGTTCGTTTTGTGTACCTATGATGACCACCTCGTCTCCGACTTTTGCATCAATACCCGTGATATCGAGACAGGTTTGATCCATGGATACCCGACCGATCAAAGGCGCGCGCTGGCCATGTACGAGCATAGTTCGCATTGACGGTGTACTTCGCATATATCCATCGCCATACCCGACCGGCACGAGTGCGACGCGCGTCTCGCGAGTGGTACGTGCTGCACATCCATAGCCAACTGATTCACCTGCAGGGATAGTCCTAATGTGGATGATCTGTGACGAGAGAGTGAGTACTGGTTTGAGTGACTGAGCTACCTTATCATACAAAGGATGCGGTGGCTCAAATGGATTGATACCATAAGTAGCTATGCCTGGTCGCACGAGAGTGAAATGTGATTCAGGCAGGGCTAAAGTTGCAGCGCTATTTGCCGCATGGATAAGCGGAGGACAGATACCTTCATCTGCCAAAGAGCTGACTAACTTCTGAAATCTATGGAGTTGCGTGGTAGTAAATGTGCGATCATCATGGTCAGCGTCAGCAAAGTGCGTGTACACGCCTTCGAGCTCGAGGTATGGACTACGGGTGATACTCGTTGCAAGAGTGATAAACTCATCTGGATCGCATCCTGCGCGATGCATACCCGTATCGACTTTGAGATGGACTTTCACCGTTTGTTTTCTCTCGTGTGCGAGGGCGGCAAGTGCAGTGATCGCTGATGCATCCATGACCGTGAGGGTGAGGTCGAGATCGAGTGCATCGGGGAAAGATGTGGGATCGAGATAGTTGATGAGCATAATAGGATGTGTGATCCCCGCAGACCGCAATTGTCTAGCTTCGTAGAGACAAACAACTCCCAGATAACTCACGCCTTGGTCGACTGCTGCTTTGGCGATTTCCACGATACCATGCCCGTAGGCATTTGCTTTGACCACCGCCATGATACCCACAGTTGAGGTGAGATGCGACTTGATCACTTTGAGATTGTGACTATACGCACCGAGGTCAATATGGGCGGTGGTAATGCGATCTGACATGGTTATGAAAAAAATCTGAGAGATTCATACAGATAATAAGTGCCAAACAATATTCCCAGCACAGCACTGACAGTGACGAGAAGGTGTTCGAGCCGATGCGCTCGTTTGTGCGCAACAGCAAAGGGAAGTCCTATCAGCAAACCAGCGAGTGACATACTGATGATCGATCCAATACCAAAGACTATCATATATATGAAGCCAAGCGGAACGCTTTTTACGGTGCTCAGCACAAGTACAGTCAAAGCACCAGTACCTGCCAATCCATGAACCATCCCTACACAAAGCGACCGAAAGTAGATAAGAGTTGGGGTTGACCCTATTGACACATTTTCATGAGTATGTGAGTGGTGATGGTGTAGCCATCTACCTCGCAGTGACTGGATACTGAGAAAGATGATCATGCAGCCTACAACACTCTCAAGTACCGCTGACAGTGATTCTGATATTGATATCTTTAGTACGAGCACCACAGTACCTACAGAGAGTAGCATCACAGTATGTCCTATACCCCAAATCAATCCAACCCTGAGGAACTGAAGTGGGTGTTTTTGCTGTGATATGATCCCTGTCACTGCAACGAGATGGTCAGGCTCGAGTGAGTGTTTGAGTCCGAGAAGCAAACCGAACAACAGAGGAGCAAAGAGATCCATAAAGTATAAGTAACAGCGTTAAATATAAGTCCACCTGTGTGATTAGCTATACATCTCTGGCCAGTGCTTGTCGACTTCGACGGTGAGATCTAGGTAGATGTGCTTGCCGGTGGCGAGCTCGAGCTCCTTGCGGGCGTACGCACCGATCTCCTTGATCTTGCGCGCCTCGGCTCCGATGAGCATCTTGCGATAGCGGATGTCTGTGGTGAGTACCCGACCTTTGATATAGGTAGTCTCGCGGTTGCGGGGGGTGATCTCGTCGATGACGACAGTGGTCGTGTAGGGGATCTCGTCTCCGGTCATGAGAAATATCTTTTCACGGATGAGCTCACAGATAAAGATACGACTGTCCATGTTCAGGATCGGATGAGTGACGGTATCCATGAGGGTGTGATCCATCTCGTCTTGGGTTGCGTCAGGCATGAGTGCAAAAAGGCGGTCGAGGAGTGGCTTCAGATGCTTTTGCTTTAGCGCTGAGATGAGAAATACTTCCTTGAACTCGTCCCGCATAAACTCGTACTGCGCCATGTAGGTCTTGTCCTGGAAATCAATCTTGTTGATGACCAGTAGGACGGGCATCTTGATCTGGCGGACGAGTCCGAGTACCTTGGCTTCCTCCATATCACGGCGGCGGGTGTGATCGACCATGTAGATGGCTGCGTGGTAGCCGGTATTGAGCGATCTCAGAGTCTGCTTGTTGATCTGGCGGGAGAGGGTGTCCTGGACTTTGTCAAAGATCCCTGGTGTATCGACGAAGACGATCTCGCCACGCTCGTCATGGTAGACGCCACGGATGGGGAATCGGGTCGTCTGTGGCTTGGGTGAGGTGATGGCTACTTTGGTACCGACGACATTGTTTACAAATGTTGATTTGCCGACGTTTGGTCTGCCGATGATGAGGACTGTGCCACGTTTCATAGATTTAGGTTACTGGATAGATCCAGATTGATAGGTAGTATACCTCATTTCACGCGCATTTGTCGCGCAAAAGTAGTACCATACCACCCATGGACGACCGGGCCACTATCCTCAAAATCCGCGAAGGCGACATCGACGAGTACCGCCATATCGTCGATGCGTACGAGTCGAAGATCCACGGCTACATTCGCTCGCGCCTCTTTGACAAAGATCATGCCGATGATCTCACCCAGCTGGTATTTGTAAAGTTTTACAAATCTCTTGCACTCTTTGATAGTGAGCGACCGATACTCCCGTATCTCTATGGCATCGCCGTGACAGAGCTAAAGATGTTTTACCGGAGTCAAAAAAAGGGTCGCGTATCGCTCGATCATGCGGATGCGCTCTCGACTCATGACTCGATCGAAGATGACCTCGAGCAGGATGATACAGTGCGCGAGGCACTCACGCACCTGACGCCAGACCAGCGATCGGCTATACTGATGCACGCTGAAGGGTACCAATATCAGGAGATCGCCGACCGACTCAAAAAGCCTATCAATACAGTCCGCACTCTGATCAGACGCGCACGTCTCGTCGCTCGCACACATCTATGACCACATCCACCATCATGCACCAAATCAAGTCACATGAGAGGCGCGCCATCCTCGCGCGCCTCCTCACCGAAGCAGTGATCTTTACCGTCGCTATCGTCACCAGCCTCCTCACCGCCCAGTCCGTGTATGCCCTCCTGACGGAGCAGGGGAGATTTGAGTTTCTCGAGCTGATCTCAGATGATTTGGAGATGCTGCGTGAGTTTGGGCCAATTGAGATTATCGATATCGTCCGAGATATCTCCCCTGGCGAGCTCGCCACCATCCTCATAGGCATATGTGTAGGCATCTATATCGGCTCACGTGTGATCCGCTCGCTCCCACTCCTACGTCGCAAAATCCGCTCGCTCCAGCGCATATAGAAGGGAACATGTGATAAAATGACTCTCACGTATAGAGCAAAGCTAAGAGCTAAGAGTAAGGGGAGTTTGTAAAGTCCATAAAGTCTATAAGGTCTATAAAGTCTCTAAGGTGACGCATTCGTGTCATCTTGAGCGAAGCATAAGCGGAGTCGAAAGATCTCATGATCAATTGTAGTTGTGGTTCTCTCCCGCCATCAGTCCGCTAAAGTAGCGGACAGAATAGGCGGGTAAATGCCCAGTCGTCTAATGGTAGGACAGCAGCCTTTGGAGCTGCTTATCTAGGTTCGAATCCTAGCAGGGCAGCATAATTGGATTTGCTTCAAAAGAATGTCTTTCTGGGCCTCTGTGATAGGATGATTAGTAGGTTCGAATCTTCAATGAAAACTGCAATCCTAGAAAAGATATCTAAAGAGATCAAACAAGGTGTAGACACCGAGGCGAAGACTTTATACGTACTTGCTCAAATCAGAAAATACCTAGAACATTTTGGTAACCCGAAGGAGAGTAAATATAAGAGCGTCGCCTTTTTTTCTGATTGGGTTTTACATGCCAAGATGACTTTTGCTCCGACAAAAGAACGCTTAAAAGCGTTCGACGAGTTACTTGGAGGATGCAAGGATTCGAAGGCTATGTCTAATCTCTTCAAGAAAGAGCAAAAGCGCTTCTATGAGTTTATTGAGCTTGGAGAAGATTTACTTTTATTTTTGACTGAACATGGCCTTTCCACGACCCTGGTTGATAATCGAGTTAGGTGGTGGAGATTTCAGAAGCTTTTGGTAGAGGTTTTAATAGATATTCCACTTATTAATGAAAATGGTTTCATAAATAAATTCTCTTTTGAAAGAGGAAAAGATTCTCAAATAAGATTTAGGATTCAGCCTAAAGGCCACAGATCTTTCAAAATTACTTTGAAAGAAAAATAACATTATATTAACATGGGAGTCCCCAATCATATAACGACTCGCAGTATTTCCTCCAAAGAGTTATTCAAGCATCTTGACTATGAGTATAGGTGCCTAGCTATGGCTGCATATGCATGGGACAGGTACGGTAAAGATGTGCCTGAAAGGAATGAGTCTAAAGTGCTTGCTAATAAAGTTATTCCTGAAATCGGAACAATGATCCAGGAGTCATTATTACTTCATGTCAGAAATTTAATTGAGTTTTACTCATTAAATGGAAATTCAACAAACATTAGTCTAGAGAGTTTTCCTAATACAACATTTAAGCCTCGTTCAAACCTGGACGTCTTTAAAAAATTAATTGCAAAAAAAGTACACCTTAAAAATTTAAAGTATCAAATATCAGTACATGCTTTACATCCAACTTTATGGAGAGTCACTAAGTTTAGAAAAACAACCAATTCCGATCTTGATATAGAGAAGTTAAGATTCCAAAGACAGAGGCCCAACTTTAACTCTTTAAATAAAAAGCTATTTAAGAGAATGATCGGGTTTCTTGAGAGGTTTAGAGATATGACAGCGGAACCACACCGCACTGCCCTTAACGAGCTAATCTGTGCAAGTAAGGAACGATTTGCTATCGGCAGTGCTTATGAGTGGCCAAACATTAAGTACCACTAATCACACTTTCTTTATATGGATAGTAAAATACTAGCGTAGAGACCTAGCTAAATTGTGCACCTTTAAATTTATGTAATAAAGTCAACGTCTTCGTTCGGCGGTTCGAGTCCGTCTGTGTCTCATGAGAGTTCCCATATCAAAGCGAGGTTGAAAATAAATCTGGTAGCCGTGTTACAAAAAGCTATTGAGCGCATTAATAAAGGAGGTAGGTCTATGTATAAAAACAAAGTGCTTGTACTAGTTGCGTATCTAATTTCAATCATGATGCATATCCAGGTGGAAGGACGTCTGACTCTGCTACATAAAGCGGCTACACTCTAACGAAACTATGGATGAATCACAGAATGCACCACCGAGGTTTACCCTACCTCACGATAAAGTTTGGCTCAGGCCAGATCGGGCCTATTTTGAGTATCGAAAACAAGCCCACGGTATTGATCAAGATGAGGTTGAATATAACGGGAAATATAAAAGAATACGTGAACTGCGTGATCTTGCAGTACTTGGCCTTTCTTTTCATGCTATGCAAGAGTATCCTTGCTTTGTGCAAATGAACACTCTTGATGATTCTCCCGATGCTTTTCTCATGCGTCGCGTATCGCAAGAGGGCAACGAAATCGCACCTGTTGAAATAACTTTTTATGGTAGAAATAAAGTGGGTACACCTACAAAACCCTTGCTGGAAAAACTAAGTCAACCAGGGGACAAGTTCGACAAATTACCACCAGGTTATTGGCTTCTTGTGCATGTTGGTAGTGGTCTCGATATTGACTATCAAGCAATATCAAGTCATCTGATCGCTAGGAAAGCTCAGTTCGGTATGTTTTCAATACAAGAGGTCTCGGGCCATCCTGATACTATTGCCCGAGTTGTTAGATACAATCCAGAGCTGGAGGCACACGATATAAATATAGGGGAAATCAGTTATAACCTATCAAAATCTAAAGGTCGAGGAATCGTCACTGTAATGAGGGGTAGAGTGCCTAAAACAGAGTAAGTATAAGATGTGAAACTAGATAGAATGGAGCCTTGTAAAAAGATAAATTCAACAAAATGTAGTTATGTATTCGGTTTTGATTGCGTACAATGCCCACAACAAAGCAGATCACAAGATAACGAAATTTGTTGGCTCTGTATATCAGAGAACAACGAAGTTATATGTTTTTTGCAAAAGTAGCGAAGTCAATGAATATACGATCCGCAGGTATGCATTCTAGTACATCATCTCCTGGCCAAACAATATGTGTAGGAGATTGCTTCTGCAAGATGCCATCTTCTCCCGCACGTATGGATTCAATAGCAGATAAGTCTGGTTTTAGAATTTGAAAAAGCACATCATTCTTCTTATATTTCCTACCTATAGGAACAGAGTAGGTCACATAGCCCCCTAGGGGAGCACGATACGTGACTAATGTATCATAATATATTGATTCCAATTTATTTTCCTTTGCCTTCTTTAATGGAAAAAGTAAATTAAGAATAGAGTTGGTTATTATTTCAATATTTTCTGCTTCATACCTGTCGTGGCTCCCGCATTCATAAGTTATTGTCTGAATATTTTCATCTGTAGCAGCCATAAGTAAGGTCCCTTGGTATTTTTGTTTTAATGATGAGTTAGTATTAATAACCATGACATATTCCATGTCTAAGCAATTTTGCACCGCTCTGTCAGCCTGATCTGTGATAATCGCAAAGGGGAAACTCTTGCGTGAAGTGTGTAGATCTATAATGAGATCTGATTGAGAAGCCAACGAAAACAAATGGTGAGCCATCCTTTGAGCAAGGGTACCATCTACATTACCTGGAAAATTCCGATTCCAGTCTTTGCCATCGTAAAGATTAAATTTGCCCAATGTATAAAAATATGCTCTTTGTTGCAAAGAGAGGGGATTTGATGTCGGCACAATTATCAACTTGCCACTAAATTCTTCTGATGTTTTTATTAAATCTAAAATTTTCTGCAATATCCAGATAGTCACTTCACCTCCGTGCATGCCAGACTGCATATAGATGGTTTTACCAGGTTTATGACTATCAAATTTTATATAGGGAATACTGATTTTATTTCCATGAGGACCATCTCCAATATCCAATATCTGGTAAGATAGAAAATGGTCAGTCTTGTGATCGCTCATATATGTTACCGCCCATTATACCTCCTGTACCAAGCATTTCTTCCTGTACAGCGCGGTACATATCTAAAGCTCCAGGTAATATCGTGGGTGTTTCTGCTGCAAAAACAGGTTCTCCTCGCCCCACAATATATCCAACTGGAGCTAGTTCTCCACCTATCATAGTACCGGTTTGTGGTCCCTTCAGATATACCACTCTTTCATACGTATTATTTGCGTATTTTCCCCCATATACCTGTACTTCAGTTAAATCAAGACGCACTAATGGTTTTCCTCTGGTGTATCCATATGCGCCATTTAGATCCTTTTGTACTACTTTTCTTTCCTTCGGTCCACCTACTTTTATATAGTAACCGCCCTTTTCCATTAAAGATTTATGATTATAATTTGTTGGTGGACCAATGATATCTCGCAGGGCACCCAAAGCATTGGGATCAGTGCCCGCTAGCTTAGTCATAAGATGCATCCATTCGATGGGTACCCTCCCGTTTGCAAGTGCGTTGTGTGTTTGATACGGTGTGGTACCTTGGATTCTCGGGTTTACCTCAGTCATGTGAAAACGTCTATTTTTTGTATCCATAATGCCATCTGGGCCAAACAGTCCAGTATATCCATAGCGCATAAACAGTGCCCTGCCGACCAACTCTGACATTCTGGCATATTGCTCTATATAGGCAGATGGAAACGGGTGCGACCAGTCATTCCCTACTCCGCTCCCTTGTTTTGCACCCAGCTCTGGCAGCCCCACTGGTTTATGTGAAGGTGGATCTAAGTAAATGGTGCAATCTTTTCCATCTGGTGTCGGAACTATACAGCCAGTGCCGTTTGCAGGATAATTGGGCACGATCCCTTTCGAAACTTTCACGTTACCTTTGTTCACAGCAGCAGCCCATTCAGAATGATCTAAAAGAGCACGCATATCTTCGGCGCTTGATACTTTCACAGTTCCATCGCCACCAGCAGAAAGTGCTATTTGGAAGTAAAGCGGACCTTCTTGAGAACTAAGTTGTTTGACGAGATCCCCGTAAGACTGTCCTGAGGTTAGGACAGTATTTGGGATCAGATTTTTTTCCATACCACCTTGTGTTAGAACATTTTCAAGCAATTTACCAAATGCAACCTTATCTTCTATCTGTGCAAACGATTTAAAGTCTGGGGTGCTGGTTGTGCTTACAAAACATTTGGCTACTATGGCTGGATCATACTCCTTTAGCATCCTATCTAAACCGGAGTTAGGGAACGGCATGAAGAGGGCAGCCTTTTTTCCTGTGGTCACCACGCGATGAACTTCGTTTGCAATTGCAGGGTTGATAGCAGTGAGTAGATCTTCGTATGCGCCACTTGAGTTTAAAGGAACTGGGTAATGTCGCGCAGCTTGCAGTCCCATATCAGCGTGTACATGTGATACTGTTATAGGTGCTGTAACTACGCCATCTGCGTATAAGCTCATGTGAGTCGGTCTGTGACCGATTTGCCAGACTTCGTCAAACGAACCCAATTCCCGCTTCAGGAATTCGCGCGATTGAGTTAGAGCATCCAAGTTGGATATGAGTTCCTTCTGCATAAAGGTGGTATTATACTATGAGGTATATATCTTATCAACTATAAAGACCTGCATTCCGAATATTTAACAAACATAAGTGTCTTGATGATTTTGGCGAAATACCCCTAATAGGATGAGAAGATTATCCTGTCAAAGTCGAATGGAATCTTCGCCTTTGCAGCAGTATGCGTACGATGGACGTAAGAGCAATGAGTGGGTCTTTATAGTAGGCAAAGTATGGAGTGTCATCTAACCCACATCAAAGTAAAGAACGTAATGACTCATGGCTCCATACAGTGACGTGTTTGGTAGTGGGGACTTGAAGAAATAGTCTCATGGCTCCACAGGCTTTTCGTATAATGATCACATGCGAAGGGATCTGTCTATTACATCCTATCCTGCTGTAAACCACCTATTGAGCCAGGTTCTGAATGGCGCTGTTGATGTATTAAAAGACGAGTTTGTGGGCATGTATCTCCATGGATCTTTAGCCTTGCACGATTTTCAACCAGGTCGCAGCGACATCGATCTGGTCATAGTTACCAGCAATGTGCTTGAAGTGAGTGTGCTGGAAGAACTAAATGAGATGCACAAGCAGATCACATTTGGAGACTCACTCTTTGCAAAAAGAGTAGAGAGTATATATATCCCAAAGCATTCACTGGAGCACTATGATAATCGAAACGCGCGTTTTCCCTGCCTGCATGTGGGAGGAGATTTCTATACAGATGGCTTTGGAGTACTAGAAAAACATGTCCTTCGGGAAAAGGGGATTGCAGTGCAAGGACCTGACCAGAAGACGTTTATCAAGCCAATGCATGCAGAGGAGATAAAAGACGCAGCTCTTGGTTCGCTACGAGCGTGGTGGCTACCTCAGCTAAAAGATCATGCACGATTGGTACGTGATGATTACCAGGTGTATGCAGTTCTCACCATGTGTCGCGCTTTATACTCCATGCAATTTGGAGACATTGCTTCAAAAAGCAAAGCGGCTGAATATGCTAAACGAACGCTCGATAAAAAATGGATACCGTTAGTCGATGGAGCACTGCTGTGGGAAAACGGGATGTCCTTCCACAAACTCACCGAGACGGTAGACTTTATGTCATATATATTAACTACGTTAAAAGTGGTTTAGCGCAATTCAAATCATTTACTTTGCCCATGTAACTGGCTCATACGCACTGGGGATGAGTTTGTTTTCAGTTGCTATGGTTTCTTCAGCATTGTTTGAAGTGCCGACTGTTGTTTTCTCTGATTACCTAGGTAGAAAAAAGACGATGATCTTAGGCGCTATTTGCGCAGTCCTCTCACTTACTTTTTACGCGATTGGGACTAATTATTGGATTTTGTTTATCGGCGCATTGTTCGAAGGACTATAGCGAGCGTGGTACAGCGGGAATAATGATGCACTTTTGTACGAGACACTTTCAAACTCAAATAGAAAAGATGAGTATGCCCACTATTTGGGCAGGACAAATGTCATGTTTCAGATAGTGGCGACTGTGGGGATTGTCATCGGAGGTTTTATCGCAGTTTGGTCATTAGCACTTGTGATGTGGCTTTCTGTAATCCCGCAGGTTATTTGTTTACTCATTTCCTTTCTCATAGTCGAGCCAGCCAAGCAAAGCCATAAAAGCTCGAATATTTACTCACATTTAGTTACTGCAGCTAAAAGGATTTGGGTAAATAGAAAATTAAAATTATTGAGTATCAATAGTATTATTGGTTTTGCAGTAGGTGAATCAACGTATAGATTTAGATCTGCACTTGTCATCACTCTTTGGCCTTTGTGGGCAGTTGGCTTTTCTAAAGTACTTTCGAGTATTGGCGCGGCGGTAAGCTACTGGTACAGCGGCAGGCTTATCAGAAAGGTAGTAGCTTTTCGATTGTTACTCATCACAAACATGTATGGAAAAGTTATCAATATCTTTTCCGTTGCTGTAGCAACAGTCATTTCCCCAGTATTATTATCTTCGACGTCACTATTTTATGGAGCATCGAGCGTAGCCAATAGTAAGCTGATGCAAGCATAAGACTCTCCACCTTCTTGTTGCATTATACTCAAATCTACGTCATTCATAGGGTTGATTTGATCTTATACAACAGCACTCCTCGTCATATATCCATACCTCCCCCTCTGCATCCCACTCTTGCGATAGTGCTCATTGAAAAGCACCTAACATTTAGACAGTATATGTACCCCTTCTTATCACCTCAAGAGCGCCATACAGACCGGCGTCATCACCCAACGAAGAGATAGATATCCGGGGATGATGACCCGAAGTATTTTGCAGATGTGAGAGGGCATTTGCGATTCTACTTTTCTGTCTCGTGGTGATTCCGCCACCAATGATGATATGTGATGGCTGCAACTTCCCCATAAATTGGGTGAGCTCCGTTTGGAAATCACTCATGATCGCGTGCACAGAGTGGAGCAGGAAGTATGTTTCAGATACATTCTGCCTTATGCGACTCAAATTCATCATAATCCGCGTAGTTTGAAGTCATCATCGCAGCAAAAAAAGAAAAGTAGCCATGTTTATGATGTGGCACACATACATGCATTATGGTAGAGAGTAACATTTTCGTATGTTATCAGAGGCTCTTGAGCGCATTGGTCCGCAGTCCGAGGAAGCGTTGGATCAATGCAGGACTCCAATCATCTTTCATATACCACCAAATCCTGCCATGCTGCTTGGGTGCGTATATCAAATAAGAAATGGCCTGTCCCTCCCAGCCGCACCTCAAGAATATCGACACAGAGTCGAAAGTGAACTACGCCAAGAAGCTCATACTCTTGGCGTAGTGAATGAAGGATTATTTAGTGGAGCTGAACTGAGAATTATGGTAGATACAGTAAGAAAACTGCATGGAATTAATCCATGACTGATCATGCTCATTTGTGACCACATATCCTTGTGGTGAGCATGGACTATTTATTTCATCCGCTTTTTATCTGTTTCGATGAGCAGGCGAAGATAGTCTGACTTCGTAGTCTTGAGTTTCTTTGCAGTCTCATCGAGATGACTAAGGAGATCAGGTGTCACAAAGAAGTTAAATCGCTGATCCTTCTTTTGATAGACATACTCGATCGAGCTTTTTAGAACTTTCTTTATGGTAGCGTCCGCATACTGCTTGATGAGAAGTCGTTCGTCATAGATACCTCCGAAAAAGTAGGGATAGTTCTCCTCGCAGTAGAGCAGGAGTGTAGGCTTGTGTAGATCTAGCGCGCGCGCGATCTGATAGCCGATCGAAGAGCTTTCAAATGAGACTTCAAATATGCATATATCTGCAGCATGGATAGCGCCATTCTTTTTTTGGTACTGCGCTACGTAGGTTGCATGCCCTGCCTTTTGCATTTTGGTGTAGTAATTTTTTCTGCTATTAGTAAATAGTTGGCTGTCGACATGTGTATGTCCGAGTGCAGCTATCTCGTTGTAAATCAACTCGTAGTAATGCTCGAAGTATTGAGTGCCTCGCAAGGAGGCGGTGAAATATACTTTCATGGCTTTTTGGTGAGCTCTTGCAATATGCTAACGACCTCTTTTAGCACGATGAGTATAGCGGGGAGTATGACAGCAAACCAAATACCCGCAGGTGACTTGAGCACCGTGATGATGTAGCCAAGCTTAGGGATAGTAAGCGCGACGCTTCCGATGATCAACCTTGGTACGACTTTTTTCTGATCGGTTGCTTCATTTGCATCTCCTTTGGTGATATACACATTGCCACCGAGCCTGACGATACGATGCGTGATGATCTCAACTTTATCTGACTCGAGCGAATAAAATGAGATGATATCATTCACTTCGTATGAGGGTTTTTTTATAACCAAGAGTAGACTGCCGGTATCTATAGTCGGCGACATAGACTGAGATTTTTCTGTGAAAAATCTCCAACTCTCAAATGAACTCGTAGTGAATACAATGAGCAGCGAGGTAAAAATGAGATAAAAAAGAACTGCTTTGAAGTACCAGCCTGATACGTAGTTCGTATGTACGTGCTTCGAACGCATATGTATATTGATATATACCTTTTCAACTATATCACTATATATCACCAGTTGCCACTGGAGATTACGCTAGTCAGCTTTCGCTGAGCGAATATGCCTTTGGTACTGTCAGGATCAGTATTCCAGGTCTTAAAGGTTATGTTGAATTCACATAATCGACCCTTTAGTGCGCTGTTTGTATCATCTAAGCTCACCATGAAAATCCAGTCTTCTGGGTTCGTATTGGTGATTTCTGAGGTTATACTCATACCCAGCAGTGCACCAGAATATTTGGTAAATAGGTTACGATTGAGAGTGCGGATTTGGAGTGCATTACACAGACCATCATCACCACTGACTTTCTCAGCCTTCACTCGGTATTTAAAGCCAAGTTGTCCATCTCTGCGTATACGTGTAGTCGCTATCTCAAACCCACCTGGCACGATGCCTGTGGTGTGAAATAAAGAAGACACGGATGTGTTGGTGGCAGTGTGCTGGGCAAAAAAATTTAGGGCGATGGCAACAAAACGGTTGCCCAGCACAGAACGCTCTGCAGTCAAATCTGCATCAGTGTAGGAGGTGTTGATCAAGAAAAAACCTAGTAAGATCAAGCATATAAAGATGATCTTAATCCTTATGTTAAGCATGCTTGTTCTTTAAGAGCTCATCTGCGACGAATAATCCTGCAGGGATCAGAATGAGGATGATCAAGCCAGGGAGTGATTTGCTAAACTCAACCATATAGCCCAACTTCGGTACCACAAACGATACCTTTCCGACAATTTGTTCAGCTGAAATAGTACCCTCATCATCTGAGCGATTTGCATCTCCCCTGGTGGTAAAAGCTTCCTTGCCATTTTTCTGTTCTACGTTGAGGATGCGGTGCGTAACTGTTCTCCCGCCCTCATCAATAAATGTGACTGCGTCATTTTTTCCATATGAGGGTTGTGGACGAATGACGATGATGTCACCTGTCATGATGGTTGGCTCCATAGATCCAGACTGTACAAGATACGATTTATACCCCCCAAATAGGTTCACGTTTGAGGAAAGTACATAGAGTGCCATCACCGCTAGAAATGCAATGAAGACCCAAGAGGCGAGGCTTACGAATGTTTGGAGTATTTTCATAGGGTATCAGATATATCAAATGAGTAAAGCAAGGCGGCTCTGCGAGCCGCCTTGCTGATGTACGATCCAACTTGTTTCAAACAAGGTTAGGCTTGAGCCTTAGTTGTTTGTAGGAGTTGGTCCGTTGATGAGTTGGAGGAGTCTGAAGTTCATATCAAACTCGACACTATCACTCTGGATCTCGTTTCCATAATCATTCTCTCCGACTGCCCAGCTTGCAGTGACAGTCTTTACATCATTTGCTTGCATGATGATAGGAGCTGCTGCATTCCATGCCAGTCCAGTCACATTTTCATTGGCGGTTGCCAAGGTTGACTGCGTTCGAGGTGTACTCGAGCCGTCTACTGATAGCTTGAGGTTTATAACATTGCCGAGCTCTCCGAGGTTATCAGAGGCACATGCTGATTCTGCTGATGCCTCTTGGTCGTTACAACCATTTTCTTTGTTTGCTACGTTCTTCAGTCTCACGAGGAACTTGCCTGGCAAGGATCCGGTGTTGGTGATGGTCCAAGTCTTGGTGCCATCCATATTTGCATTTGCACCCATGTTCTCGATCACAAAAGGCTCGAGGACGTTGCCGTTTGAAGCTACGTTCAAGTCCAAGGTACCAGTGGTGAACTTGCTGGTGGTCACCGTTCGCGTCGCACTAAAGTAAGCGTAGGTAGCTGCTGCTGACGCTGCAACCACGACGGTGGTCAGTCCCAGACTGAGCCAAATCTTTTTCTTATTCATATAAATTGAATAAATAATAATAGTTTCAATATACACACTGGATAAGTATGATGTCAAGCGAATATGTATGAGATACACATACCGTATCAAACAAAGGCATTTTGCATCACCTACTTCGTGACTTGTTTGTCACGTACGGTGGGCCCATATCTCCTCAACCTGACGTAGTGTGGTCTCCTAACCTGAAGGTGGGGAAACTAATTATTAATTAAAAATTAATAATGAAGAGTGGAGAATGATTAGGACTTTCGCTCACGTGTCATCTTGAGCGAAGCGTAAGCGGAGTTGAAAGATCCCTGATATATGAGATTCTTCGTTCCACTCAGAATGACCGTGCAGGAATCGTCATTGAATTAGTTCACTATTACAATCCAAACATGTCGGATCCCATGTATGTTTGGGATTGTCACTGCTCTCTCACCTTGGCGAGAGAGCCTCCCTCCAGAGGCGGGCAGGCGCAATGACGCGCATACGTAAAGATGAATCATTTATAGGAAGAATGCAGTGTATTGTATGCTCAGTTCAGGTGTGGCATAGCACATCACTTCTCGCTGATTGTGACCTTGGTGATTTTGACCGGAGTGATTGGGGTCGATCGCTCGCCAAACATGCTCGGCTTGGTGGGTGCGGTAGCGATCACATCGACCGTTTGCATTCCGCTAGTCACCTGTCCAAAGATCACGTAGTTTTTTGGGAGTGCCATGTCGCCGTGCATGATAAAAAATTGGCTTCCATTTGTATTTGGTCCTGCGTTTGCCATCGCAACAGTGCCTTGGACATACTCGCCCTCAAATTCCTCATCATCAAATTGGTATCCAGGTCCCCCTGCACCAGTCCCGGTCGGATCGCCTCCTTGGATCATGAATTCTTTTATGATCCGATGAAAGATCGTGCCATCATAAAAACCTTTTCGCGCGAGTGTGACAAAGTTATTCACGGTGAGTGGCGTGGCTTTTGCATAGAGCTCTATCTCTACATCGCCCTCTGAAGTGTGGAGGATGGCCGAATAGCCCTTTTTTACATCAATCTCAATAGTTGGTTTTTTGGTAGTTCGCTTGCGCATAGGTGGATAGTACTATACTTACTTTTACCCAAAAATCAATTATTGTGATCAAAATATCCTCTCATCTGCTACGATAGACGCCTATGACACGCGCCCTCATCATCGACATCGAAACGATAGGAGAAAAGTGGGATGACATCGACCCACTCTCGCAGGAAAATCTCAGTACCTGGACCAAAAAAGAGGCAAAAAATGAAACTGAGCTTGAGTTTGGCATGGACGCACTCAAAGAAGGGCTTGGTTTCTCCCCACTCACTGGTGAGATCGTCGCCATCGGCATGATGGACTACACGACGAGCAAGCGCGCGGTCTACTATCAAAACCCGAACTCAGACGATCTCGAGAAGATAGAGGATGGAGTGAAGTATGCGGTATACACTGAGGCTGAGATGTTGAATCGTTTTTGGGAGGCTGTCTCAAAGTACGATGCAGTAGTGACGTTCAATGGCTATGCATTTGATGTGCCGTATTTGATCATTCGCTCAGCCATCCACGGCATCAGACCGAGTGCAAACCTTATGATCAATCGATACTTGACGAGTCAATACAAAGCTACCGTGCAGCACATAGACTTGCAGGATCAGCTTTCCTTCTATGGCGCGATGCGCAAGAAGGGGAGTCTCCATATGTGGACGAGAGCCTTTGGGATCAAAAGCCCAAAGACCGCTGAGGTGAACGGTCACGCCGTTGCCACCATGTATGAGGAGGGGAAATATCTAGATATAGCACGCTACAACGCCGCAGATCTCACTGCCACCGCCGAGCTGTATACGAAGTGGGTGCAGTTTATGAAGATGTGATACTTCGAGATTGGTCATTCTGCGCCTGCTGTGGCTGTAATAATAAAATTTACAGTCTACAATCTTCAAATAATCTCAATCCAAATTCAAATTTGAATCATTTGGATAGGCTCTAGACCAGCACTTTCACAATTTGTAACAGAAATCGGTACAGTGAATTAG
>CAZUKL010000011.1:0-48276 GCA_964620925.1 uncultured Gammaproteobacteria bacterium | reverse complement strand
TTTTGTCCCTGCAATATCATCTCAATCCTCGACCACATTTGGTTCATTCCTTTGGATTTTCTGGATACTCATCGAAGTATCTTTAGCTGCAAGAAAACTATCATTTTTTCTCACTACAACAGCAATGGTCGTGCTCTGCGTCGCAGGACTCTTCTTTATGAACCCTGTCAAAAATTATTGCTATGAACTACAACCATCGTATTCACGAACGGATGACTGGGTAGAGGATAAAGCACTCACACAACGCGAAAGAACGCTCTTGGGTGAGTTTCCTTCAAATCTTTCTAGAACATGGATACGACAGCTTGATTGTCTATCAAAAGTTGGAGACCTTGATGCACTTGTCAAGATATTAACTGGAAATTATCAGTATACTTACCAACGCAAATGAACTACCTCCACGTCCTCACCCTATCGATTGTTGAGGGACTCACCGAGTTCCTACCCATTTCATCCACCTTTCACCTATTGCAAACCTCTCGTCTGCTCGGCATTTTTCAGACTGATTTTCTCAAGCTCTTTGAGGTTGTCATCCAGGCAGGTGCAGTGGGCGCACTCTTTTTCCTCTTTTCTAAACAAGTATGGACTGATCAGAAGCGCTATATCAAACTCATCATATCAACTGTGCCATCGCTCGTACTTGGTTTCCTGCTCCACGACTATATAAAAGACGTGCTCTTTGTATCTGAGTATGCGACCACCGTTGTATTTATGGTGATGGGAGTGGTTTTCTTTCTCGTGGAGCTGTATATCCATCGTGCGAGCCATATTCCGACCAAGAGCCTCGCGTACTTTACTACTAGACAGGCAGTGATGATTGGATTCGTCCAAGCACTCGCACTCGTCCCAGGCGTCTCACGCTCAGGAGCGGTGATGGTAGGCATGCTCCTGCTGGGCTATCACCGGACAGATGCAGCAATCTACTCTCTAGCCCTTTCGCTTCCGACGATTCTCGCCGCTGCAGGATATGACCTCATCAAGTTCGTCAAGGTAAATGGCACCGCCGACCTCTCTTCAAACTTAGACATGCTCCTGGTTGGACTTATCGTATCATTTATCTCAGCTTATTTTGCCGCACGCTGGCTCCTCAAATACCTCCAATTACACACCTTGCGCATATTTGGATATTACCGCCTGATCGTCGGCGCATTACTACTCGTACTCACCTATTATGGATACTTCACCCAGCTTTGATATCCACGATAAAAAATGGCTGATACCTGAGCTTACCAAGTTCTTGCTTGCCAGTGGCGACGCAGGATATGCCACTGAAACATTTAAAATCACTGAGATCGATGGCTCCACTACCTATGCAAAGGAGTTGGGCGACTGGGAAAAGGAGGATAACTACTTTGGAGGAGAGCCCTTTGGGGGGCGTGAGGTAGTATTTTATCGTGGTCATGTGGTATGGATGATGGTCTACTATGGCGACATCATCGTTGATGAGCATCAAAAGGAGACAGAGACATATCTGCGCAAAGTACTGAGTCAAAAGCATGCGGCATGGATGCCTCGAGGTCCCGCTCAGTACGATACTGCAGACGGTATCTGGAAGTATACAAATGACTACTCAGGTACCGTCGAAAAGTTCCATGGCTCAGACCGTATCCTACGTGAGGGAGTGGAGGTCTACAGTTGTAAATATGCGGGTGGGCTCGTAAACTACCACAAGGATTGAGGATATTGACGCCTAGCCGAGGGATCTCATCCTATATCGTGCCCGTAGCTTAACTGGATAGAGCATTGGCCTCCGAAGCCGAAGGTTGGGTGTTCAAATCACCTCGGGCACACACAATTTGCAAGGTACAATAGGGGGGAGCAAATGTGCAATGTGCAATGTACAATGCAAAATAATGCAAATTTAAATCTCTGTCATACTCATGCCGACATGTCGGGAAGAATCCAAGTGATTGCGAGTTGCGACATTGATCATTGAGATTTGATCATTATTTGATATTGCAAATTGTAGATTGTCATTGGAGCCATAAAGTGGCGATGGGGCCCGGAGTTAGACGGTACAACGCTGCATTCGCATTGCAGAGGAGGCAGTTCAATTCTGCTCGGGTCCACTAGATTTACAAGCCAAAATGAACACTGATTATTCGGATCATCTGATAAAAGAATACCAGTATTGGAAACTGGAGGTATATTCTAACCAAGGATACCTAGGCAGGTGTGCCGTATGGTGCAAACGAGCATCAGCATCAGATCTCACCGATGCGACCCCAGACGAACAGAGAGAGCTATTCCAGATACTGCAAGAGGTGAAAGTGGCGTTATCATTGTCGTTTGCGCCTGATTGGTATAACTATGCGTTTCAAGGTAACAAAGTCGCGCGCCTGCACTGCCATGTAGTCCCGAGGTACAGGAAGCCAGTGACATTCATGGGCAAGCTATTTGAGGATGCGCGCTTTGGGACACAATATGTAACCGATTGGGATGTCACAACCCCGCAAAGCATCCTGTATGGAGTCAGGGACGAGATCAAAAGACACATCTCGCACTGATGTGTCTTTGCCAGCTCCAGGCAGCCACAAAACCCACTCACGGCTCACAACTCTTTGCTACAATACCCCCAGTGTCAACAGCGTCATTGTGAGCCTTGCCCTCGCGGAGGCGAGGGTCAGAATGTTTGCGTCATTAGCTCAGTGGTAGAGCACCATTCTTATAAAATGGGGGTCCATGGTTCGATTCCATGCTGACGCACCAGACAAACAGATGTTGATTTGGTAAAATATCACTACCAATCACACAGGCCGAGATAGCCAAGGTGGTCACGGCGGGCGCCTGAAGAGCGTCAAATGCGTGTTCGACTCACGCTCTCGGCACCAACGAAAAGCATGCTGATTCTGAATCAAAAAGCGGGCGTAGTTTACCGGTAAAACGTCTCCTTGCCAAGGAGAAGACAGAGGGTCCAATTCCCTTCGCCCGCTCACGATATACCGATACAAGAGCAATCTGCTCGGTCCTATCCTTGAACTGCTTGCAATACTTCCCCTTCATTCTGTATAGTTATTCTATGATTGATCTTTCACACATCATGCCTCCTGACATGTCTGTGCCAAACACAAAGCGTATCGACCTCTCTGCAGGTACTGGCAGTGTCCATGCAAGTAGGCTCCCCTCCTTTATGGTCGACGAAGCCAAGCAAATAGTTGAGACAGGGAAGACATTCCACGTAGAGAAGGCATTTATCAAAAATGCGCTCATACACCTCTCCTTCGTAGCAGGTTTTGTGATCCCCTTTGGCAACCTCCTCATACCATATATAGTATGGAAACAACGCGAAAAACTGATGGTAGATGAGCTCGCGATGGACGCACTGCACGTGTTTAACTTTCAACTTTCATTTACCATCTATCTCTTGCTTTTGGCTCTTCTCACGAGTGCAGTAGGCATCGTCACCTATCCTTTTATAGTCTCACTTGCGGGTATCAGTATGGATGCGCAAACTGAATCTGTACGACTTATGGTTCCCACTGTGTTGTTGCCTGGTATATCAATATATCTTTTTTACTGGTTCATACTTTCGATGCGTGCAGTGTATGCACGAGCGACGGGCAGAACATTTATCTACCCTGGTGAGATTCAATTTTTGAAAGACTGATAGCACAGACCGCATCAATCTATTGATTTCTAGACAATTTACATTATCATTTACAACTTATGTCACAAACAACTGTTTCTCTCCAACCCGATGACCCTGGCTGGCGTAGTGCACAAGGTCAACAGATCCTCGCACAGTACTCAGTAACTCAGCTAAAAGCATATGTAGCTCAGCACGGCTCGCCACTTCTCCTCCTCTCACTCCAGACCGTTCGCAGACAGTATGACACCCTCAAAAGACTCCTTCCCCGGGTAAAACACCATTATGCCCTCAAGCCACTTCCCCATGTGGATGTGGTCCAGACTCTCAAGTCCATGGATGGCTATTTTGATCTTGCTACCAACGGCGAAGTAGACATCATGCGCCAGACACAGATCGATCCGACTCGCACGATCCACAGTCACCCCATCAAGCGGCCAAGTGATGTGCAGTACGCACTCGACTATGGTTGCAAGACGTTTGTATTTGATAATGAGTATGAGCTGATAAAACTCGCACAGTTCAAAGATAAAGTGCAATGGCTCATGAGACTGTCCTTCCCAAATAAAGAAGCCCAATGCGACCTCTCAGCAAAGTTTGGAGTCATGCCTGAGCACTCATTTGATCTACTCCAGAAGGCGGTCGCTGCCGGCTTTCAGGTAGTTGGATTGAGCTTTCATGTAGGCAGCCAAATGAAAACACCCGCGAAGCATATCGAAGCTATCACCTTTGCGAGTGAGCTCGTGGCACGTGCTCGAGCGGCAGGTATTGACACGCTCAAGATCCTTGACCTCGGGGGAGGGTGGCCGGTGACCTATACCGAGCCCACCATGCCTATCGAGGACTTTGTCGCACCGATCCGTGAGTGTGTCGATGACCTGTTTCCTGACTTTGAGATTTTTAGTGAGCCGGGCAGGTTTATCGCGGGCCCTTCGGTGACCGCCCTCAGCAGTGTCATCGGCAAAAATGTGCGTAACGGTCAGATGCTCTACTATCTCGATGATGGATTGTATAACAGCTACTCTGGTATCTTGTTTGATCATGGGAGCTATCTCATCTACTCGCTCAAAGAGCTCGAAGACCCAAAGGTCCACAAAGAGCCGGCCACCTTGGGAGGTCCGACATGCGACAGCATCGATATCATGTATCGGGATATCCCGATGCCCCATATGGAGCTAGGCGACATCATGGTGTCTCCCGTCATGGGGGCGTATGCAGGCGCATCGCATGCGACTGATTTCAACTTCTACATGCGACCGAAGATGGTGGTGGTAGAATAGGTGTATATGACCAACACGCATGAAGAACCAGAGGCAAGAGAAGTGGCTACTCTTGAAAATCCTCTTATTAAAGCATCAGAAGGCGCGATTAGTGAGTTGAGGAAAACATTTCCCGATGCACGAATCACCATGCTTTTCCATGGACCTGATAACATGGGCATTGAAAAGAGCAGTGCATTTGCATCCGAGCCAAAAGACAAACTTATCTTCATGGCGAGTACCGTGAAGCCACTCATCGCTGCAGCGGTGCTCAACTCTCTCTATGACAAATCGGGACTTGCGCTCGATATGAATATGCCTATATCTATGCGATGGCAGGATGAGGAGGGGGAAATGATTAACAAATTTTCTGGTGAGGAAGACCTCTGGGTAAAACTACTAAATAAGAATATTCCTGAGGGTACTACAAAGATTACGCCCAAAACTCTACCTGAGCACGTTACGCTCCAACAGACACTCGATGCCGTTCTCGGCAATAGCGCAAATGGGCCTATAGGAGCATGGTATCAGCATCTCATATCAAAAGAGCTTAAATCTCCACGAGATATAGTTCAAGCATATGTGAATAGTTTCATTAAGGATGATGGCCAAATAAACATCAATGGATCTGAGCAATCAAAACAAAATGGTGTACATAACGTTGCAGACCCTCAAACGCTATTTGATACATACCGAAAGTTGCTCTCGAATGAAATAGGTTTAAATGACAATTTGCACGATGCTATTGTGCAAGGGATTCGGTCAGCTGTTGGCTCTCATGATCTCGAACTCAATAGTGTCCTTGCTGACGAAATTCAAAAAAAAGGAGTTATGGTCACTGAAAAGGCTGGTTGGTTTTATGATTTTACTACCAGAGATGGGGAGGATGTAGACAAACTGGCCACTGATAATGGTGTAGATTCTGGCGAGTACAGTCACCTGGCCTCATTCAACCTCCTGGCACGTCTGGTAGATGCAGCTGGTAGGGTTCGGGATGTGGGCATCATGGTCTCCATACCGTATACTCCTCAAGATGATGAAAAGGATGAACAGGGAGAACTTGTTGAAGAAAAAATTAGCAAGCGTATCATGCCTGAAGTTCGCAGGGCAATATTTGAGCCTCTTGGCGGAATCCTCATGGGTATGTTCGCTCAGCCCTGAGTCTCTGTAGTGTAAAAATATGCATCTATCCCACACTTCTTCGCAGTAGCCACATTTGCCTCATCATCATCGAGAAAGAGACACACATCAGGTCTCTGATGGATCTCATGCAGCACCGTGGTGAAAAACCGGGGATCGTCTTTGAGTATCCCAAGTCTTGCAGAGGAGTAGATGCCATCAAAATACCTATGAAGACCAGAGTCCCTCCAGAGATACTCAGTGCGGTATCGCTCATTGTTGGTGAGTATGTAGGTAGTCATTCCGGTTGACCGGAGGAGCTGCAGCTCGTTGAGGAGATCGTCATTTGGCTCTGCGCCATTGGAGAACCAGTAGTGCATAAATTCATCTATAGTTCCAGAGAAGTTCCACTGGGAGAGGTAGGGCGTCAATTCTGTCTTGAGATCTGCTTTGCCGATGAGACACTGGCGAAAGGGACCCGTGAAAAAAGGCATCAGTTCATCCCAAGTCACTCCATAATCTTCTTCATATTGTATGCTAAATCGCTTGCCAGTCACCACGACTCCATCCAGATCGAGGAGGATAGATTTGTGTGCATGATAGTGAGGGAACATAGATATGCAAATGGCTTATATCAGCCCTTCATATGCACTCCTTGCGGAGTGAGGAGGGCTTGTGTTTAAGATCCCGGGACCTACCTCTTCGGTGCCGCGCCTGCAACGCTTATGCGTAGCATTACGGGCAGGGACAGGCAAGCCCGGGATGACAGATAGGACTTGCTACTTACACTAACGCATTATGCCCTAGCCTTGTCATTCCGGCGCTATGCCGGAATCTCATGTGTGAACTGAGAAAATCACGTATCAGACAACTGCTTTCACTATCGCCTCTGCATCGATCTCCATATATCTCAGGAGCTCGGCAGGCTTACCACTGCATGGCATCCGGCGAACGGCGAGAGAGATAAACTCAGCACTGCTATTTTTCAATACACTCCTCACCGCCTCACCTATCCCGCCCTCTGGGTAGTGATCCTCGACCACCACTACCTTCTTCGCATACTTGCACACAGAATTCAGCGTCTTTTCATCGAGCGGTTTGATGGAGTACAAATCGATCACCGTGATCTTTTTACCTTTTTCAATAAGCTCTTTTTGAGCCTTGAGCGCTTCGTGAAGGGTGATCCCTGCACCGATGATGACTGCGTCAGTAGCTCCCTTTACATCTCCATGCACCTTACACCCACCTATAGGGAAGGTTTCTTCAGGTCCGTAAATGACAGGTGTCTTTGCGCGGGTGGTGCGGAGGTAGGTCAGACCTTTGGTGTGTGCGCTGAGCTCGACCATCTGACGAGTGGACTCGGCATCTGAAGGGTAGAGCACGGTGCTACCCCACACAGCACGCATCATGGCAATATCTTCCAATGCCATCTGTGAACCGCCGTCCTCACCTATGGAGACTCCTGCATGCGAGCCAACCACTTTGATATTGGATTCACCCACTCCAGCCATCCGGATCTGGTCATACGCACGCGTGAGAAATGCTGCAAAGCTCGACGCAAAGGGAGTCATGCCACGCCTTGCGAGGCCTACTGCGACGCCTACCATATTTTGTTCAGCGATATACATCTCAAGGAATTGTTCTGGGGCAGTTTTTTTGACTGCATCTGCAAAAGTAGAGTTGCTTGTCTCAGCATCTAGTACCACCACACTAGGATTTGATTGAGTGACTGCACCGATAGCTGCCCCATAGGCCTCGCGGGTTGCTACGCTTTGTCCGAGAGTGTAAACAGGTGGCTCATACTCATTGATAAACTGCTTTTCTGATTCGACCTTTACAGGTTTTGCTATAGTGCCTACGAGTGCGGTATCTACTTCGCCAAGCTCAAAGAGCACTGCGTGTAAGTCCTCTTTTTTCACTGAGACTCCGTGTTTGCCCTCTTTGTCAGAGAGCGATGCAACACCGTAACCTTTAAATGTCTTTGCAATGATCATGACAGGACGATCCTTGACAGAGAAAGCGAGCTGATATGCCCCCCTGATCTGTTCGTGATCATGTCCATCGATGATGATGGGCCACCATCCAAATGCTGTAGCTTTGTCTTCATACGATTTGAGATCGTGTCCGTATAGAGTCTCGCCGCGCTGACCAAGCCGATTTGCGTCCAGAATCGCAATTAGATTGTTAGCTCGATAATGTGATGCAAGCTGCATCGCTTCCCACACTGATCCCTCTGCCATCTCACTGTCTCCGAGAAGGACGAAGGTCCGACTATCTGTTTTTGCATATCGCTGAGCATGGATAGCCATACCGAGTCCGACAGAAAGCCCTTGCCCCAGTGATCCAGTAGGCACCTCAGTGTAGGGAAACCTCATGGTAGGGTGACCTTCGAGTTCGCTTCCGAGTTGACGGAGCTTCATCAAATCTTCTTTAGGGTATGCGCCACCTACTGCCCAGAGTGCATAGAAGAGTGGCGCTGCGTGACCTTTGGAAAAGATCAAGCGATCATTCCAGATGTTCTCTTTGTGTGCAGTGTCATAGCGAAAATATCCCTCGTACATGAGGACAGCCATAAGGTCTGCTGCGGACATACAGGATGTCGGGTGTCCGGATCCTGCTTCTGTGGTGGAAACGATCGAGTAGTAGCGGAGGAGTTGCGCGAGCTTTTGGGTGTTTTTCATGTGACGATCGTAGCATGTTTTATCGCTGGCACAAGAGATTGAGGAGCTATTTGGCGAAGTTTTTCCACATCTGACTGGCACGTGGCTTGGTGTCGCCAAAATATTTGCTGTTTAGCTTTTTATTACTCCCATACGCATGCTCTGAAGGGGTCGAGATCTGCTCAAAAGCCATCTGAGCGATGGGCATACGATAGTAGAGGAGGATAGGCATATTTGCGGCATTGTGCAGCTCGAGGGTCATCTTCAATTTGTTACCTGGATCCAGGAATCCTGCGGTGATATGGATGAGCAGTCCCATGCGGCCGACGGAGCTCTTGCCCTCCAGTCTTCCGACATAGCTCGCTGACACCCCCGTCTCCTCATAGATCATGCCGAGTGCAAACTCACCGGGATGGAGGACAAACGGCTCGTCTTTGCCTATTTCAATTTCCTTCATCATCTTGTCCATAGGCTTCTTGGGATCGATCACGTAGTTTTTTTGTGTATCAAAAATGAGGAAGTGCTTGTCGAGATGTAGATCAATCGAAGCGGGTTGGATGCTGTCGGAGTTAAAGGGTTTGACTATGATATCACCGCTTTTGAGTGCTTTTTTGATATCGGTGTCTGAGAGGATCATGGGGGGATTATACAGGAGGAGGGGAGAATGCAAAATGAAAAAAGTAAAAGGAAAAATTGAAAAGAGTTTATGGGAGCCACCAGCTGCGAACTGCAAGACAAAATCAAGAGTGACTACTGCACCTCCTCGTAACGAAAGCACCCTACCAGGTGGTCGTTGACCATGCCACACGCCTGCATATGGGCGTAGATGATGGTAGAGCCGACGAAGGTGAAGCCACGTTTTTTGAGATCCTTACTCATCGCATCTGACTCGGGGGAAGTGGATCGATAGTCTTTCATGTCGTGTATCTGGTGTGTGATAGGTTTCCCTCCCACAAATGACCACATATACCGATCAAACGATCCAAACTCTTTTTGCACGGCGAGGTATGCCTGTGCATTTTTGACTGCCCCACGGACCTTGAGTCTGTTTCTGATGATGCCAGGATCGGCGAGGAGCGAGGCGATCTTTGCTTCATCGTACTGCGCGATTTTCACTGCATCAAATCCATCAAATACCTTTCGATAGTGTTCGCGCTTGCGCAGCACGGTGATCCAGGAAAGTCCTGCCTGCATCCCCTCGAGGATCAAGAACTCAAAGAGCTTTTGGTCATCATGGAGCGGTACACCCCACTCCTCATCGTGGTACTCCACATAGAGCGGGTCATCTCCACACCAGTGACAACGAGTTTTTTGCATATGCATAGCATACCAAGAGTTTTCATAAACTCACTTGACACAGATGTAAAGTATACTTTACAATACTTTCATGCAAACTCCTCCATTTCTCAAGCTAGGCACACTCGCGTTGGTGCTCGCATCATTGAGCTTGTATGTCTTTTGGAACAGACAGACTACAGGCACGTCAACCCCAGGTGGAAAGGGACCATCCTGTGAATCTGAGGTATCCACACGCACCCCTCCATTTGTCCCGGTATCAAAAGCTACCGCTTACTTTTCGGGTGGGTGCTTTTGGAGTATGGAGTCGCTTTTCCAAAAGAACAAGAGTGTAGTCGAGGCTACCTCTGGCTATCTCGGGGGCACATTGCAGAACCCTACGTATGAACAAGTGGTGACTGAGACGACAGGACATCGAGAGAGCGTGAGTGTCGTATATGATGAGACAAAAGTAAGCTATCTCGATCTCGTCAGATACTTCCTCCGACATATCGATCCAACCGATAGAGGAGGGCAGTTTTATGACAGAGGAGAGAGCTATACGACAGTCATCTGGTATACAGATGAGGTGCAAAAAAGTATTGCCGAGACAGCGATAGCTGAGCTTGCAGCAGCAAAGATATTTACACAGCCTATCGTCGTCCAGGTAGCAAAGTACCCCGGGTCATTTTATCCCGCAGAGGAGTATCACCAGGATTATGCGCTCAAAAATACCGCCCACTACTGCTCGTACCGAAGAGGTTCAGGGAGAGATGTCTTTCTCGAGAAGGTATGGGGAAAGCGTGATTGGGTGGGGGAAATGAGTAATGAAAAATTACTAATTGAAAATTCAAAAACCATGTACTCAGACCAGATCAAAAAGTTGTCAGCAAATCAGTACCACGTGACCCAAGAGGAAGGCACCGAGCCACCCTTTGCAAATGAGTACTGGGACAATCATCAAGCAGGTATCTATGTAGATGTAGTCTCAGGTGAAGCCCTGTTTTCATCACGAGACAAGTATGACTCGGGTACTGGTTGGCCGAGCTTTACCAAGCCACTTGTACCAGCAAATATCCAAACCAAAACTGATCATGCGCTTTTGATGTCACGCACAGAGGTGCGCAGTGCCCGTGCTGACTCCCATCTCGGGCATGTATTTGATGATGGGCCAGTCGATGAGGGTGGCAAGCGCTACTGTATAAACTCAGCCTCGCTACGCTTCATCCCGGTTGATGAGTTGAAAAAAGAGGGATATGAAGAGTTCGAATCGCAATTCAAAATGCAAAAGTAAAAAGGCAAAAGTAACGCGAGGATGGCTTCGAGTGTCATTTACTAACCTATCTTGCACATACTACTTGATGTCATTGCGAGGAGTCCTAGTATTTGTGGGACTCCTCGCAATGACTATTGGATACTAACACGAGGATGGTGAGAGTTATCAACTATCAACTATCAGTTGTCAATTATCAACTGTCAATTTGCGTGGTTCATTTGCTCCCCACACCGCCCTTTTTTATGATATACTCTGACCTAGATTGTAAGAAACGATTGGTACATGCGCATCGCGTATATATCTTCAGCCAGAATCCTCCCGTTACACAGTATTGAGGGCTCCTGCTGATACAAGCGGAGTTCCTAGCTCACATACATTTTAGGCATTCCTCTTCGATAGACCGTGGGTTTTATTACAGTCACGTTATTTTTATAGTATTTTCTATGTTTTCACCTGTATCTTCAGCTTTTTCAAACCGTCCTACCCGTTCACGATTTGGCAGTTCTGGCAGTCGCTCAGGAGGCTCGTCACGTCCCTATGGACGTCCCTCAGCTGGACATGCGTCCAGTGCAGGCCCTCGCTCATTTGGTGGCAGACGACCAAGCTATGGTGCACCCACACGTGGATTCCCCAACCGTGGCCCTGCACGCCGTGGCGGAGGAAGATCTGAAAATATCGCATCGAGTCGCTATATCAGAGCTGCTATCATCAAACCAGTGGAGGAGGTAGTCGTTCCTACCACCAAATACGCTGATTTCCCACTGCACGCATCACTCCTCGCCAATATTTTGAAAAAAGGCTATATCCATCCAACTCCTATCCAAGATGAGGCGATCCCGCATATCATGGCTGGTAAAGATGTCGTGGGTATCGCAAACACGGGCACCGGTAAAACGGGTGCGTTTCTTATCCCCACGATCGAAAAAATTGGCCACAATCCACAAACAAAAGCGCTCATCGTCGTACCTACCCGTGAGCTCGCCGAGCAGATCCAACAGGAGCTCAGCTCACTCACCGTCGGTATACAGATCTACTCGACCTTGGTGATAGGTGGTGCGTCTATGAGTCGACAGATCACGAGTCTGCGCCGTCACACGCACTTTGTCATCGGTACTCCAGGCCGTATCAAAGACCTGATCGAACGCAAGGTGCTCAACCTCAGCGCTTTCAGTGTGTTCGTACTCGATGAAGTTGATCGTATGGTCGATATGGGATTTATCCAAGATATCAAATATCTCGTATCCCTCCTGCCTGCTGTCAGACAATCACTCTTTTTCTCAGCCACCATTTCACCTGCTATTTCACAGGTCATGAATGTCTTTCTCAAAGATCCCGTCACCGTCCGCATCAAGTCCACCTCGTCTACCGCTGATAATGTGAACCAAGATGTCGTCCGTGTGCCCCATGGCAAAACCAAGTGGGACATGCTCGAGCCTATCCTCAAGCAAAATGGTGTCGTGAAAACGCTCATCTTCGTCCGCACCAAGCGTGGCGCCGATGATCTGACCACGAAGCTCTTGCGTGCAGGAGTGCAGGCAGGATCCATCCATGGAGACAAGCCTCAGCGTGCCCGTCAGATAGCCATCAGAAGCTTCAAGGACTACACCCTCGATGTCCTCGTGGCGACCGACGTCGCTGCACGTGGTATCGATATCCCTGATATCACTCACGTCATCAACTATGACGAGCCAGCTACTTATGATGACTATGTCCACCGCATCGGCCGTACCGGTCGTGCCGGCAAGACTGGTCAGGCACTGACGTTTGTAGCAGGATAATTAATAAAACCATTATGGTGGAGTGTGAAGTCAATGTACGATCATCTGACGGTTTTAGAGTAGGCCCGAGGGTTGAGCGCTTCTTTCGCGATGGATTAGAAAGCGCTGCAGACTATCTAGGGAGATGTGGGTATACGATGTCTGGAGGAATACAAGTGTATGTATTTCCGGAATGTACTCCATCTGTGGGGGGGGTATATTATGGGCATGAAGGTGGAACTCACTATATAGCTTTCCCCAGTCTTGTCGCAGATAATCGTTGGGCAAACATTATAGCGCATGAAGTAGCCCATGCCGCACATGCTGAAAATACTGTTGATAGCTACGGAAATGTGTGGTCACGAGTGCAAAAAGCCCTACAAGATCCGACCAATAATATTAGACCAGTAGTGGAATGCCCAGCATCTGCAGAACTGTTAATTGGAGAAATGGTGTCACAGCATGTAGAGTTGAGGTGGATCGAAGATGAGTTGGGAAAACAATATAGTCTATTTGACACAAAATGGCTAAGGAATAGGAGATCGGATCTTTATGAGGGTATAAGGACATCGCTAATCCTTGATGCAGCTACTATGACATATGCTGATTGCTATCCAGCAGCATTGCGGATAGGAGGCAAACTGCGATTAAAGCACTTTCCCAAAATGAAAAGCAGGGATGTGGTCCGCACTTTTTTAGACATAGATTGGTGTCAATATAATTCAGGCAATGGCGATACCGATAAGACGAGTCAATTGACTACACTATTCAAAAATCCATCTAGCATCGCTTTTATAAATGGAAACACATTTGCTGATGAATTTCCAGTTGGCAATCGCTATTTCTATAGAAGGAAGAAACCCAAAAATACCGCTTAGTGAGTACACATCTAAGTTTTTCTTGGTAAAATGCACTTATGTGGCACGATGGTGAAGTGGAAACACGGGAGTCTGCAAAACTTCTACTGCGCGGGTTCGATTCCCGCTCGTGCCTCAGAAAAATTGATGAGACCCAAGAGTTGGGAGTTTGTGGTGCCTTTTCGACTGACATCAGTCCATAGGAGACTAGGTTGCGTATTGACGCAGTAATCCCGGACTCCGTTCCGGGATCCCAAAAGATCATTGTTGCAATTGGTGATATTCAGGCTAATAGCAAGGGAAGAAATGCTCATTTTCTTGGTATAATAGAGACAAGGCGATTAGTTGTTTTGAAAGCCCATTCTGGCGACTATCGACTTATGACTGTTGACTATTTTTTGGAAAGGTGGTGGCAGTGGTTTAGCAAAGAGTTGACGAGTGTATGCGAGTCTTACTCTTTGTTATGCTGCGTGTGAAAACACGATGTGAGAAATGAAGAAATACGAAGGATAGTTCACCCTGGAAAGGTGGTGGAGTGGTCGATCACACCAGTCTTGAAAACTGGCAGGCGAAAGCCTCGCGAGTTCGAATCTCGCCCTTTCCGCATAAATAGAGACGTGACCGCACCATGTTAACTCATTGGAGTTAGTAGTAACCCACGATTACATGTCCATGCTTGCTTGTATATTATATTGATTGCATATTGACAGAGACTGAAGCAATACGCTGTGTGAGAATTAGCCACCATGATGTTGTATCAAATTAAAGGAAATAAGCAAATTATCTCAGATTGGCGAAGCGATAAAAAGTCAACGATTCTGTTCAATGCGTTAGCAAATCTAACTATAAACTCTGACTCAAGCAAACCCGAATTCGAATGGAGTAAATCGCTATATATTAAGCTGCACGGAGTATTCTTATGCCTGAACTTACTAAATGTAGAGCTAAAGAACAGACCTTTTGTAAATTTTAACTTACCATTCAAGAGCTTTCCGTTGACTGAGTTTGAGAACGATATAATTAGGAACTCTTTAGAAAGCGTGTTTATATCACTTAGATCATGTCTCGACATATTGACACTTTTGCTATCTATTAAAGTAAAGGATTTGCCTCAAATCCCAGATAGCCAGGGCAAGAAATTTCCTGGATTCAATAGAAGCAAGAAGAAGTCCACCTTGAAATTGCTTGAAAAAAACAACCAAAATATTTTTAAAGTTTTCAAAGAATATGAGAAAACGATCGATGAAGTTTGTGAATACAGAGATGAGATAATCCACAAGAGAGGATATATGAACGGCATCGGTTTTTGGATTAAAAGGGATGATACTTCTTGGATTAAAAAGGATGATACTTCTTGGATAATGCCTACAATGCCTGATGGACAACCTATTGAAGTCTACTTAGATAAATTGGAATCCGAGATATTGAAATTTTTCAGAAAAATTTTAGTGGAGTTTGATATGATGCCTTACAATACTAAAGCTGCGTAAATTATTAGATGCATCCAAACTTCTACAAACTCGCCAAGGTCATATCCACAAACTCTGTCATGTTTGTCTCGGTGATCGCGACGGTTGCTTGCTGGCCTGTGACGATCTGTTGGTCTACCTCTGTTCATACTTGATTGATTTGCAAGTGGATGGTTACCTTGTATAAGTCCTCGGTATATAATGTATCAACCATGAGCGAAACTGAGAGCAGTCACCATAACGAAGTTACAGACGCATTACCAGAAACAGGACAAGATGATAGTGTTTATACACCTGAGTTGAGTAAGGACACAAGTCCAAAATTAGCGGGAACCGGACATGAAATTGAACTGAAATATGCGCCAGAATTTTATGCGAAAGGCGGAGAGCAGTTGGTGTATAAAATACCCTCGCACCCAGATATTGTAGTCAAGGCATCAATGGTGGTATTGAGAAATGTCATTGCTAAACTTGAAGCCAATCCAAATATCAGCTCAGATGAGATACTGTGCTATGGAAAGGAGGTAACGGCTTGCGAAGGTACGCGCAGAAGCGAATTGAAAATGTATTTCGGAAAGAATGTTCTACCTCAGCGGAGTCTTTTCATGAAGATTCCAGTGACGCCAGGTATATTAGCTCGTGTATATCCTGATCGTAAAGTGCTGTCCCACGTAAATGAGGCGTGGGCCATAGTGACCATACAGAGATATACAGACGCAGTGAAATCGGATGAGAAACTCGGAGTGCAATGCGGATATACTGAAAGAGCGGACATGCAAGGCATAACAGCACAGGAGCGGCAAGCTATGTCCGAGGAATATGAACGAGTCACAGATCGCCTCGTATTTTTAAGTAATCCACAGTTACCGCTCAGTCGTGATGAATTTTTGCAAGTACAAAAGCACCCAAGTCTCCGAGTACTCCTAGAGCATTCAGATATGGATGAAACGCTGAAGGACGAGCTAAAAAATCTCATCACAAATATGATCCGATTCACAAACGAAACTGATGAGCTTATAGATCTTGCTGGACGTGACAATGTATTGTTTTATCGAAGTGATGGTAAATGGACACATGTCTTAATAGACCCACTGGTGTCACAATCCAAGATCATTCGGAGAGTAAGAAATGCTTTCCGCGAAAATACTATTGATGCTACATCAAGACGGCTGTTGCCGCACGTATTGAACTACATACGCACTGTAAATGGCCTTGCAGAACAACTAGATATATCCGAAAGAATATGCTCAATGCACGACGTCAAGCGCGGTGATGGTGTAAGTTTGTATGATTTAGCGCACAATGGTTTAGATGGAACGTAGAAAGAATGAGCATATATGCATGGCGGGAAGTTGTGGAGTAGGAGTATATGCTCAGGTGCATACGTAGTAAATAATGTGGGCGATAAGTAAATCGATAGTGTCCAAGTTACAAACTTGCCAAGGTCATATCCACAAACTCTGTCATGTTTGTCTCGGTGATCGCGACGGTTGCTTGCTGGCCTGAGACGATCTGAAGCGTGACCTTTCTCACCAGCGTCTCGATGAGGCGCTCCAGTGAGCGGATGCCCGGCTCAAAGCCGAGCGGACGTACAAGCTTTGCCCACGCAGCATCGTTGATCGAGAGCTGATTTGCCGCCAGGCCTGACTGCGCGAGGAGCTTTGGCAGCAGGTAGTTTTTGCCTACCATGATCTTTTCCTGATCTGTATACGAGGGCATTTGGATGGTCTCCAGACGATCGAGGACGGCGGTGGAGATATCCTTCGAGTTATTTGACGTGGCGATAAACATCACCTGCGAGAGATCAAACGGATAGTCGACGAAGTAGTCGGTGAAGTGATCATTTTGGCCAGGGTCGAGGATCTCCAGGAGCGCGCCCATGATAGGCGCGCGATCTGCAGGGTTGGCGCGATCGATCTCATCGAGGAGTATGACCGGATTTCGCGTCCCACACTCTGCGAGCGCACGCATGATGACGCCAGGCTGTGCGTATGCAGATGATTTGGTCTGGCCACGCAGATCGAGCGCATTGGCGAGCCCACCAAAAGGGATACGATAAAACTTGCGTCCCAGTGCCTCGGCGATCATGGGCGCAAAAGAAGTCTTGCCCGTACCTGCTAGTCCGGTGAAAAAGAGCGATGGTGCACGGAGGATCGCATTCGGATTTTGCTTTTTGATCATGATGACAGAAGCCAAGTACTCTTCGATACGCTTCTTGATCTTCTCCAAACCATAGTGCTTCTTGTTGAGGATTTGTTTTACCACTGATATATCAAGATGATCTTCGCTAGTCGTTTGCCAGGGGAGCTTGCAAACAAACTCGATGTACTTCTCAGTGATCTCGAGCGCCGCAAGGTTGCCACCGTATTGGAGCGAGAGAGTGGAGCGTGCGATCTGCTCAAGGGCTTTTTGCTTCAGATCAGAAGGAAGTGCGGGTGCCGCCAAGATCTTGTTTTGGAGATTGGTGAGTGTCTGAGCGATCGGGTTCATGTGATCAGTCTAACACACACTAGTACACACTCGCAAGCGCATCGAGTGTGATAGAGTGGTGTGTTTGGACTTTCACGAGGCTCCATTGTAGATTAGCACTCAAATATGCCTATTGACAGCACTTAGCAGGCGTGCTATAAATCTGCTTGTAATATATTACTTTTATAAATTTTATTTATATCTATGGCACAGACCAGTGTTCAGCCACTTTTTTCATACGTACTTATCAAACCTGCAGAAGCAGAGTCCAAGACTGCCTCAGGTATCGTTCTCGTCGATACTGGCAAGGAAAAGCCACAGATGGGTGAGGTGATCGCAGTCGGCACCGGATTTGAGAGCGAGGATGGGCGAGAGGAAAAGATGATCGTCAAAGTCGGGCAAAAAGTCATGTACAAGAAGTGGGGAGGAAATGAAGTCAAGGTCGAAGGCGTTGACATGCTTCTCGTCGAACAAAAAGACATTATGGCTGTTATTGGATGATTCAAGATGTAGGAATAATTTCAAAGGATCTTTTGCAATTTATCATTATTCATTTTTCATAAATACTTATGGCAAAGCAACTCATGTACGGAGATGAAGCACGTCAAAAACTCGCTTCAGGAGTAAATCAGATGGCTCGTGCAGTCGTGACGACACTTGGACCCCGTGGTCGCAATGTAGCACTCGATAAAAAGTGGGGAGGACCTTCAGTCATCCATGATGGCGTATCAGTCGCCAAGGAGATCGAGCTCCCCGACCCATTTGAAAATATGGGAGCTCAGATGGTCAAAGAAGCTGCGTCAAAGACCAACGATGTTGCAGGTGATGGCACTACTACCTCCACGCTATTGACCCAAGCTATCGTAAATGCAGGTATGCGCAACATAACTGCCGGAACCAATCCGATGGTTATGCGTCGCGGTATCGAGCGCTCAGTAGAGGCGATCGTCGCTGAGATCAAAAAAATGTCCAAAGAGGTAAAAGGTGAGGATGTGGCTTCAGTAGCGACTATATCTGCAGCTGATCCCACCATCGGCAAGCTTATCGCTGATGCGATCAAGAAGGTAGGAAAGGACGGAGTCGTGACAGTCGAAGAGGGCAAATCACTCGGTATGGAGACTGATCACAAAGAGGGTATGGAGTTTGATCGAGGATATGCATCTCCCTACTTTGTCACCAATTCTGACAAGATGGTCGCCGAGATAGAGGACCCTTATATCCTCATCACGGATAAGAAGATCACTGCCATCTCAGATTTGCTCCCTTTCCTCGAGAAATTTGTAAAAGTATCAAAGAATCTCGTCATCCTCGCAGAAGATGTCGAAGGAGAAGCACTTGCTACTCTGGTGGTAAACAAGATGCGTGGCGTGCTCAATGTCCTCATCGTCAAGGCACCAGGATTTGGAGATCGTCGCAAGGCTATGTTGCACGACATCGCGGTACTCACCGGTGGCACCCTTGTGACCGAGGATCTGGGCAAAAAGCTTGATAGTGTCGAGGTTGCCGACTGTGGTCGTGCTGACAAGGTGTGGGCTGACAAGGACAACGCACGCATCATCGGTGGTCGTGGAGCAAAATCATCTATCGATGATCGAGTCGCACAGATTCGACGTGAAGTAGAGGATACCAAGTCTGATTTTGACAAAGAAAAGCTCCAGGAACGCCTCGCAAAGCTGACCGGCGGAGTCGCCGTCATCAGAGTCGGAGCTGCTACTGAAGTCGAGATGAAAGAAAAGAAAGAGCGCGTGATAGACGCAGTTGCTGCAACCAAAGCAGCCCTCGAAGAAGGTATTGTTGCCGGGGGCGGTACGGCACTCTTGCATGCACGTCGAGTACTCGCCGATATCAAAAAAACTGCAGCTTCAGATGAGGAGCGTGTCGGCGTAGACATCGTGCACTCCGCACTCGCAGAGCCAGTACGTATGCTCGCGATAAACTCTGGTTTGGAGCCTGGCGTCGCCCTCGCAAAGATGGAGGATGCAAAGGATGTGGACTATGGATTTGATGCGGTTACGCTCGAGTTTGGCAGTCTCCTGAAAAAGGGGATCGTCGATCCCGCAAAAGTTGTCCGTTCAGCACTGCAGAATGCAGCATCAGTCGCGATGACGATGCTCACCACCGAGTGTCTCGTGGCCGATATCCCCGAACCAAAGAAAGATGCAGCTCCTGCTGCTGGTGGTATGGGCGGAATGGGAGGCATGGGGGGAATGTACTAAATTAACGGATAACTGAGAACGTATAACGCATAGCGAAGAGCGTATAGCGTATAACGTGGAGCGCACAACACTCAGGTCAGATAAACTGCAGTTTGCGCCCCGCCGCTGGCGGGGCGCGTGGATAGATTTCTTCTCCAACTCCCCCTCGCAAAGTGAGGGGGTGACTGAGCCTAAGCGAAGTGGGGGTGTATGCAATTCTAGGTTGACACTTTTCTTCTCCACTATGTGTCGTAGACACCCTCGCTATAACAGGCTCCGCCCGTCGGGCTACGTTCAGACTTCGTTTGTTGAACTACGTCCGGAGGAGGGCGAGTTGCTGCTTGTAATCTGCGTGTGCTATCTCCACCTATCATCCGCACCCAGTGACCAGGTTTATTACACTGCTCTAGCAATTTACTCTTGCAATTTCTCTCTCTTATAATCGTCCATCATGTCTGAAGCAAACAATAGAAACCCAGTATCATGCAATTAGGAATTTCATTTGATCCAAATGAAGAAGGTTGTATATACCACCATACAACCCCATCCTAATACCTCGGCACATCATTTGCCACTTAACTACTCCCCTGTGGGCTACGACGTACGCATGATGCAAGCTGTGCCTGCAATGTTTGCTTACCATTCGCATTTATACTATTTGTACATTGCAAATTGTGAATTGTAGATTTTCCTCACTCCTCTCCTTGACTTGTGCCATCACGATTCGCTATAGTGAGCGGCATGACTACACCCTTTACCCATAAACTGATTGCTCTTGGTATTTTGAGCGTCGCCGTATGTGCCAGCACGCGTCCAGTAGAGGCGAAATGGATCATCAATCGTGCTGGTGACGTGGTACTAGTTCGTACTCAGGTTCTCGGAGTAGAGAGCTCAGGTATTCCAGAATTCGATGACATGACCATGGACGAAGAAAGCATGAGACGCGCATCAGATGAGATGCTGCGAGAGCTTGAGATGGCTACTCAGCCAACATCTTTTACTGAAAAGCATATTGGACCTGCATTTACACCAACGAGATCTATCAAAGAGATAGGTCCTGTCCCAGATAAATTTCGACATATTGATAGTAAAGACATACAGCAGATTCGGATAGTGCCTCGAGACGACATATCTGGACCAGAGTATGAAACAGAAAATCCGGCTCCTGTGGGGGGTATGGGACCAAAAGAGAGTCTCTATCCGAGCCAGACAACTATGCAGCAAAAGGGGATGCCTGTCGCTGAGCCAGCTCGCGATGAAGCAAAGGAACCGATGAAGAGGTCAGGTGTCTCGGTCGAAGTGCAGACAGATGCAGACAAGCTCGTGATACTTCAAGAATCTCTTGAGATGGAAAAGAAGGGTGGTAATGTGATGATTGGTCCCTCTTCAGACAAAAGCGCCGCGCTTGAGATGCGCCGCAATCAGCTCAGTGTCAAAATCCCCTTCCCCGTCAAAATCGACCCTGCTACCCAAGAGATTCTCATAGAGTCATCCTCTGGCGATCTTCCCCTTCGCATCATGCCCGAGCAAGCTAAAGTCATACTTGAAACCAAGTCTAAACTTACCTTGGAGGATGCGACTGAGCCAGTGCCTGAGGTGGTAGATGGAAAGCTTTTGTACACATATAAAGGTCAGCAGTCGCGTAAGATGTTTGGCTTTATCCCCGTATCCCTCGCAAAAACTGTACGTGTGTCTGCAGAAGATGGAACACTTACTGAAGTGCCTCAGGTGGGGGTCTGGAACCGCATGAAAAACTGGCTGTCGAGGTGACACGTGAGCAAGCGTCATTAAGTATCCAGACATGATGCAGTTGAACGCTGAGATCTGTGGATTTAATATCTTTCTGCGAACATGCACGCTATGCCAAATTCATTTTGTAGTTGTTTGTCTGATGCAGTGTAAAACCTAGCTTTTTATAGAGATGATTGGCAGCAACTCTTGTGGGGTTTGAGGTGAGAGAAACGGTGGTGGCTCCGAGGGCTTTCGCTTTCTCCAGTGCTTTGGTTATGAGAGCACTCCCTACACCTTTTCCTCTTTCAACTGTGTCTACGACCACATCTTCAATTTCTGTCTTGTAAAGCTTGTCAAGTTTTGGGGTATGAAGGAGAGTGGCCATGCCAATAATTTTATCTTTATGGTCAACTGCTACAAAGATAAATGAGGTAGGCGAATTCACCACTTTTCCTAAGTGTTCCATGGAAATCATTGGCGCATGTGGAACATGCTGTTTGAGGAGATTTGATATTTCTTCAGTGTTCTGAGGACTGACCTCAGACAATTCGGAAATAGAGTAGTCGTTCATGTCAAAATTATAGCAAGAAGTTCTCTGTGCTGTACTAGATCGCTACAGCATCGACCGCAGAGCAAGCGGGATTTTTTATCCAGAATTTATATACTTTTTTCACCCAAATCTTGATTAAATCTCAGTAGATACCCATCAGGGTCATGAACCAATATTTCTTTCGATCCGTGTCTTTTGCCCTGAATTCCTACATCTCTCCAACTTTCTTTTATACCCCTACTCAAAGGATACCTATTTTGCTCAAGCGACTTGATAATCACCGATACATCAGGCGTATCGATTTCAAAGTTCATTCCTCTTCCAAAAGGGTATTCCAACTGCATTTCTTCTCTCTCGCCAGGAGCTAATTCCTGAATCATCAACTGAGATCCATAGTAGGAGAAAAAAGCAAATTTTGGATTTTCCCTCCCATACTCAAATTTGAAGCCAAGAATTTTAGCATAAAAATCGAAACTTTTTTTGAAGTCAGTAACATATATTTCGGGCATCAAGGGATTAAATATCATAGGATAAGTATAACATAGATGAGTGAACCTTCGGTTCTCACTGTTCCGCATGAAGAACTGGCTGATGAGTTGAGGCACGAATCTTACTTTCTGCTTGCTGTAATATGAGTATCACCAAAAATATTCTTTCAGCATGGTTCTTAAAGTAGTTTTCCCTTTGCTTGTTTTCAGATACTGCTCACGTCTTTTAGCATCATACATGTTTTTGTATGCTTCGTAATGTATGAGTTTGAGTGGTGAGTAGTGTTTTGTTGAGATAGCCTGACCTGAATTGTGTTCAGCAAACCTTCGCTTTAAGTTTTCTGTATATCCTACATAGATAAAATCATAGGAATCACTTCGAAGAACGTAGACGTAGAAGAAGTTCATGAGAATATGGCTAGTATGACACAATCACTGGACGGGTACAATGCTGCACCCGTCTGCGCCACAGTCTGCTCTGTCTTCGCATCTATAGAGCGCGAAGCCAGACGCCGACTGGTGTCTGGTCCACAGGGAAGGATTCGAACCTTCGTAGGGAAAATCCCGACAGATTTACAGTCTGTTCCGATTGGCCACTCCGGCACCTGTGGTTTGTAAACGATCTACTCATTCGACATTTGTACTCGGCCACTTCCACCATCTCGCTTTCGCTCGATAGGCGCCGCGCCTGCAACGCTTATGCGTAGCATTGCGGGCAGGGACAAGCCGGCACCTGTGGTTTATTAAAGATCAAGTTATACGTTTCATGGACACCGCTCCATTTCTTTGGATCCCCTCGTTCGAGGGGATGGCATACATGGGGTGAAACATAACCAGGTGAGTTTCTGCCCTTTACTGCACGCTCAGTATCAGCTAAGATTATACCATGACTCTTTCCGAGATGTCCTATCAGGTACGACGCCTTTTGCCGCTCATTGCCATAGGTTTTTTGATCGTGATGATACTGTATGTGATCATAAAGATCGCAATTATCGCATTGACACCGCCACCAAAAGTTGAGGTAAAAGCGCTCCCTACGGTGATACTCGAGCGAGATGAGTTTGGACCAAGTTCGACCAAGTTGCCCCCAAATCTGAAGTACAACATAGTCACCTTTGCAGGTGTGCCTGAGGATACGATTCGTGAGGCAGCGGTTTATTTCAAGCCAGCAAAGACCATCACTTATGGTTCATTTGAAAAAGTAAAGGTTCTTGCAAAAGCATTTGGATTTGCCGATGATGCAAAGACTCAGGTGAGCGGCAGCATCTCTGAGTTTAGCGATGCACAAAAAACACTCTCTATTGATGCTACCACTTTTAACTATACCTTTGAACGTCGAGTAGACCAGAGCGATGACCTGATTGACCTGCTCCTAAGCGACCAGGCATTTATACCTACCAATCTCGCCAAAGAGGAAGTGGAGCAACGAGCGGTCAAAAAAATGACCGAGCTTGGACGATATCCCGAGGAGCTTGCACGCGGGACACGAAAGGTCATCTACTACAAGATCGACCCCGATCGTGCAAATTTCGCAAATACCAAAGCAAATCTCGCCGCTTCTGAGAGTACCGCAAATATGGTGGAGGTAGACTTTTTCCCTGAAAATATTGGCGATATCTCAGTGCATACAGAGGGATACCACACCTCGCCAAACTATATCGTATTCATCCCTGCGGGATCCTTTCCGATTGTAAAAGCAAAGACTTCGTATGTAGAGCACAGTGCGACATTGGATAGTATTGTGTATCCCCTAAAGTCAGCGGTTGAAGCCTATGAGGAGCTACAACAAGGCAAAGGCATAGTGGCGGGAGGATTGGACAATGTGCCAGCAGGAGCTAGTGTGATCCCCCTCAGTCAGATCAGGGTCGTATATGTGGAGCCTGATACATATGCTCTCAACAGCTATCTGAAACCCTACTATATGTTTGGTGATGGGAGAGATTTTGTAGCATACGTGCCCGCAGTCATAAATGAAAGTCTAAAGCCTGAAGTTGCAAATACTCAGAGCAATACAGTACCTGCCCAGAAGGTTGATGTAACTCCACCCTCTACTGATGCTGTGAAATAAGTTTTCGGAAGTCCTACAGATATAAAGTCATGTGAAGCCCGAGCGAAACATCTCAGGACAAGCTCATGGATACCGAGCTGATACCCCATATATCACTCGCCAGCACTCACGTACGTTATATCTGTCTGGAGCCACTTGATAATATTCTCAGTATCTTTGAATCTATCTTCACTTTTCATGACTACGATGATATATTCGTGACTCGTATTAGGTTGTCTGTAGTAGCTGACGAGGTTTTGACCGGCGCCTTCAGTTAATCCAGTTTTTACTCCGCCCAGACCCGGCACCACGCCCAGGAGCTGGTTTACATTCGTGAGAGGGTGTGTATAGCGAAAGTCCTCATCTAGCACAGTGATGGATTTGGTTGATACCATGGCTCGGAGATAAGGATCGACGAGTACTGCGCGTGCTGCAAAGGCGAGGTCGCGCGGAGTCGAGTACATATCTGGCTCATCAAACCCTGCAGGATTGGTAAACTGAGACGCACGCATGCCGACTGCGTACGCGGTCTGATTCATCTCTTCTATAAACTGTTGTGAATTACCTCCTGCCCAGGAGAGTGCATATGCTGCATCATTTGCCGAGTGTACGAGGCTCCCGTAGAGCAGATTTTCCACAGTCATTCGTTCGCCCTCACGCAGATCCATGAGCTGGCCCTCGGTGGTCGCCACCTTTACGTCGACCACGAGATGCTGAGGATACAGCCTGCGGCTGGTGAGTGCGGTGATCATCTTTGTGGTTGATGCGGGGAACAGAGATGTTTGTTCATTGCGGAGTAAAACGGGTGTCCATGAGTTGATATCTACTACAAATATTCCCTCTGCACTCACCACGGGAGATGCGGTGCGATGGTTGACCGAGGGGATGGGGTGGTGGCTCGGTGCCTTTGAAATCGGATCAATGGGACGCTCTGCGTATGCCCTGATATAGTGAGAGCCTGGATACAAAAGACAAAAAATCTCAACTACTATAAATATGGCCAAATGATGCTGTTTCATCTAGTGCGCAGTGTATCAGAAAATGCAAAATTCAAAAGGTAAAATTCAAAATAAATGAGAACCGATTCGACTGCAAACACAAATGTTCATTTAGTTATACCACTAAATTCCCTCAATTCAGTTCCGTTCTTACTCCCCCTCGTTCACTAACGAGGAGGTGATTCCATCTCGCCATGGCGGGATGGAATGGGGGTGTAGAGATATTTCATGCCATGGATCCCGGGTTAAGCCCGGGATCGACAAGTTGGAAGCAGGGATATGCAAGTAGGGAATGAATTAAGGTAATTCCGTATCAATTATGGTGCGAGGCGGTTCATGTCACGGGGAAAGAGCGTCGCCTCTTTGACATTGGCGAGTCCTATCGTTTTTTGCACGAGGCGATCGATCCCAAATCCACATCCACCATGGAGCGGGAGTCCGTATTTAAATGCCTGCAAATAGTACTTGTATCCTGGATGAGCCACATCTAGTCCCGCGTCTTTCATCTGCTGGATCATCTTTTCATAGTTATTTTCTCGAAATGGTACGGTCGCGATCTCGAGGCCACGGAAGAGGAGATCTCCCCAGGCGACCGTGCCATCATCCTTGAACTTGTGATAAAACTTGCCCGCGACACGTGGGAAATCGACCGCATACACCAGATCGCTCCCCATCTGTTTGCGTGCATATTCAGCGATCCAGCGCTCCTCATCAGGGATCAGGTCTTTTTCATCCACCGTGTTCTGCTTCGTCGCCTTCGTATACATCTCATGGATCTGAGCGATGGTAAATGCGGGGACTTTTTCAGACAGTTTTAGCTCTGGCGCTTGGAGACTTTTGAGGTCATCTCCATACTCCTCGTAAATCTTCATCAGGGTGTGCTTCGTCATGTTTGCGACCATATCCATCACGTCCTGATGGCTTTCAACAAATCCCATCTCGATGTCGAGCATGGTAAGCTCGGTCAAGTGTCTTGTCGTTGAGCTTGGCTCGGCGCGATAGCTGTGGCCGATCTCGTACACGCGCTCAAATACTCCCGCCATTATCTGCTTATAAAATTGTGGACTCTGTGCGAGGATCGCGGTACGATCAAAGTACTCGACCTTGAATACTTCAGCGCCTCCCTCGGTCGCCCCCGCGAGGAGCTTCGGCGTATCTATCTCTACAAATTCATTTTCGAATAAAAACTCACGGATGTATCTCGTGAGTGCTGCACGGATGCGAAATATCTTTTGCTCTTGGAGGTTGCGTAGGGTGAGGACGCGATGTTCAAATAGGGTATCCAGACTATCGCTCTTGTGACTGATAGGCTTGTCTATCTCGATGGGTGACTCATCAGTGACCGGCACGACGACGGTGAGGGTTGGCTCATGGAGCTCGGCACCACTGGGAGCGCGCTCCTCGAGCTTTACGGAACCGGAGATCTCGAGCACAGTACCCAGCTGCATCCCACGGAGCTTTTCCACCTCATCCTTGTTTTCGATCAATACCTGAGTGAGGCCGCTACGATCGCGCACATTGATAAAGGTGAGACCTCCAAGCAATCTCTTCTTGTGCAGCCATCCTTTGATCGTGACGATTTGGTCAGCGTGATTTTTCAGATCACGTGCAAGGGTGCGGGGTTGGGGGGTGGGGGAGCTTGACATGGATGTATTATAAAGCAAAGACCAACACAAGGGGAAGAAATTTGTTTGAAATGTTTCTAACGTTTATAATGCTTTAAAGCTCTAAATCAATTTACCATGTATCATGAATCATTTGTCATTATGGCGAGAGATTATATGTGCTAGCTTTGCCTGTATCGTCTTGCGTCCCTGCCACTCGTTCCAGTCGAGTGAGTAGACTGCATTGACCTGGTCGCCCACTTTGAACTGAGCATAGTCTGCAGCCTTGCTAAAGAGCACACCAGAGAGCTCATTGAAGGATCCATGCGCCTTGTTTTTTGTATCTTCAGACAATTCAATCCGCAAATGTTTCCCGTCTTTACCCATCGGCTTGATACCCCTGATCGTGGCTGAGGAGATAAACGAGGGTTTTGGATTGCCCATGCCAAAGGGAGCCATATGTTGGATCGTATCTACAAACCGCTCTTGACTCGAGATCGAGAGCGGTATCTCCGCATCAACATGAAGTGTTTTGACGAGCAAATCGTCTGTCAAAAGCTCGTGTGCGCGTGCAGTAGCTCGACTGATAAAAAGTGGAAGATTCTCTACGGTAGTTGAAAGTCCAGCGGCTGCTGCATGACCTCCATAGGAGGTAAGGAGACCCTTGAAATTTGCAAGAAAATCAGCTAGGTGAAAGCCTGCGATTGAGCGTGCGGATGCCTTGTATCCATGCTCGTTTTGGGTAAATACGATGACTGGTCGGTAATACTTTTCGAGTAGTTTAGATGCGATGAGACCAATGATGCCTTCGTGCCACCCGCTCTGCACCAGTTGCGAGTCGTCAGTCGACAGTGGTTGGTGAATAATGAGGATCTTTGGAAGCATGCCGTGTTTGTCACGCATTTTCTCGACTATCTCCAGTGCTTCGAGTGTCGCTGCTTTGACCATGTCTTGGCGCTCTGTATTTAGGACATCGCACTTGGCTGCGAGCTCGTTGGCACGGGATTGGCTCGTGGTGCAAAGGAGACGGAGCGCGTCGAGTGCTGAGTCGAGACGCCCGGATGCGTTGATTCGTGGCGCTATCAGAAAGCCTACTTCATAAGAGGTGATCGTCTTGCCGAGGTTGCCTGATACATGCTTGAGAGCTTGGATGCCAGGGCGCGTCGAGTGCGAGAGTGCCTGGAGGCCATGATACGCGATAGATCTCGACGCGCCTGTCAGCGGGACGAGATCGGCGATCGTCCCGATCGCCGCCAAGCCAATGTAGTCAGATGCAAACAGCACGTGAAGCTGCGAGCTGCGAGCTGCAAGTTCTGGAATAGCAATGGGATCATGAGTATTATTTGGAACTTGGAATTTGTCGTTAATTTCTTTCGCCACATAGTACGCAGTAGACGATCCTGAGAGCGAAGAAATGTGAAATATCGCGTGTGCATCTGTGGGCACTTTTTCCTCACTTCGGTGATGGTGGTCAGTCACGATCACTTCGATCCCAAGACTTTTCGCATACGCCACCTGCTCGCGGGCACTGATGCCATGATCGACACTGATGATGAGGGAGGGGTGGTATTTTTCATATACGCGATCGATGCCGATCTTGCTAAATCCATAGCCTTCGGTCACCCGATCTCCGATGTAGGGGTGCACGGTGAAGCCGAGCTTGTGCAGTGTCTCCCAGAGGATCGCACCACCCGTGATGCCGTCTGCATCATAGTCAGAATATATCACGATAGACTTTGAGCTGCGAGCTGCAAGCTGCGAGCTACTAGGATGTAGGCTGAGAATGTATGAGAGCGCTTCATTAATGTACTCTTGGGTAAATCCAAAGTCAGTTAGAGAAAGTGTGGTGGGGGAGGGAGGGGAGAGGAAATCACGAGCTGCAAGCTGCAAGCTGCAAGCTGGGAGTGTTGATGCTATACGGTCATTGAGGAGTGAGTCGACTACCTGTGCAATAGTATGAGTCTCGTCAAAATGATGCTTCACCGCCAGATGCATAGGGGGTGAGTATAGCAGGCTAAGAGAGGTTGATTCATCCTGAAACATTCACTATACTATTTGCACAATTATGATTCTTGCACCCCGCACAATCCTCCTCATCGCTGCGTACTCGATACTTACCCTGTGGTCGGGGGTCGTGGGATCTGCGGTGATATCACATATAGCACATCCAGAAAAGCTAAAGACCACCGTCTCCAAAGGCACGGTCTCTGACTTACGTCAGGTGCAGGCGAGTGCGGGCGGATTTCAAACAGGATATGCAGGATGTACTAGCATAACGGCGGTAGGTCGCTGTGTGTACCGTCAGCTCGCAGGTGACCCTCACTTTTTCAATCAATGGATCAAGTGCGGAGCAAATGGATCTTGGTATGCCAAAGACTCAAACAGCGACGATCCCTCCAAAGGATATCAATCAGAAGCCGAGTGTCTCGCGGGCGCCGGCCAAGCATCCGCTGCCCCACCATCTGGCGGGAGCCAGCCGCCTCCTCCTGCGAGTTCTGCTGCTGAGTGTAAGATCCCCTGTGGTGCGGCCCCATATCCCGCGACCTGCAAGCAGACTCACTCAGAGGGTGCCTGTATCGCCGATACTGCACACAACTCTACGGCAAAGATATATTGTAAAAACGATGGGTACTGGTGGGCAAATGTGTCTGGATGCGGAGCCATTGCAGCTGCGCCTCCAGCAGCACCTCCCGTAGCACCTCCCGTAGCACCTCCCATAGCACCTCCCGAAGTACCTGGAACAGCACAGGTCACTCCTGGCATCCCCCAAAATCTCTCTGCAGCACGTCAGACGGATAAAAAAGATATTCTTGTGAAATGGGACAAGCCATCAGGAACGACGACCAGTCTGAAATATAGAATTGCATACAAAAATGAATCAGATGGGGGTGAATGGAAGTATATTGATGACGTTACGGATGAGAAGCATTTGATTTTAGATACATTAACCGACAAACGTTATTACATAACAGTCCGTGCTGTAAACGAAAATGGAAAAAAAGGAGACTATGTAACACAAGGAGTCTATGTAACACCAAGTATAAAAGATCCTGGAGATTCTGGTGCTGACGCATCCAACGCAAATAAACCCGATGCTCCCACTGGTCTGACTGCAATTGATCATCAAGATGCGATCAAGATTGCATGGACTGCACCAACGAGAAATGGCGGCTCAACTGTCACTGGTTATATTCTCGAATACAAGTCTACATCTGCGGACGAATGGGCAGTCTATAGTGATTCCATTACAGACGTTTTCCTGCTGGTTAATCGTCCGGAAGATAAATTACCTCGTGATTATCGTGTAATAGCGAAAAATTCAAATGGGAACAGTCCTCCGAGTGATAAGGCCACTTGGAAAATGAGTAGTCCATCCCCCAAAGCCTATCCAAAACTACTGGGCGTGAGTGTAGTTGGTACATCAACCTCTTTCACTTTCGATAGTCTTTGTACAGGATGTATCCATCTCATAACCGAAGTGTACAAATCTGCTCCCAAACACAATATGCTGTTAGCTCGTAATAATATTACTGATCTTGATTGTGGAAGCGAATGTATTACTTCATCTGATAAAGAAGTGAATACTACTGTATTTACTTCTAACAAGGCGGTTTGTTTTGATGTTGTAACACTTTCTATATCTGATCAAAGTAGGTTCAAATATGAAGGTGTTGAAGTGAAGTGTTTGAGCGACGCAAATATTCCAAAACATAAGTTTGTGATTTCAGTGCCTTTAATCGGAAGCGTAAGTAGGGCAATGAATCCTGACCCCTTGGTGATGGCCACATCTCAACAGGCTCTGGCATCTGATATATGTAAAGTTTCACATCCTCGATCCCCGAACTGTGCGCTTGCACATATTATTGATGATTTTGGCAATAAAACATGGGCGAAGATATCGGATCAATGGGTGAGTGTGGATGTTAAGCTTGATATTGGTTTCTTTATCGTAAAATATGTAGATATCATTTTGACTTATAATTCTCATAATACTGCCAAACCGACCTGTCTTACCAAACAAAACGGTACTTCACCAGCAGTTTGCTTTGCACCATTAGGTCTGGATGCTACTTTTAAATAATATGAAATACCATCTCAAAATCATCTCTCTCATCCTCACCTCACTCCTCGTGAGTTCGGTGCTCGTGCAGGTCGTGTTTGAAAACAACTCGCCCACTCTAAACAAAGACTTTGTAGCACGCGTGCAGATGCTACCCTACCAAATAGCTCATCCTCGTGAGACCTATCTCGCCTGGCGTGCATCACGATCACCAGGCGCTGACATAGCCAGACAACAAGGTACCGATGTGCCAGGTGACTCAGGGATAGCGCACGTTGATCCATCTACGGGAGGATCTACCGCAGTTTTGCCCAGTAGTACTCCTGGTGACAGTCAGGGCGTGCCTCATCCGGTGACCAAAGAAGAGCATCTCGCGCAGGGATATACGCAGACAAGTCCTAATGTCGAGATATTTACCAAGCAAATCGATGCGACCACGACTGAGATCAGCATGTCGCCCAATGTCACATTTGAGGAGCGTCGTGAGATGATAGATGGTCAGGAGTATCAGGTATGGGTACCTGTCGCCGCAAAGGCGGAGTGAGTAAAAGAGGGAAGAAAGTCTTTAGTTGTCAGTCGACAGGGGGCCATGTGATCCTGAGGGAGTGTGTGTATTACGCCAGGTCAGCAATCGTCAACCTCAGGCACATTACACCAGCCCGCCGCCCTTCATAATCTTCGGCTTGAGCCAATCTGTTAAGGCTTGGTTAGTGCATCAGAGAGATTGAGAGTGTAGAGATTATGGAGGCCTTCACGCTTGAAGCCTGACTGCTCGGCAGGGCGATCATAGTTCTTTTGGAGAACTTCAGGTTTATGCTTCAAGACGTGTCTCCAAGTGTTGAATTCGCTAGGAAGTATATGGATGCGTGGCATACCAATAGATCCCGCCCACATGGTAGCTACCTCAATAAGCTCTCTTTGCCACAAAATACCGGGAAATGGTCTCGTGTGTGGCATTTCAGGAGAAGGATTCTGGTAGATTGGCCGTTTGTTTGTTACAACCTGTAGCTGACGAATCACTGCATCACCTACAAAATGGGGGAATTTGGCAGGAACTCCACGTGAACCAGCATAGTAAAATTCTTCATCGGGGCCAATCACCTGCATGTCACAGATTGCACTTGGCGTATCGTCACGAGGGTTTGCTTGGGCTAAAATAAAACCGAACTGACCATCAGGAACTATATGTGTGAAGGGTGGCCAAAAAAATCCTCTTGCACCTTGAGGGTAATTAAACAATTTGTACACTGTAGTCGAATCACGGTCCTTAGGTATCGAATTCCGCATGAGTGTTGCCTGCCATTCGCTCAGTGGGTGGTGTTTTTGGATATCCTTCAAGTATTTCCCAAGCGATGTGCCACACTCCCTATCAGTAATCTCTGGAGACCAATGCAGAGGTGATCGTACGCTCGAACGGCGATCAAAAAATGTTCGTGATTCAGGTCGTGACATAATTACACCAGCCCGCCGCCCTTCATAATCTTTGGCTTCAGCCAATCTGCAGGAGTTTGAATATTTTGTTCTTGTGCGGGGTTTAATCCATCCATGATGCCAGAAGTTTTCTCACGAGTGCCTTCGATGTCTTTAGCCTCAGCGGGAGTCGTCTCGGCAGGGATGTTTTCCATCCAGTTTTTGGGCGCGTGGATGGCAGGGGACTGCTCACGGCTTCCCGATTCGGGGCGCGAAGCGCCCGATGCTTGACGTTGCACGTTTGTAGGTTTTGCAACTGAGGCAGGTTGAGATTTTGCGTGTTGCATGGGCCGTTGGGTGCCTTGATTTGCAGGGCGAGGTGCGGGGGTTGCCTGTTGCGGTCTGACACCAGTATTCTGGCGCGCTGGATTTTGAATGGAAGCTGTTGGTCGTGGAGACATCTGCTGAGGACGAGCAGCAGGACGCGCTGGTTGATTCATCCGTGCTTGTGGCTGAGGAGGTGCCTGGCGTACTGCTCCAGCTCTGATGAGCGAGGCGATTGCCTCAAAGGTTTCGGGGGTGACTGCAGCTGATGTGAGATTTTGTGTGCCTATGGATATGGCAGCATACAGTTGTGTGGCTGCAGTGGGATCCAGGGCAAAATTCATAGACACCAGCGTTTTATACGTCAACTCAGCGAGAGAGATGTCGCCAGGTGCCACGATATTGATATTACCAAAGTTCTGATTATCAGCATGCATGTCGATATTTATGATGACTGGGACACTATCAAGCAGGGCCTGATTTTGGGTAAAGAGATCGCCGAGCGCATCAAGAGTAGCGCATCCGAGTACTATCAAACAGTCTGTGACTCCACCTCCATAATCAAATGAGATCTGATCAGAGGTGACTTTTTCAAATCCAGGACGAGGTATGACAATGAGGTTAAATTTGCCTTGATCGATCTTATAGTCGACCTTGTCGATCGAACCATCTACATAAGGAAATGAGATGACGAGATTGTCCCCACCGGCAGCCAAAGCTCCAGAGATGGGACGCGTAATAAGGGGTGACTGAGGTATGGTTCCTGAGGCTGCAATAGATACCGATTTACCTTGAGAATTCGTGAGGATGGCCGTAGCGAGTGCCTCGGCTGAGAGGACGTCCTCGATACGAGGTGAGGGAGGAAGCAAAATAGCTACGGAAAGCGACTTTGCGAGCGCTTCGATGAGAAGTACGACCTGATTTGTATCCTGATTCATAGTATTATAGGATACATTGTACTATATCACCTATACGTATGTCAAGAGATGGAGAAAAGAGCATGCCGCACTCCTCGCCCTTTTTAGCCTCACGAACGGACTTTGCGCGGTGCTTGAGGGAGACGATTTTAGCCTTGCCAAACACATTGTCAGCACGAGAAAACTGTACTTCGTCGCCGAGCGTAAACTTGCCCTTGGTGATGGAGAGACCAAAGGCTGTTTCTCCCTCAATCACAAATGATGCAAGTACTTTTGCCTCCGCTTTTAGGTTTTTTGCCGCAGCCTCTTTTTCCTCAATGAGTGAAGACACCTCTTCGAGCTCGTCAAGCATCTCGTAGATGATATTGTAGGTCTTGATCACGGCTTTCTCTTGGTGAGCAAGCTTTTGAGTCTCTTGATCCACTGTTACTCCAAATCCGATGATGATAGAACCTGTGGCCTTTGCGAGAAAGACATCAGAGCGGTGAATATCGCCCACACTTGCGAGAACGACTTCTATCTTACGGTTGGTGGACAGGGACTGCGTGATGGCTTCTATGGACCCTTGGGCGTTTGCTTTGATGATGATCGAAAGTTTTTTTTCTTCTACTTTTGGCTTCAACATATCCATGATATTTAGTACTTTGTCTTGTGTTTTTTTAAGTGCTTCTTTTGCAACAGGTGCGAGTTGTGTAGCGGCAGTGACGACGCTGCCCACCTCAGGGAGTTCGACAAAACCGAGGACCAGTGAGGGAGTCGAAGGGTGGACTTCTTTGACGGGCTTGCCCATATCATCGAGAAGTGAACGGATTTTGACTATGTCACCTCCTTGGGTGTAGATTTTATCTGCGATTCGAAGGGTGCCCTGTTGCATGATGATGCTCACGACGGGGCCTCGTTTGTCCTTTTGTGTTTCGACTACGATCGCGCTCGAAGGCGCTGAAGGATCGTAGGAAAGCTTTTTCTCATGGGCAGTGAAGAGTATGGTTTCAAGCAAATCAGCGATACCTTTGCCGGTTTTGGCAGAGATTTTTACTGCAGGGATTCGACCACCTTGGCCCTCAGTTTGGACATTGTATTTGAGCAGATCGCGCTCTACTTTTACAGGGTTTGCATCGGGTAGATCACATTTGTTGAGCGCTACTATGAAGGGGATTTTTGCGGCTTGGATGTGAGCTATAGACTCGATGGTTTGTGGCATGAGCGAGTCTTTTGCATCGACTACGAGGATAGCGATGTCGGCACATGCAGCACCGCGACTGCGGAGCTTCGTAAATGCTTCGTGTCCAGGAGTGTCGATAAAGGTGATGGTTGAGATGTCATATCCCTCGATTTTGGTATCTATCTCATACGCGCCGATGCGCTGGGTGATGCCGCCATGTTCTTTGGCAGTGAGTTTGCTTTTGCGGATAAAATCTAGGAGAGAGGTCTTGCCGTGGTCTACATGACCGAGGATGGTGACGATGGGTGAGCGGGGGAGGGATGGGAGAGTCATTTGTTTATAATGTCTATAACGTTCGTAAAGTCTATAAAGTTGAAGCAAATTCCAAAATGCAAGGTCTACAGATAATTTAAATTAAAATTCAAACTTACACTATTTGTAAATTGTAAACTGCATATTAATATTTCCCATCAGCATAGAAAATCTGAAATGACCTGATACCTAACCATTATACAGCAGGCACTTCGGTGAGGGTTGCCTCTGCAACAGGTGCGACTTCGGGAGTTGTTCCCTTGTCAGGGATCTGGATGATATCAATCGAGTATTTGGTGAGCTTTGAGGCAAGATTTACATTTACTCCGCCTTTGCCAATCGCCAGAGGAGCTTGTGAAATCTGTACCGTCACTTTTGCTACCATTTTAGTCTCATCAAGCTCTATGCTTTCGATAGCTGCAGGTGCAAGCGCATTGGTCATGAAGTCTTTGACGTTTGGTTGCCACTGGATGATATCGAGCTTTTCCATACGACCAAGCTCATCAGTCACGACCTGTACACGAACGCCTTTTTGACCCACACAAGCGCCTACAGGATCAATACCACCACGGTTGCTCCATACAGCGATCTTTGCGCGCTCGCCTGGCTCACGGACCACAGCCTTGATCTCTACATGTCCACTGGCGATCTCAGGCACCTCGCGTTTGAAGAGCTGCGCGATGAGCTCTGGTGAGGACCGAGATACGACGATGCGGGTACGGCCTGTCTTGTCCTCATCAATGCTTTTGATGAGGAAACTAAACATAGCGTTTGGAGTATAGTGCTCGTTACGCATCTGCTCAGAGCGCGGCAAAATGGCCTCTGTTCGATTCAAATCAACGTACGTGTTGTACATATCGGTGCGTATGACGCGACCTTTGATGACGGTGCCAAGGAGAGACTGATAATGATTTACCGCAGTACTACGCTCTGCCTCGCGAATCTTTTGAATGATGACATTTCGTGCGGTTTGTGCGGCGATACGGCCGAATCCAGGAGGGGTGATATCATTTTCTGCTTCGTAGAGATGTGCTTCACCTGTATCTCGATTTACTCGTGCATGGATCACTTTGTCTATAAATGCAGGGAATTCCTTTACGTACGCAGCCACGATGGCTGACTCGATGGAGGCAACGACTTCCTCTGGCTGGATGCCGCGCTCGGTCGCAACTTGATTTAGGGCTATAGCGAACTCATTTTTGACTATTGACATAATGAGGAGATTTTACCAGATATCAGGCTGTTTGGGGGAGGAAACGAAGGGAATGAATAATGAATAATGAAAAATTGAGAATTGAGAATATAAAATCTAAATTGACAAGTCATTACGCGTGGAGCTGTAAATATAAAAGTAGGCATAGAAAAGAAGTCGCGCAACTACGAGGTAGTGGAGATGGAGAAGTAAGAGTTACTTCTTTGCTTCTGGCTTGGCAGCATCGGCCTTTGGAGCTGCTTTGTCGTCAGCTGCAGGAGCTGCGCCCTCCTCACCCTCAACAACCTTGGCTGTGGTGATTTCGGTCTCCTCACGATCGAGTTGAGACTCGGTTGACTCCTCTTTGTGTGCGGTGATAGATACGATGACACGATCGGCTTCCTCGACGACTTCATAGACAGATGACTTTGGAAGGGAGCCCACGGTGATTTCTTGGCCGACTTCAGCAAGTACTGACACATCGATGGAGATCTCTTGAGGAATATTTTGAGGAAGAGCTTTGATTTCGAGCTCTTTGATCTGCTGGAGCAATACACCGCCCAAAGACTTGACTGCAGGTGACTCGCCTGTCAGCTCGACAGGTACCTGAGCTGTGATCTCTTTCTTGAGGTTTACTCGTCTAAAATCAATATGATTTACGGTATCGAGTATAGAGTTTATAGCTACGTCAGAGACGAGGGTGGGGACTTCTTTACCATCCACGATGCAGTAGATGACCGCAGTCTCTCCTGCAGCAGCAAATACCTTTTTAAACTCGATTGCAGACACAGAAATTGAAGTTGAATCAGTATTTTCACCATAGATCACTGCTGGCACGAGACCAGACTTTCTCAAGGCACGGTTTTTTTTACCAAAGGAGACGCGAGGGGAACAATTCAAAGTAAATTTTGTTGCAGATTCGGTCATAGCAAAAACGTAAAGTAATAAAACTTGTCTGAATCAATCGTGGAATTATACTCGAATGGTGTCGATCCAGCAAGGGGGACGGTATTTGTATCAAGTAGGCTCATGCCCGTTGGCTTTTCCAGTTTGAGAAGCATGTCTGTACTGGAGAGTCCCAGCTGTTTTTGAAAGATGATTTGAAGCTGTGAATTGGTTGTAGATAGCGTATTGGGGAGGGTATAAGTGATTTGTAGGGTGCGCTTTTGCTGAGAAGGGATTTCTATCAAGATACCCAACTGGGTATATTGATTGGAGTCTACATCAAAGGTGGTCAGTGCAGCGCCATCGAGTAGGATCTGATTGATAGTGATTTTGGGCGGTAAAAGAGCTTGGAAGTAGTTTTTATAGGATCCTCCCGGATACACGCTATCGTATGAACCGTTCGTCCACTCAATCTCCAACGTTGACTGGAGATGTAGGTCAGTATCGATCCTCACTGTTTTTTTATAGGATTGGGTTACAAAGGCATTTGCTTTATTTACTCCCAGATTTGCCTCCAACGGATAGGTGTAGTCGAGCACGCAATTGCTCGAAGCACCTGAAGCAGAAAGGCATTGATAGGGGAGCTGGCGCCCTGACCAGTACCACTTATCCAGGAGTGACTGCACCGTCGAGTCCTTGGAGTAAAACGCAACTTGCTTTTGGTTTAAGCTTTTCTCAAGTGCATATCCTGCTTTTAGTGCTGAGTGTGGCTCGGAAAGCTTGAAAATGAGCTCGGTAAAGAGTGAGTCTATAAAATCCTTCTTTTGTGAACTCCCCGCAAATGATTTTCGTTCTGAATACAGTTGAGTTTTGAGGTATACATTGGACCCTGACACCACATCGTTGTATTCGGGGATTTTGAGGGGACCTATCTGAGTCAGCACTTCCTCCAGCCCATGCATCGTCATAAGGGCTGCGCCATCGATGCGTTCGACTCCTAGCTCCTTTCTGAGAAAATCTTCAGCGGTAAACACATTTGCGGGAAAATCACCCGTAAACGCGCTATCGCGGAGGAAATAAAATGGCTGACTCAGGTATTTGGAGATCGGCTCGGGAGGAGGCACACGTGCTTTGAGCTGTCCATCTGCATCATATACATCGTATACCTTCCAATCGAGGATATGCATCTCACGAAACTTTATCAACGCAAATGATCCAATAAATCCACCTCCGGGTCGGAGCTCGTAGTTGTTTGCAAAAAATATCACATACAACTTTTCTGTATCTTTACCTAGCACATCAGGGAGGATTTGAAGTATCTGCTGAGCGCGAGTGAGGTAATCGGTGACTTGGGTGATACTTTTTTGCACACCAAAATAGGTTGTTATGGCTGTAGGTACTCTGAGCTGGAGCGTGCTGACTGATTGGCTGATCGTCGTGAGCGCTTTTTCACTTTCTCTCAGATGGGCAAGGATGGCGGTCTGGTCGGGTGATGTGGGATCAATCACTTTCGCACTCAGCAAGGAGAGTTGGGTCGCTAGCGTGCCTGCTGTTTCTATAAGTAAGTAGGTCTGATCAAGTGACTCAATAGCTGCATTTGAATATTTGGAAAGTCCAAACAGGGAGAGTCCGGGTAGTGAATAGTCATATAGAGTGTGGGTAATCTGAGCAAATGACTTGCTTGAGTAATACGAGGAAGGAGGGTTTTGAGCATACGCGAGAGTGGGACGACCTGGGGACAAAGAGCGCCAGAGTATGCCAAGTGAGATAAGATACGGCACGATAAATACAAAGTGAGCCAGTACCAAGAGTAGTAGTAAGGTTGCGATTGTTCTGGGAGGGTGACGGATGAATGAGACATACCGCTCATGCAGGGTGGGACGGGGCCTTTTGATTTTTATGGGTGGTTTTGATACAGGAATATCAGATACCTGTTGCAAATGGAGTATGCCTGGGGATTGAGGATCGTATATGTACTCCATCAGCCGTGTCACAAAGGCATCGACGGGATGATGACCTGGAGAAAGGAGCACGTATTGCAGATGAGGGAGGTGTTTGCGGGTGAGCTGTATTTGGGTGATTTGAGACAGTGATCGTGGTTGGGGGAGGACAAACACCAATCGAGGAAGATTTTGTAGGAGTACTGTGTCCTTTTCCAGATGTTTGATATCGGTAAAACAGATACAGAGCGTAACTTGTTCGGAGATGCGGGAGGGTATATCTGACACGGATATGACTGTTTGGTCGCGCTCTGTGAGATATACACGTACACCTTGGACGAGCGGTGAGCTAGCGTTACCGATGATGAGTGTGGCTTCGGGTGAGGCTACGACTTCTGTGACGAGGCGCATAGGAAAAGCCGGCATGAGAGCCGATAGAGTCAAGTGTACACGAGTGTCCCCTAAGTTGGAAAGTGAAAGGTATAATACATCTTAGGCATATGTCACGTATAATAGTAGACGGATTAGCGTTGTTACAAGGCTCCCAAACTTTAGAAGGGACCCGTAAGGTCTTGGTCGGAGGATGTTTTGATGTGATCCATTTTGGACATGTGTCTTTTTTGAGGGCTGCAAAGAAAACAGGAGACATGCTTGTGGTCGCGCTCGAAAACGACCAGTTCATCAGAGATCACAAAAAAAGAGAGCCATTTCATACACACCAACAGAGGGCAGAGATGCTAAGCGAGCTCAGGACAGTAGATGCGGTAGTCATGCTGCCGGATATGAAGGGGGCAGGTGAATACCAAAAGCTCGTAGAGTGTATCCGTCCGTCGGTGATTGCCGTGACCACCGGAGATACCCAACTCTCAAATAAACAACTTTTTGCAGACAAAATAGGCGCACGGCTTATCGAAGCATGTGGCCCCATCGTAGGATTATCAAGTTCGACATTATTACACTATGACCATCTCTTGTACGATTGAAATACCACCCCAAATCAGATTCCAGATATCCAGCGAGCTCTCCGCACTCATGCAGGAGTACGCGGCATTTTCATGGGAACAGCCTGAAGATTATCGGATACCACTGTTTACCCTCACTCACGTAGAGGAGGATCTGGTGCCGAAAATGGCTGAGAAGATACGTGAGCTGACCATAGATATGAAGCCATTTACCTTGTTTGCATTTGCGTATCAGGTAAAGATAGCACACGTCATCGATCTGCAGCTCACCTGTCAATCATCTCACCAGTTCACGGAGCTTGCAAAGACATTGCAGACCTACTTTATACAGCGTCCTTATAGAGCGCGCGACGCATCTATTCATGTAGCACGGTACAAGATCCCCTCACGCCAGCAGTACACCCATCTCAAAAATAAGCTGGAGAAAATCGATACAAATGTGGAGATTCCAGTCAGCGAACTCACACTTGGCAAACTCACCATACGAGGAGGTGGAGATGATTCTCGTGACGCACAGAGCGTCATAAAGCTTATCGACTAATGAAGAATTAATAATGAATAATTATTCATTATTTTAGCTACAGGATTATACCTTTCTGGCGGAGAGCGTACAGAAGGATGATCAGTGCACAGATGAGTCCCGTGAGGAGAAGCGACTTCATAAGATCTGCATGTGAATATACCTGTGTGTCTGAAGTAAGAGCATTTTTTGGATTCGTCTGCGAGGGACGATCGGCTGCACGAATTTTTTCTGCTTTTGTTTTGTGTGACATGAAGACTAGTGTACCAGTGAGCAGTGCGGAGTCAAGACTTGTCAACCACAACTAGTACAAAAGAGGACATGCTGTTGACGATGATACCCCAACCATATAGAATGCTCAACATATATTTATGACAAACAAAAAACTTAGCGTGCTTTCAATCATCTTTTTTGTGATTGCGTTGACACTGGGGTATATGAGTCCCATGGCATACTCACTGCCTGGATCATCGCCCGCGGCGACAACTGCTTCGTTAGTGCCTACAGTACCTCCTGAACCACTCACTGAGGAATGTCCTACCAATGGCAAGATGCACGGGGTATCCGCAAAAAATGCATGGGTCAAACGACGCCCGCTGGGTGTAGTCATCGAAAATCACAAAGAGTCTCGCCCCCAATCAGGCATCTCTGATGCAGACGTGGTATACGAAGGTGTATCTGAAGGTGGAGTCACCCGTACACTCAGCATATTTTATTGTCAGGATGCCAAGACCGTAGGGCCAGTGCGCTCAGCACGTGTGCACTTTATAAATCTGCTTCGTGAGTGGGGCAACAACCCACTGTATGCGCATGTAGGAGGAGCAAACTGTGATCGCGAAACGGGAAGTGGATGTGGTAATGGAGCGCCTGCTGATGCACTTGGACTCATCAACAAACTCAGTTGGAACCTATACAACGACCTGAATCAGTTTTCGATCCCCTATCCACAATACTATCGAGATTACGACCGATTGCCCGGAGTCGCTACCGAACATACAATGTACAGCAGTACCAAAAAGCTCTGGGACTATGCCGCAAAGACGCGAAAGCTCACCGAAGTGGATGAGGATGGCGTGAGATGGGACAAAGGTTGGACCGCATGGAAGTTTATAGATGACGCAGAGTCCTCAAAGAGAGGGAGTGAAAAATACATCTCCTATGATTTCTATGACGTAAACGCAAATGAGTATGGAGTGATATGGAACTATGATCAAGCAACAAATAGTTATCTACGTATCAATGGTGGCAAGCCGCACAAGGACTTTAATAATGACAAGCAACTGAGTGCAAAGAATGTGGTGGTCATTGATGCACGCGAGGTATCTGCAAATGATGATTATCCAGGTGGTCACGTCGTCTATAGATTAACAGGCACAGGCGATGCATACGTATTTCAAAATGGAAAAAAGATCAAGGCGACGTGGAGCAAGGAAACACTCGATAGCAAGATGGAGTTTACAGATGAAAATAATAAAGAAATCTCCATGGTGCGTGGAGTGACATGGCTCAGCTTGATACCTAGTGGGAACCTTGTATACTCTGGTGCAGCTGCACCTACAAAGTCAGAAGGCTCACCAATACCTACCTCAAAGGTAGTAAAAAAGGTAGTTACTGAGTAGGAAGCTGACTTATGCTTGCATATATCATCACTTCCAAAACGAGAAGGGAAATCCTTACGCTATTCTTTCATCATCCCAGCGATAGCTACTATCTCCGTGATATCGTACGTCGTGTAGACGAGGAGGTCAATGCGGTGAAACGCGAGCTCGATATCCTCGTGGACGGCAAAGTGCTCACGAACGAGAGACGATTAAACAAAGTGTTTTTCAAGCTCAATCCCCACTATATTTACTACGATGAGTTTATGCGACTTTTCGCAAAAACATCTATCCTCGCGCAGCAACTGAGCGAGCACATGACCAAGTTGGGCAAGGTAAAGTATCTGGCACTTTCACTCAAGTATTCAAAACGTCAAGAGGTCCGTAGTGACGAGCTATACCTCCTCGCCGTGGGGACTATAGTCGTGCCTGAGCTTGAGCAAATCATCTCCTACGCACAGCAAGACTTTGGACGCGAGATCAACTACTCCGTGATGACTGAGGACGAGCTCACCTTTAGAAAACGCAACAATGATCCCTTCATCACCAAGTTCCTCCGCACGCCGAAAGTCATGCTCCATGGGAGTGAAGATGAGATAGGAAGGTGAGGGAATTCAAAGTTCCAATTTACAATCTGCAATCCGCCGATTCGGCGGACCAAATAAGCTTCAATTTGAATCCTCAATTCAAACTTCTGAACAATAGCACTAAGCAAGTCGTATAACTCATTTCTCCAGTGGCTTTGCATCCCATTGGGGATATAATACTTTCAATGTATACGTTGCCCACCTCCATCATCGAGTTTGTGACGGTACTGAAGTCTGCAGGCTATCAGGTATATGTAGTGGGTGGAGCTGTGCGTGAGTTGATATTGGGAAAAGAAATCACTGATTGGGACTTTACGACCAATGCGAGCCCGGAGCAAATCATCTCGCTATTTCCAGATAGTTTTTATCATAACGCATATGGAACTGTGACTGTAAAGTGGCCACAAAACAGTGAGACGCCACAACTTCTCGAGATCACTCCCTATCGCATCGAAGGAACGTATTCAAATAACCGACATCCAGATGAGATCAGATGGGCCAAGACACTGGAAGAGGATCTCTCGCGTCGAGACTTCACAATCGGTGCGATGGCATTTGATGGAGAGAGTATTGTTGACCCTTATGAAGGGAAAAAAGACCTCGATGCGAGGATCATTCGTGCAGTAGGAGAACCCGACAAAAGATTTGCGGAGGATGCACTACGCATGTTAAGAGCGGTCAGATTTGGTTCACAGCTTTCATGCATCATTGAGCCAGCAACACTAGAAAGTATAAAAAAGCACGCAGCTACTATCCAAAATATCTCACTTGAGCGCATCCGTGAAGAGTTTTTCAAAATACTCACTTCACCTCATCCTGCTGAGGGAATTCTTTTTCTGAAAAATACTGGTTTGCTGAAGTATATCTTGCCTGAACTCGACGTGTGTTTTGAGGTGTCTCAAAAGTCACCAAACCGTCATCATATCTATGATGTAGGCACGCACCTCGTAAAGTCGTTGAGCTTTTGTGAATCGACGAATGTCATCACGCGCTTTGCCACACTCATACATGATATCGGCAAGGTACCCACCTATCACAAGGATGAGAGTGGTCAGATAACTTTTTATAACCATGAAGTAGTTGGTGCCCGGATGACGAGCGATATAGCAGATCGCTTTCGACTTTCAAAACAGGAAAAGGAGTTCCTCGTGATGCTGGTGGCACAACATCAATTTGTCGTGTCGGAGGAGATGACAGACAATGCACTGCGTAGATTTATCCGCAACGTGGGCAAAGAAAACCTAGATGAGATGTTTGCGCTCCGTCATGCTGATAGACAGGGTGGCGCAGCATCAGAGACTAGCTGGCGCACCGAACTGTTTAAAAAGCGTGTAGCAGCACTTCTGATCGAGCCGTTCACCGTCAAGGATCTCAAAATTGATGGTACTGATGTGATGAGTATGCTCCAGATCAAACCCTCTCGGCAAGTGGGAGATATGCTTGATGCTCTATTTGAAAAGGTGATACAGAAAGAGCTTGCTAACGAGCGAGATGTGCTTTTATCACACTTGAACAGTATAAAGCCAACCCCATAACAGTTCCAATCTTGCCTGTTTCAGGTATAATTCGCCTATCTTATCGGCTTGATCTTTTATTCAAAATCCTATGGACAATTATTCGATACTTGGTGTTTCTCGCTCTGCATCAGATGCGGAGATCAAGTCCGCATACAAGCGGAAGGTGGTCGAGTGGCATCCCGACCGTAACAAATCACCTGAGGCACCAGAGATGATCAAGAGGATCAACAAGGCGTATGAAGTATTGTCTGATCCCCAAAAGAAATCTATCTACGACCAAGTAGGGCACGATGCCTATGACAAGCGTGGGTATGGAAGTGCATCAGGAGGGCCACAGGGTGGTTCATATGGGTATGGTGGGACGCCAGGCGGATTCAATGTGGACTTTGATTTTGGTGGCGCCAGTGGAGTGGAGGATATATTTGAGTCGTTCTTTGGAGGAGGGAAACGTGGTAGATCCAGACCTCGCCGCCAGGTATATCAGATGAACCTGACTTTTGAGGAGGCTATCAAAGGGGTAACCAAAGAGACGGTCATCGAGGGCAAGTCCCGTGAGATCAAGATACCAGCAGGAGTCGATACCAACATGCAGATCAGATTTTCAGATTTTGATGTGGTGGTACAGGTCCGCCCACATCCCTTTTTTAAGCGTGAAGGACAGGATGTGTTTTACGAGAAGCAGATCCCATTTGTGACGGCGGTGCTGGGTGGATCAGTAAACATCCCGCTTGTGGAGGGTGCTATAGATCTCAAAGTCGCTCCAGGTACGCCCTCTGGCAAGATGGTGAGGTTGACGGGGAAAGGCATCCCATTTCCGAATCAGAATCGCTGGGGAGATTTTTATGTGACCTACAAAGTACATGTGCCTACTCGAGTATCCTCAAAAGCCAAGAAACTGCTTGAAGAGCTCTCGACAGAGCTGGCGTGATGTAATGAAAAGGCAAAAGGTAAAAGGGAAAAGGAAAAATTGACACGACAATCATCTCCCATGTCATCTCGACTCCTCAAACTTAGTTTGAGGGTGGAGAGATCCCATTCGAATGTATTGGTTCTGTCCGAAATTATTTCGATATGAGATCTCTCCACCCTCGCTCCGCCTCATCGGCGGATTGAGGAGTCGAGTTGACAGAGTGCTGAGCAAACACGGAGACATATTTATTATCGCCATTGCCTTTCGGGCTCGATCTTCGTGATCTGATCTGGTAAAATAGCCTCTGGTAGATCTGTTTATAACTTATTTCGGTTCAAATTCCATGAATACATACGCAGGAGCACTCAAACGCGGAGAGTTTATCAACCATCAAGGATCCTTTTGGCAACTACAGAAAATCGAGTTTTACTCACCTGGAAAAGGTTCAGCACTCACCCACGCAAAGATGAAAAATGTAAAGACTGGCAAGACGTTAGACTACGCATTTAAGTCAAATGAAAGTGTAGAGACTATCGATGTCAGCAGCGTCGAGATGACCTACATGTACAAAGATGTAGACTCCCTCTACTTCATGAATCAACAGACATATGATCAGACATCCATCCCCCTAGGTATGGCAGAAGGATTTGCCCAGTATCTCAAAGAGGGTGACAAGATCTATGTCTACATGCATGAGGATGAAGCGCTGTCTCTGCGCGCTCCACTCACGGTGACTATGAAGATTGTCGAGTGCGAGGATGCGGTGAAAGGTGACACGGTCAGCAACGTCCGCAAGCCTGCAAAGACTGAGACTGGCGCGACCGTCATGGTGCCACTCTTCGTCAAAGTCGGCGAGACTGTCACTATCAATCCTGAGACAGGAGAGTACACCGGAAGAGCACAGGTGTAAATCAACGAATAACGTAAAACGTATAGCGAATAACGCTTGAGAATGGATAATTGAGAGGTGAAAATGGAAATAGAGAAATTAGAAATGGAAAATTGAGACTTGAATTTTGAAAATTATTTGGAACTTGGTCTGCCACGGCTGGTGGATTGGAATTTGAAACTTTACTGCTTGACTGCTTGCAGTTATGTTCGTCATCTCAACGTTTGCAGAAGATCTTTTACATGTTTCACCGTCTGCGGACTGTAGACTTCGGTCAACCCGATGCGTTTGGCTTCGCTCACTACTTTATCGAGTCCATACCCCTTTCGTACCTCGCCGAGAAGACCTACCTCACCAGTAAAAAGTGATTGGGAGGGGAGCACGATCTCTTTCACTGATGAGATGATTGAGGCGATGATGGCGAGGTCTGCGGCTGGCGACTCGACCTTGATACCTCCTATCACATTTACATAGATATCATACCCATCGAGGGGGAGATGGAGGTGCTTGCGGATGACGGCGAGGAGGAGCTGTACCTTGTTGTAGTCCACACCATTCACCACACGGCGTGGCATGGCGAGGGAGGTGGGGGAGGCGAGTGATTGGATCTCAAAAAATATGGGACGCTTGCCCTCGAGTACTCCGGCGATCGCACGGCCTGGTGTCGCGCCCTTTGTATCTACTTCTTGGACGAACGCGAGAGGATTCGTCACTTCTTTGAGTCCTTCACCTGACATCTCAAATATCCCGATCTCATCGGTCGAGCCAAAGCGATTTTTGTTTGCGCGCATGACACGAAAGTGTGAGATCTTTTCTCCTTCAAATGAGAGCACGGTGTCTACCATGTGCTCGACGATCTTTGGCCCCGCGATGTCTCCATCTTTAGTGACGTGACCTATGAAGATCATAGCAATATGCTTTTCCTTTGCCATCCGCACGAGTTGGAGCGCACACTCGCGCAGCTGAGAGACTGATCCGGGCGTGCCCTCGACGGACTTTGAGTAGAGCATCTGGATGGAGTCGATGACGATGAGGTGCGGCATCATGTCAGCATTCATTTGAGTGATGCCACTCACCACCCCCTCGACCTGGAGTGTGTCGCTAAACGCCATATGCTCGAGACTCACCCCGAGGCGATCTGCGCGATCCTTGATCTGGCTCGCCGACTCTTCACCCGAGATATAGAGTGTATCGATATGTTGAAGCGCTTGGAGGAGGAGTGTGGATTTGCCGATGCCGGGCTCGCCCGTCAGCAGTGCTACATGACCGGGGACAAATCCACCGCCGAGTACCCGGTCAAACTCATGGATGCCTGTCGCATAGCGCTCTCCTTTGCCCTTCACGACCTGTACCTCTTTGAGCTTCGTAGTCACAAACTCACTGGTCTTCGATGACTTTCGATCTGACTTTTCATCCATGCCACGTGCTTGTTTCAGCGTGTTCCACTCGCCACAATCAGGACACTTGCCGAGGAAGGTGGCAGATCCAAAGCCACAGGATGAGCAGATGAAGAATGACATAGGTTCATTGTAGCAGCTGATTATGATTGGAATATTTGTATTACGATGGAGAACTCCTATTGATGCCCATATTAGTTATTGTTGCGATGGGAAATAGATTCTGCCCTCCAATTCTGATGAAATAAATAATACTCATAGTATAATACTTCGCATATGCAAAGTACAAAAGAAAAAGGGTAACTATTCAGTTCTTTCCGGCGATTCCATTGAGGATGTGACTTTTAAGTGTTG
>CAZUKL010000010.1:0-51641 GCA_964620925.1 uncultured Gammaproteobacteria bacterium | reverse complement strand
CAAAAGAGCAAAAAATACAAACCAACCTACTATAGAAAAAATATAGGCACTTATCAAAAACCCCCCATAGCCCAGAAAGAGATATTTCTGCCGTAAACGATACAAAAAGATATATGCAAACATTGCTCCTAAGTATATCTTCTCTGAATCAGATTGTCTGCTCCAATGATAATCGCGCAAACGTGGTGTGAAGTATAATGTCAGTATGAGAGTCGCACTCGTCCATGATCAGCTCGCAGAATTCGGCGGTGCCGAGCGCGTCCTCATCTCCCTCAAAAAGGCTTATCCTGACGCTGATGTGTACGTATCGTTCATAGATAGAAACAAACTTGGAATTCACGCAAGTGAATTCCGTGATTGGAAGATATTCGAGAGCCGCGCGCGCTACATACCTTTCTTTTCGCGTCTCTACTCTCCACTCCGCTTCCTCCTCCCTTGGATCTGGAGATCATTTGACCTCTCCTCATACGATCTGGTCATCTGCAGTAGCTCATGGGGGATGAGCAAAGGGGTATCACTCATAAAATCAAAAGGTAAAAGTCAAAATGCAAAAAACAAAACTCACTCTACCTCCAATCCGTTATCAACTTTCAATTCTCAATTATCAACTAAATTCGTCTGCTACCTCCACACCCCTCCCCGCTATCTGTATGGATATGATGAGAGTAGTTTGAAAAGGTACCTCGTCGTGAGGATCTATGCGCTCATCGTAAATCATTTTCTTAGGCGGTACGACTATGAGTCGAGTCAGACCATCGATCAGTTCATATTCAACTCCGAAGAGATACGTCAGCGCTCGCTGAAGTTCTACAGACGGGATGGGGTGGTGGTACATCCCCCCATACAGATAATTCAAAATTCAAAAGGTAAAAGTCAAAATACAGTGTACTTTCTCACTGTCTCGCGACTGGCGCCGACAAAGCATATCGATGTCATTATCGGTGCAGCAAATCAGATGAAGCTGCCACTGAAGATCGTGGGCATTGGAAAAGAGGAACAATACCTGCGATCCATAGCAGGACCAACTGTTGAATTTTATGGATCGGTACCCGATGACCAGCTGCAAACACTCTATTCAGGAGCTCGCGCATTCCTCTATGCCTCAGTCGATGAGGATTTTGGCATGGTGCCTGTGGAGGCGATGGGACAAGGAGTACCAGTGATAGCCTACGCCAGTGGAGGGGTCAAAGAGACAGTGACACACCTCCAGCGGGGTATCCAGTATACGGCAATCGATGTTGAATCACTCTGTAGCGCTATCAAATCGTTTGAAATGCTCAGTGCAGTAGATCTTGAGCGCCTAAGGGCAAATGGGATCGCATTTGCACATTCATGTGATGAGGAGCACTTCATCAGCTCCATCCGCTCGCAGATCACACCTATTTGAAACTTATTTTGCAAATCCTGCATATAGCGTAGTAGTTATCTATTATTTTTAGTACATGAAATACACCACAGTGCTCGTCATAGCTGCTTCAGTCGCAGTCTCAACTTCGTCAGTATTTGCAGCAGATGCCCCTCCACCGCCTCGTCGCGAGGCAGTGATGGAACAGCGCAAAGAAAATATGGAGAAGCGAACAGATCTCCGTCAAGAGAATCAAGAAGAGAGGCAAAAGTTGTTGATGAAAAATCGTGATGAGAAAGCTGGTCTTCGCAAAGAAAACCAGGGCGAGCGGGATGCGATGCGTAAGGAGAATCAAGGCGAAAGAGATGCACTCCGCACAGATACCAAAAGCAAGATAGATGCCGCCCGAGCAGACGGCAAACTCACCAAAGAAGAACTTGAAAAAATTCGTAGCGAGGCAAAGGTTTCTCGCGAGACTATGATGAAAGAGAATAAGGGTGAGCGTCAAGAGATGAAGAAAGAGAATCAAAAGGAACGACAAGAAATGCGTGAGGGAAACAAGAAAGAGCGTGCAGATCTGAAAGCCACGAATCAAGCCCAGAAAAAGTCTCTCGGCGAGAGTATCAGGGCATCCTGGACAAATTTGTTTGGAGGGTGGTTCAAGCCAAAGGCTCCCACACCAACTAACGCTCCTGTTCAGTAAAAGGAATATTCAAATCCTCCACCATATGGTGGAGGATTTTTTTATGCATAACACTCACTCAACTTTGTGTACGTTATACGCTATTCGTTATTAACTTTACGCTCATGTTCACTCATACCGTATCGCTTCAATGGGAGATAATTTGCTCGCCTTGCGCGCAGGGAAGACTCCAAAAACGATACCAATACCAGAGGATACCCCCAGTGCTATAGCAACCGATTGCCAGTTGATATATGCGGGGAAAAAGCTCTGAGCTATAGCAACAAGTACGAACGCGAGGAGGATACCCAGCGTGCCCCCAAAAAGCGAGAGCACGACAGCCTCTACCAAAAACTGCCACAAAATATCACTCTGATATGCGCCTAGTGCGCGCCGTATCCCTATTTCTTTGATGCGCTCAGATACCGATACATACATGATATTCATGATACCAATTCCTCCCACGATGAGTGAGATAGCCGCTATGCCTGTCAGTACCGAACTGAGGATACCAAAAATACTCGTCACCGCTCCTTGGATTTGTGAGAGTTCAACTATCGAGAAGTCTCCCTCTTTATAAGTGCGCTTCAATACTTGTGATATGGCTGCTTTTGTACTCTCGAGTTTATTTGGATCTCGAGCGACGAGGACTGCTGCAGAAAACTTTTTGTCAGTGTTGTAGAGGAATCCTGTTTTGAAAGGGATGATGATATTATTGTCATAGTCTGGGCCTCCAAAACCTGCAGATCCTACCTTTTTCATAGTGCCTACGATGGTAAATGTGTGTTGCTCCATCTTTACAGATTTTCCCAAGGCATTCCCTGCGTCACCAAATAACTTTCGAGCCATCTCATACCCCAAGACTGCTACCTTTGCTCGTTTTGTATCATCTTGGGAGGTAAAAAGTCTTCCTGCATCAAGTGAAAAGTTTCGCACAGGGAATATGTCAGCGGTTGACATCAAAAGGTCTGCTGGCTCTGTGATACCTTGCGCTACTGCTGTAGTGGAGCGTTGGACCGAGGGAAGGGCGTACTTGAGCTCACGAAGTCGCTTTAAGTCCTCTATATCCTTTTCAGTAAAACGCGTCACCGCCTGATTACCACCTCCACCCCGAAATCTCCCATTGGCGAGGACTTGACCAGGAAACAGGACCAGTTGCCCGGATCCGAGCGACTCAAACTGCTCGTTTATGGACTTTGTCAGTCCCAATCCAAATGCGATGATGAGCACCACTGAAAGTACTCCAATCAAAATACCCAGAGAGGTCAGAAACGTGCGCACCTTGTTACGCGCAAAATCATCGATAGCAGATATAAAAAGCGTTATAAAATAGTTCATATTATTTTTTCGGGCGGTTTCGTAATATATATTTTTTCATACAAGAATAACCAAGTAATTGTTTTGGAAAATGCTTGATAGATAGATTCGAGCAGTCCGAATTTCCCATCTAGGAATCCTTGCTGCTTGATCAGTCGGCGAAATAATTCGCCGAGAAACTTACGGAAAAAAGTGAAGACAGTGACGGATCTCTTTGCGTTGTGAAGTAGTGTTGACTCAATATCTTCAAATACCGCTGTCTTGCGCACCATACCCTCAACATCGCCGTGAAAGTAGTGTATGAGTGGCGACTGGAGCTGTCCGCCCATACCTTCGATCTGGGGTGTCGAGTGTATCCGCGCAGGCCACTCAATCAATGCACTTTTCTTGATGAGCCTGATCTGATGATCTGGCCACCACCCTCCATGCTTGAGCCAGGTGGATTTACCAAACATATTTTTACGGGGGATTCTGAAGTGGGTGGTGAGCTCATCTGCCGTAGCTACAGTTTTTTTTATTTCATCAGCAAGCTGCAGCGTGATGCGCTCATCCGTGTCTAGGATACAAACCCAATCTCTTGGTGCATTCGCGATACCAGCCATGCGTGCTGGTTCTACATACCGAGAGGGTGGAAAGGAAGTGACCGTCGCACCGAGCTTTTTTGCTATCACGACCGTTTGATCAGTACTTTCCATATCAACTACCACGATTGAATCCGTCAACAGATATGCTGACTCAATGCACTCTGTGATGAGTGACTCATTGTTGTAGGAATTTATGATTATGGTGATGGTGTTTTTCATTTGGTATTTGCATCTCGTATGACTTGCATGAGATACGCTTTCGGATCTCCTTCGTTATACTCTATAGTACCACCACCTTTATACATTCGATAGACCTGATCTCGCTGTTCATTCAGACCTCCGTATGCTTTCCTCAGCCACTTCCCTTCGGCTCCTCTCAGTCCATACAAAAGCCAAGCTATCGTGATGAGTACGAGACCAAACTTTCTAAACTTGTATCTTTGAAATATGGCAAATACCCTTTTCTGCATGTAGAGCATCATATAGATGACCATTGGGGCAGAAAGCAGCATATAGTACTCACTCGTACTTCCGCCATAAAATGCATATATGATCGAAGGAACAAAAAACCATAGACTGAGAAGATAGTTCATCTTTCTATTTTTCATAGAGTCACGAAGCGAGAAGAGACCAACGACAAGCATCGGTACGAACTTGCCCCATGCAATCGCATGATGAATTATGAATATTTTCTCAAACATTATGAATGCATCATGGAGTCTATGAAGGTAAAATTGGAGATGGAATCCATGGATGAGATAATCCGAAAAAAGGTTTTTCAGCAGACCCGTATTCCCTCCCTTCCACTCGATATCTAGCAGCACAAGTGGTATGAACCATATGATAAATATGGGTATCGAATACAGTCCATATTTCACGAACCTTATCCTGTGCTTCATGCAAAGCATAGAAGCGAGAATGATCGGAGGGAGGAATACGAATCCGAAATGAAGATTGATGAAAAAACCCGTGAGCGCGGACAGTAAAAACGTATAGCGATATCTTTCGTGGAATACGATCTCATGTATGCAATAAAATATGAGTGAACTAACCCCAAGCACTGGTGAGACATTCCAAGGAATCCTCATGATCTCGATGAGGTAATCATTTGTGGCGAGTATGTACAGCGCAAGAAGTGCCGATACCGTACCAAATATCCTTTTTGTCACCCAGTAAAAAAGCAAAAAATTTACGATCCCCACGAGCACATTCGCATACAAAGATGCAACTGGATCAAGTCTCGTAAGAAAATAAAATGGAGTTAGGAAATAGTACCAAAGCGGGGCGAGATGAAAGTGTCCCACGCCTGTGCGAGGGCCATTTGTGACCAAGGTGCCATGAAGTATATCTCGAACCTTCCACCCGTCACGGGCTTGATCCCAGCCCATATCGAACGTATTTGAGTAATTCCAGAATCGCAAATAGAGTCCTATGCAAAAGATAGCGAAAAACAGAATAGGTTGTAAGTAAACTCTATACGAAGCTATTCTCGATGTGGCATGTTGCATATGATGTATCCCAAACTATTCATAATGATGATTACAGCTATATCTTGGATCCTTAGATATTATATCTTCAAATACGTCCATCTTTTCACTATTCGAGCGCGCATGTTTTCGTGGCACTCGCTTTTGAATGACGATATTGCCAATGGTCTTTTCTTCGACTACATTCGTATTAATATTTTCCAGGTATGTGGTCACTGGTTTCATGAATGCTTTCATTCCGACGGGAGGTTCTAAGATCAAGTATTTTGTGGGTATGGCATGAGCAGAATCATGAGTTGGCAAAAAGTTACGATTTAATATCTGCGGCTGACCAGTCCAATAGGGTAAGTAGCCATGCTTCGCTTCACCAAAATACTTAAATGCAAAAGACCATGTCGAATTTACGAATAAAGGATTTGTGAGTGCACACACCTCAAACTTCTCACCCTTCGAAGATTCATACATATACTCAATTGAGTGTTGCAGATCGCCATATGAGATTGGTGTATTCAAGAATACGGCAAAACTGGAGTAGTCGTTCTTTCTAAATTGTGAGATGCTCACCACAATGAGTGCTAATATGACTAAAATAGACGCATACTTGTCCGAAAGGAAACAAATTCTTCGAAAAATCCCTGCCACTGCCGATGCGGCGATAATCGTCGCTGGGAAAAAAATCGTAGTATTTATCACATGGCCATTTAGTACTCCTGAAGAAAAATAAAACAATGGAAGAGATGAAAAAATCCATACTATTGTAAAAAGCGCAACGTTCTTACTAGAACCATCACTTGCTTTAACAAAACGGTGCCAAAAGATCAAAATTCCTATGACAAATAATATAAACGCAAAGTGACGTCCCATCTCCAAATATGAGAGCGTTACGATATCGGCTACCCTGCTTTCATATCTTTGTGCACCATCTACGATCTTTTGAGTGAGAGATGTTATGTAATTCCCTTTCGCTATATGATCCGAATATATTTGGGCATTGAAATACTTCAGGAGCGACCTCGTTCCCATCATTCTCCATTTGTATTCAGCGATAAAAAAGGGGCTTAATAGTGAAACAGAAGTACACACAGTCGCGAACCACCAACGTAAAGGAATATTTGTCCGAAACAGTGTATAAAAAACGATATAGAATACCCCGAGATATACCAAATAAAAATTCATGTGGATCGCGAGTGCGTATCCCATGCCACTCAGGAGGAGTCCCCACGGCTTTCTCTTCAGGAATGCATATGCGAGTCCGATGAAAAATATCACCGATGTCGGAATCATCATCGATGCATTTGAAAGGAACTTCGAAAAATGTATTTGTTCAAAGGAAATCGCCCACAACAATGCAGAAACTATTCCAAGAAACTTATCTTCAAAGAAATCTAGTGAAAACTTGTAAAGTAGAATGCATATTAGTGAGTTAATAAGGGCAAAACCATATAAAACGGCAACTACATTTGAATTTGAAATCAAACTCAAGAAAAGCAGAAAATAGTAGTATAGCGACCCATTAAAAACTCCCGGAATATCCGTCTCGGGACCCACGAGCTTCAAGTCTCCCAACTTCTGCATCTCATAGATACGTGTAAAGTCCCTTCCTTGATCATACTCGAAATCAAAGTTGTGATTTTTGTCATAACATCTGATAAACAGTGCGATGAAGAAAATGATCAGCACTGCCCAATGTCTTTTCAAAAGGCTAAGGATAAACTTCATAGATATGAAATGTTATTTTGCTTCAACTAATTCTTGAACCTGAATTCCGTTCACCTCAAATATAGACCCTTTCCTCACTTCCGTCTTCTCTGGAATATTCCGCTTCTTCCACTCGATCTGTCTGAACTCAAATCCTTTCCATTCGGGCTCGATGATATACCAACACCGCCCATTTTGAAATTCGTATCGAGGGGTTTCAATCGTTTGCTCTCTATAGTGATAGAACCACAGATAGTCATACGTATGGGGTATGACCGGAGGGGTAAATACTCTGGCGCAGAAAATAGGCTCATTCCTACTCTTTTGTGTGTCAACAATATGGTTTACTACTGAGCTTTGCAATACAAGTCCGCTCATGTTCGCCCTAAAATTGATGGTGGCATATAGTCTATCGCCCAGAATCATGCTGACACATGCAAAAGTAATTATTAACAATACTGAATATGCCTTGTGTAGGTTTTGCTTTATTATTGCAAGTATCGTCACAAACAATAAGAGAAATCCTACCTGGATCCCCTCATAGTAATTTCCCCAAAAGGGGTCGCGGTATACCAAACAAAATACAAACAGTCCCCCAAGCACAATCGCAAGATAGCGGATCAAGTGGAGGTAAGTCGCTGAAATACTTGCCTTTGTAGAGGTGTGTCTAGAGCGTGAATACAAAACGTAACCGAGAAGTAGCAGTGAGGCTACAAAAATCCAAAACATCAGATTAGAGCCCACTGACTGTTCAAAATAGCCACGAAACATCTGTACTCGCTCATTAAACACCTCAGGGTAACTTCGTGGATTGTACAATTTTGGCTTTGTAAAAAAACCAAGAAGTACTTTTGTTTGCAGAAAGTTATTTTTGACCTCAAACAATAAGCGAGGAAGAAACGGTATGCTAAGTCCAATAAACAAAGCTAAGAGATGATACTTTCGCATAACATAGTCTCGTAGCTCCTTTGATAAAGCAAAGAGCGATATAATTGCGGGTGTAATAAATATTCCGAAAGATAGTTCGGTCTCCGCTACAAACCCTGCCCACAACCCAAAAAGGAACGAGAGAAAAAGGGTTAGCTTCATGGAGGCGTGTCTATCACGTACGAATGTGATAGATACTAAGGTGAGACAGAAGAACGTAAAAGAGGGAATGGTAAGAATGTTGTTGCCCGCAAAGGTGTGACTACTCACATAGTAGGGTGCTGAAGCGATGATAAGCGACGAAAGCATGGCGAGTGCGTCCCCAAAATATTTCCGTATCGCCCACATCCATACACACAACGCGACGAGATGGATAGCAAAAAGACAATAATAGTAATTCAGAGGATTAGATCCGAGAACCACAAAGGAGAACGCAGTCATATAGTACCACCAGGGGCCATGAAACATGCCACCGATCCCGGTAGTGGGACCAATAAATACGGGGTCTCGATCTACTATCATGCGGGCACCAGCAAGGAAGTCTCTCCCCTGGTCATAGGTATAGGCTACGTTGCCTGAGTGGATGATTGTCAATCTAAAGTAGGAGAAAAGCAGTACAATAAGTACAAAGATAGTGAGTGTCACATATTTGTTTATTTTCATGGCAGCAGTATATCACAAGTTGACCTTGGCCCTATTTTTCATAAGTGTGTTGGGGTTGAGTCTCTGGTCCTGGGTTTTGGTCGATCCGAATTTTACACTTATCGAGCATAGAGATTGGGCTCTGTTTCGCGAATGGGCTGTGCAGATAGGGTATTTTGATAGACCCACATCCTCACAATTTTTTGTATTCGCTGAGTGTATGCTGATGTTTTCATCGCTTGCACTTGTGTGGAAACCTCCCAAGAACATCATGATTCTCGCGATAGTAGTCGGAGTCATTGCAGGGCTCCTATCCTATCCAGCACTCTCTCATGACCTCTTTAATTACATCTTTGATGCGCGCATCCTGACCCACTATGGACAAAATCCGTATCTTCACAAGGCGCTTGATTTCCCTACTGACCCCATGCTTAGATTTATGCATTGGACGCACCGTACCTATCCGTATGGTCCAACCTACCTGTTATTGAGTTTGATTCCGTCACTTTTGGGCATGAATATGTTTTCGGTGACCTTTTTTCTTTTTAAGCTGGCTCATGTGGCGCTCTATCTGTTGGTTGTTAGATCATTACAAAAGATCAATTACAGGGCTGCTGCCATCTTTGCATTTTCGCCACTCGTGATAGTGGAGGGACTCATAAATACCCATAACGACTTTGTGGCTGTTGCAATAGGGATTCTGGGAATTTGTGCAGTCCTCCATAAACAAAAATATCTTGGGCCAATTCTTCTTGTTACAAGCGGCCTGGTAAAGTATCTGACACTCCCCCTTGTAGCCATCATATCCAATCATTCCTCCAGAAGTCGTCTCATACGTGGCAAGACAATCCATCTCAAGAATATCGCACTAATAGCATCTGTATGTGGTATATGTGCACTGCTCCTGTATTTGGTGACCTACGGAGAGCTGCATCCATGGTATTTCCTGAACTTGCTCGTCTTCCTTCCTTATTTTGACAGAATCTACATATATCTCTATCCTTCTGTTTTTGGCTTACTTTTGAGCTACTACCCCTATGTTCTTGGGGGAGATTGGGGACAGGGAGGAGATGTGAGTTTTAAAAATACAATCATCTTAACCGGATTTATCGTAAATGTACTCTGTGTATGTGCCTACTATGTAACACGTTCTATTCATCGTCGTATACAAACTCAACAGACAAGGTGCTAAAAATAGTATTGTTACAATTCTCTTACCTAGATGCTGCCACACCCTGATTTATCAACAAGTACAGGAAGTAGTGCGCTTACAGTTCGTACAGTGGCTGCAATCTCCATAATCTCGATCTTCACCACATTGTTGGTTTGGGCACCGTTTGCCTTTCGATATGGGGGACTTAGCAAACAAGCACGTGCGTTTGGGTTTGAGTCGATCTATCGGAATTATGACGGGATGCTGTTTGTGATACCTGCAAAGACGAACTATCGCTCTGACCAAGTAGAGAAATACAAAGTTCTTGATCTCAAACACACCTACTATGCCGCGCATACTCCGGGCTATCCGCTCCTTATCAAACTGGTGGCGCCACTCGTGGGATATCTGCCAAGCATGCTGGTGATCAATGTGATTGCATCGGTAGTGCTGGGATGTTTGTTGTATTTGTTTTACCTCAGGTTTTTTGAGTCCACGTCGCCACTGTTACTAACTACTTTCACCCTGCTGCTTCCTCGACTTTGGATTTTGAGAAGTACCGGCTCATCAGAAATCGTATTTTTATGCTGCATTCTCGCATCCTTGCTCCTCATGCAAGACAAAAGGTACTGGTTGGCAGCAATCTTTGCTGCATATGCATCGTTCACGCGCATACATGGACTACTCTTTGGGATAGCCATAGCGCTGTATGTCGTGCACCAATATATCACCTCAAGAAATCGGTCCCTCTGGGGTCTTTTAGTATCGGTGGGATCATTGACTGGATTTGTGGCGACCTGCATGTTGTATCTGCGACAATATGGAGACTTCTTCGCATATTTTCACACGGGAGCCGTTGTGCCTACGGGACTGATCTATTCTCAGTTTGACTCGACAGCAAAAGAGATCAAGACCTTTTTCTTAGAGGATATACTCGTATACTTTGCTATCGGGTGGATATATATTTTTGATCAACTTACGAAGCAGAAGAACATGCTTTTTTACTTTTTTATAGTGTACTTTGCGTTTATACTCACGGTACAGCATCGAGACTTGGCCCGATACCTCTTGCCGATCATGCCAATCTTAATAGGTTCAGCAGCGACACTTTTTGAAAAGCGGGCAGTCCGCTTTGCATTAGTAGCCATTGTTCCCGCAGTCTACTGGTATGTGATCAATTTTATGAGCTCTAACATGTTTCTGGACAGCATGAGGCCGTTTATGTGATCCTAGCTTAACTCAGTTACGCACGCTTCTTTACATGAAAGACCATACCAAAGTTATACCCGACTCCCCTGCTCACTTCTTAAAGTCAAGTTCATTTGCAGGCATTCTGATCTGTCTATTTGCGCTTATTTACTTTTTTTCCTCAGTGTCATTTATCTTCAAGAGTGGTTGGCAGGTATGCGAAAAAAAGACGAGTAAGTGCTCAGTGAGCATATCTGGGTATCACGCACATGATGCATATTGGCATATGGCTATAGCTGAAACAGCATTTGAAACATTCCCCCCAGCTCATCCAATCTTCGCCGGAGCAAACCTCACTCATTACAACTATTTGTTCGACTACTTTCTTTTTCTACTAAAGCGCTTTGGAGGTGTAAGCGTCCTGCATGGATACTTTCATGTTTTTCCCGTTGTCATTGCGCTGCTCTATATTGGTGCGGTGACCATTTATACCAGATACATGTGTAGTAGTGATCTTCAAAAGCTACTCACTTCATTTGTGCTTTATTTGGGCAATAGCTTCGCATTTCTCATGACGATATTTTCATCTGGCACACTCGTCAGCTCATCGGTAAGAGGATTTCCGCTAGTGCTGTCTCTTCAGCCAACTCTCATGTTTTTTAATCTCCAATTTGCGCTTTCTCTTCCCATAATCCTATTGCTCATCGTGTATTGGAATCGGAGGTCGAATGGTAAATTCTTTATTCCAGTGGTGACAATGTGCTTTGGCATAGTATTTCTTACTCTTTTAAAGGCATATGCTGGCATTGCTTTACTTCTCTATTTACTCGTGCATACGGCGCATCAGGCATATTCTCACAAACTTAGCCTGAAAAATGCCGTGACTATCTGCGCTGCATGTTCCATCTCATTTATCTTGGTCTCGCTGGCCTTTGGTGGAGGCAAAGGAGTGTTTGTATATGATCCATTTGCGTTTATACGTTCACTCATCGATGATCCCAGTCACTTTTTTCGCAATTATATCGCTTTGGCGCGGGTTACTTTGGAGACATCCGGACGGTTCTCACCTCGACTGATACTGATGTATGGGGTATTTACTGCACTCTTTTACATGGTGAGTTTTGGGATGAGACTTGGCTTCGTATGGCACATTCGAAAGATTATCAGGCGCCAAGAAGTAAGTTCTCACCTCGCCGCAGTCCTCACCACTATTCTGACTCTTTCACTAATCCCACTTTTCTTTGTCCAAAAGGGTGACTGGTTTAATACTATGCAGTTTCTGTATTATGCTGTCTTTTTGTCATCGCTCATTTCAGTTAGCTGGATGGTCCATATTCGTAACCGTTTCATCAAAATGTTTGTGGTTGCGATACTTATCATTGCAAGTTGCATACCCCTTGTCGATCAGCTTACATACGGCAACCATCACGATTACATAATTCTGAGCAGTGATTTTATTGAGACGTCAAAGACACTTCGTTCTCAACCGCCAGGGACAGTTTCAACTTTTGGGTCACCTGCTGTGGATAGTAGGATTACTGCATTTACTGGCAAGAGACTATTTATAGGAGATATACCTGTATTGAAGAATACATTTATTGAGTATGAGGCTCGAGAGAATAAGTACAAAAAATACACATATGATACTTCTGCTACTTACATCTGGGTAGATAAGTTAGCTCATCCAAATTGGCTCACTTTCTTTAGTCCGAAAAAGGTAATAAGTCAGAACGATACATTTGCTTTGGTTTTGAACAAATGATAATACATTTACAATCTACGTAATATATGAAGGAAGCAAGAAGCTTATTCTTTCAGAGGGATAGAATATTTCTACTGGTGTTCTTTTGTATTTTCGTATTTATAAGAACAGCTAATTTCAGCCATTTCTTTTCATTTGTATATGACCAAGCAAATTTCTCTACAACCGCACTTGATATATTTAGAGAGCGAAGAATTCAATTGATTGGTCCGTCAATATCTATAAATTATGGCGGGAGGGAAATATTTCAGGGAGGCATAATATATTACTTCTTTCTATTTTTTTTGGTTTTGGGTAACTTTGACCCAAAACTCTCTACCTACATATTTATGGTTATGAGTGGAGCTGTGATTGTTCCGTTGTACTTTGGCACTAAGCGTATGGTTGGTAAAAATGGTGCAAGAGTGATGGCTATGCTGTACACACTACTTCCCATGTATATCCAGGGCACGATATCACTGTGGAATCCCCACTTTCAGTTTGCGCTGACACCACTCTTAATTTATGCAATGGGCGTGTATCACTCATCAGATAGTAAAGGTGCTTTTCTTGTGCTAAGTATATTGGCTGGCTTTTTACTTCAGTTTCACTATCAGTATATTGTAATTGTACTTGCACTTTCAGTTTACTATTTTCTTATTTTACGACTGGGGTTCAAGAATCTGCTGCTTTTTTTATGCGGTCTTGCTCTGGGCTTTTTCCCAATGATACTTTTCGAGGCTAGAAATGGATTCTATAACGTACAGACCATAATTCATTTCTTATCACATTTTAGAGAACTTCTTGGCAGTGGCAGAGTAGTCAGCATGAACGTGCACTACTTCTTATCGATATCACTCGTCACATTTATATTTGCTGCGTACGTTTTAAAAAGTAGACTTACGACTGCTTCTTTGTGTATCTTATTTGCACTTCTATTGTTTTGGTCTACTCTGATATTTATCCTATTTCCCTATAAAAACAACGTTGTAACTAACTGGAGCTATGAAGATGAGCTTAAGGCATATAGCATCATCAGGGATAGCAAACTAACTAACTTTAACATCTCGGCTTTCTACAATGCCAAGGCTACTTCTCAGAAGTATTTCCTAAAGAGAGATCATATTATCAGTAATTTTGATGACTACAAATCAAACCAATACCTTTTTGTCATTTACTATAGAAATGAGGACTTCTTGAAGAACAGAGCGTATGAAATGAATACCTTTAAACCGTCCAAAGTCATTCAGAGGTGGCCATTGAATGACACGTATGACCTGATACTTGCTCAGAGAGTCTGACTCTAAACTACGTGTCTCTTTAGGTCAAATTGCCCTAGTCCACAAACTGCTTTTGTTTACCTTGTTGTCTTATGTAAGTACGCAATAGGCTTCATAAGTCGTCTCATAAAAAAGGAGTTGCCATACCCGATATACTGCTGTGTCAACACATCGCTCGATTCAAACTCAGTCACCGGTTTAGGTGTTGCGACTGATCTACTGTCCTGAGACGAGAATACGCCCACTACACCAGTTAGGTTAGAAATGAATAAAAATATATAAATCACTACCAATGGCACCACCCGTCTAAGCAATACCGGCTCGAAACCACCAAATACATGTGTTATGATAATACTCATAGTAAAAACTCCTCCAATTGACCCCCGTGTGACCAGATCATTAAACACACCATAGTGTAAGAATGGCAATATAGATAGAAAACAGATCGTGACATACCATACCGTACGCATTTCTCTTTGCATGGATGACCCATATCGCTTTACAAGTAGTATTGGAAATACTATCTGAATCATCAGGAATATAAGGACCTCGATAAATTCTGTGAGGGTATGTGGTAGGTATAGGTAAGTGAACAGGTGGCGTGCTTGAATATTGAAGACATTAGGTTTGTACCATAAATACATAAGCCCCAACACCAAAGCAAAGTGGAGCAATATAATACAACTTATCCTCGTAAATGACCTAATAGCTGTAAGATGAAGGACCATCAGTGGAACAATCCCCATTAGAGCAAGTGGTGACCAGAATAGCGTTATAGAGAGCCATATTAGAGAAGTGAAATGAGCACGATTGTGTATGTAGTCATATATGTAGATACAGGTTACAAGTATTACAGGAATGGCTTGGTTTGGAACTAATCGTAAAGACCCAATATGCGAAAAATATAACAGGTTAGTGATGTGTATCAGCTGTTGGAGTGGGGTGAGCGACATCACAACTGGACAAAGGATCACTGCCACAAGATATATTGTTTTATTTTTTCCCTTTGCAAACCTTGAAGTGTGAAGGAATATGAGTAGTATCCCAAGAAATGTATAGGCAAACTGAGCATATAGCGCCATCTGATAACCACTTAGTTTGCCAATGAAAGCTGGAACCATATACCATCCCAGATAGTATGACAGAGTGACTGCTCCGTCTATATGTGGATATGTGTATCCAAATGGCCACTCAAATGTCACGAGATCGTGGAGCACTGCATTGTGCTTGACCCAGTCGGTATTTTGGGGAACGAATGCACCCGCACCTGTTATATAGGTAATCGCCAGTGAAAGTACAATAATGAAGAGGAGCTGGCTCGTAGCCATACGCGTGATCTTTTCACCTACATATTGTTTAAATACTGCAATCATTCCTCCAATTAACACGAGGGTTGTGCATACAGCATAGGGAAGCTTCAGCCATCCAAATATGAAAATAAGAAGTGGAAGTGCAAAATATACGTATGTGAAGATATGTATCATGTGGCATGCATCACAAGGGAATTTTTTAATACATGCAACTTTGTCCTCCATGGTGCATGCTTCATCGCAAATCTGAATCGTGATTTATTCATCATTTTGACATGGAAATCTGATCCCGACCCCCCAGTACTTTGCGCATTTTTATGCCAAAGTTTGATCGATGGTTCGTAGCGTATTTCGATGCCTGTTTTCCTTGCTCTGACACAGTAGTCCGAATCCTCATAATACATAAAGTATCCTTCATCCCATCTCCCAAGCACATCAATAACCTGCTTGTCATACACCATACAACATCCCGTGACAAAGTCAGTGGCACCCGGCTCATCGTACATCTGATGATCCAGATCGTCTACGCCTATGTGGCGAGTCGTCGCGTGAGCCCAGTCGATATGCCCTCCCGCATACCAGATACTATATGGGTAGTCAGTCGGGAGTGGAAAACAAGATCCATCTTTTGGGAGTCTAAAAGTATTTTTTGGGACTTTGTCCTGGTGGTACTCATACCCAGGCGCATAAAAGATCTTACCGCCTATGAGAGTTTTGAGGTGTTGCGAAAGTGATTCGATGCATGAGCTGACAAACTCCGCGTCAAGTATCACGTCTGGATTTACGACTGCAAATCTACTGAGTCCATCACGAGTCGCCAGCTCAACTCCACGATTTACCCCATATGCGTATCCTCGATTTGGGCCTGTTTGTAGGATGTATCTTTCATCGTCAAATACTAGAGTGTCCCGATCCTTCTCCTCGGTCAGATCCAAAATGTATACACGGAAATCCTGGCACGACTGCGCTGTCAAGCTCGCCACAAACTCGTGGAATATTTCGTAATTCTTGTAAATTACCGTTATAATGGCCAACATACCTGTAGAGAGTATTATTAAAATGAGTTACTTTAGATGCTAAAAGCTACACACAGTGTCAAGCGAATCTTTACCTCTATTATCCATTGTATCAAAAGAAACCCTGTACTTACCGTCGTCATAGGTATCGCTTTTGTGCTCTACATGGTCACGGTGATGCCATCGGGGAGGATTGCCTGTATCGAGGGTAGGTGTGGACTCCACTTCTGGGGCGCACATGAACACGATGGAGTATGGCATGTCGCTTTGGCCCAAGTTGCCTTTCGCCACATCCCCTTTTCGTTCCCCACCTTTGCAGGTGCACATCTCACTGGATACAACTACTTACTTGACGTGGTGATATGGATGCTCAGTCTGACGGGTCTCTCTGTCTGGGACTTGTATTTCCGAATACTTCCGTTTGTTTGGTTCTGTACATTTATATATGTGCTTTTAAAGTATGCAAAGATGCTGCATCCTGATCCTCTTTTCAAGACCGTCCTCTTTTTCTTTGTATTTTTTTCCTCGTCCTTCGGCTTTATCATTCAACTCGTGAGGAATGGAAATATTGATGGGTCCTCTGGCATTCCAACCATGCAAGGTGCACTGGGTATGACAAACCCCCAGTTTATGTGGAGTGTAGTACTTCTGATGGCGCTACAACTGCTCCTTCATCATCGGACAAGAGTGATCTATCTGTTCCCTATCATATTTGCAATACTCGGACTGAAAATATATGCACTGGTACCGATTTGCATCGTCATGGCTATGAGTTGTCTCCAACTTTTGTGGAAGCATGATTGGAAACGGTTCTGCTGGCAGATGCTTGTGGGGCTTTTGGCAACGATCTCAGCATATGTAGTCTTTTATGCGGGAAACAAATCAGGGGGGATATTCTTTGACTTTTTGGCAGTTCCAAAGCAGTTGATTGAGGATCCTCAGATGTGGCATCAACCTGACCTGGTACATCAATGGTACACGCTCAAACAAATTGGAACGATGGGACCAAAGTACATACAAGTAGTGCTACAGATCATTTCATATTTTCTCTTTTTTAATTTTGGTGTACGCCTCTTATTTGTTATTCCACTTGGGTACTATCTGTATAAAAAAAATACTGGGGCCATCTATGTGCGTTTTGTTCTCAATCTGTTGGTGATCGTGTCTACCCTCATGCCCATACTGTTTATTCAGAGTGGAGACTGGTGGAACACCATACAATTTGCGTACTTTGGGTTCTTGTTTGCGAGCATATTGCTTGCAGATTTGACGTACCTTGTATGGAAACGCAATCGTATTCTGGGCGGCATATTTATCTTTGGATGTGTGCTCATGTTCCTCCCTGCGCAGGTCGACTTACTCAATCGTTTTATGTTTGGGAGATCCAGCTATATCGCCATCCAAGAAGTTGAAGTTCTCGAAAAACTTGGGCGCATGACGCATGGTACAGTGCTCGTGCAGCCGTTTGAACAAACTACCGATGACACGCTCGCTACAACATTTGATACTGCATATGTGTCTGCGCTCAGTGGAAAGGTCACCTATCTCGCAGATCGCAAGCAGCTCGAGCTACTAAACATAGACTACAAGTCACGCGAAATGGCACTAGGGGACAGCAAGAACTGTGTGGATATGAAAGATATACACTATGTGTATCTGCGAAAAACGATGCGCACGTTTGCTCACTTTGATTCTTGTGTGATAAAGTCAAAACAGTTTACAGTCTCAGATGAGAATGAGCTTTCAAAACTCTGGACGCGGAGAAGATGACCTGTAGATAAGGATACCCTCTGTGTCGTATACTTTTTTGAAGTCTTTGATCTGAGTGCACTCCAAAAACTCGCGCCCTTTTTCGTTGTTGAGATAGAGATAATCAATCTTATCGAGGATCCCGCACTCTCGTGTATCGATCGCAAGCTTTCTATCTTTTATTGGCAATTTGAGCAGGTCGCTTTGCTCCTCATCAACTAAAAAGGGAAGCTTGCTAGTAAAAACTGGTACATACGAACTGCTCTTGCTATCTGGCAAGGAGAGAGTCACTCCTGGAGCTGCCGAGCGCAGATACTCTAGTGCTTTTAACTGTCCCGAGCTTATAAGAATCTTTTCTTTGGTGAGGAATTTTAGTGTTAAAAAAGTGTTTGGGACAGATGCAACAACTATAAATAGCGATATTGCTACTGCAACCCCTTTACTATTCATCGTAGAAACTCGCGTCATAAATGTGGCGGCGAGAATGCCCGATGTGTATACACTTATATACGCAAATTGAATAGAGTTATACCATCCGCCACTGTCTTGAATAAAGAAAATAGGTATAACCAGTCCAATGGTGGTAGCAGCAAGAAGTAGTGTACGCTCAAGATTGAATCTATCTTTAAAGAGGGAAAGGACAAAGATAGAACGTGTGCCAAGGTTAATAAACACGAAAAGAATGATGCTAAAGGTTTCGTATGCAATGAGTCGTGGTGACCATCTTCCTAATCCAATCATATAGTATCTTCCCAAAGTGAATTTCTCACTGTAAAACAGGTTTGGTGACTCGGTCAATGTATGAGGGATGGAAAGCGGAAAGAATGCAAATGGCACTCCTTTTACATACGAGCTCCAAGGAAGGTAAAACACTAGGTACGAACAAATTGATGCGATACCAAGGAATCCCAAATGGTATATATACCGCAACGATTTCTTTTGGAAAGTCCAGTATAGATATCCCATTGCAAGGACCAGAATCGTGAGGATGCCTGTATATACCTTGAGCCCAATACACAGGACTAATAGTAAACTTTGGACGAGTATGATCCTGCGTGATGAACGCCCCTCTATACTATCAGTGAGAATATATAGGAAAAGTGAGAGTGAGAGATAAAACTGGATATTTGAAAGCACTATGCTAGGTTGCAAGGTAGTGACCACCGGGAATCCCTTTAATACACTGTATGACTCGAGGTCTCCATGGTAAAAGATCAGTAAATATGAGAACGAACTCGCAAGGTAAGAAAAGAAGAGTATCCACAAAGTCTCTATGGAGGTCTTTGCTGTCTTGCGCATGTATCGAGTCAACGCATGGAGGAATAACAGATTGGCAACAATCGGTAAGATATAAAAATATGCAATGAACGCATTGATTCTTGCGAGTTCAAATAGATGGAGTATCAGGCCAAGTAGGTAGTTGTATGAACTAAGCTGGAATCCTGCAGCAGAGGGGAATACAAGTGGAAACGAGGTAAATGAGATTCGAGATACGGCGATATGCCAAAGCGCATCGTGATAGTGCCACTCCCCTATCCAGAGACCACACTTGCCAGCTTCACATCCCCACTTGATGCTGAGTGAGATAAACATCAGATTGATACCGATGCCTACGCTTACCATAAGAAATGCAAGGATTTTGTGCCACTTCGAAAAAACCGTTTCTTGCTTATTTTCACTTGCAGCATGCGTTTTCATTTTTGGCAGGTAAATGAATAAAATGTTTGAGTTCCATCCGAATGCACCTGGAGTCTATCCTCAATGAGGGCAGGGTCAGCGTCTTCTTTACGAAAAACAATATTGAGAGATTTCACTCCCCTCTCACATCTTGGCTTTTGCTCGAACAGAAATTTATCAAAAGAATCCTGTTCCCAAAACCCATACTCATTGTATGGCATCTTTTTTGCAATTTTCTGATATGAAGCAGGTGGGTATGGACCTCCGTAAAAAAGCATATAGATATACGGTTGGCCCATCGGACTAGAGATGGCTATTCTGTCATATGATTGGTAATTTTTCCACGCAAATACTGCTACATCCTCCATCCCACATTGCCACGCGCCTCGTGTCTTTGAGTCACCCAGGTATCTGTGGAAATAGGTAGACCAATGGCCAGATATCAAAACTAGTTGTACGAGTACTATGCCGACGATCATCAATCTTCCTGCAGATGGCGAATGGAAAAATCGCGTGATCATTTCAGAGATGGTTAGAGTGCCTCTAGCTATCAACATGATCAGGGGCACTATGAGCAGACCGCTTCTGGTTGAAGAGCCTTCCTGAAGCGCCAATGAGGCGGGTAAAATAGAGACAACGAGTAAGGTAAGCAAAAACACATTGTTTGCTCGATTCCCCTTTGTGGCCAATTTTAATAGAATATTCAGGACACCAATACTAAATAAAGCGTATTCAAGCCAGGTTAGAAGTGGCAGGTAGGATGCGCCAAATCGTGGATTTTTGTCAGATTCGAAAAGGAGAAAGTCTGGTGATAGATACTTCGCAGTCCGCATGAATAGCTGATATGCACCATACACGGGGCGATTGTAAAACAACGTAGATCCTCCCCGCTCTCTCCCTGCTTCTATTTCATACACAAACACTGGATTGGTAAAGTAGGACAGGTTTGAGACGCGGTTGTTGGGAGCCAGATACTCTGAAGTAACAAATACCGCGAATGCAACCGACAGGAGAGCACATAGTGTCAGCCCAGATAAAGCTTTTTTCTTCGTCCCTCCAGAAGTACGAACAAAAACAAGCACAACTGAATAAAGCGCGATAACAGGCATGACAACCTTTGCACTATGATAAGAAAAAAGACTACAGAGGGTAAAGATGGCGAGGAGAATCATGTGCTTTTTTGGAAGCTCTCGCTTCCAAAAAAGCACTGCAATATACATGAGCATGATTCCAACAAATACAACTCCCTCATGTAGATGTCTGCTCCATACCTGTATCCAGATATTGGGTGTACCAAAGATAGCAGCGATGATAGAGAGGAGTTGGTTTCTGCTGATCGAGTAGAGTGCCGCAAAAAGCAACAAGGGAAACAGAGTGCCCACGATGAGCGTTGGCATCCTCACTGTCCAAACACTGAGTCCAAAGAGTGCGATAAACGGGCTGGAGAGCATGCCAGCAAAGGGAAGCTTATGTTCCCCAAACGCGAGAAATCTGATGGGCAGGTCTCCGTACTCATCCCTCCCCGTCTGTAGTACTGAATATGCGTTGTATCCATGTGACGCTTCATCCTCATTGAGACAGGGTTTCCCTGACTCATAGAGATGGAGCGAGAGGGAAATGATGCAACAGACGAGAAGAATGCCGATGACTACATATTTTTTCATACTAGGATATCTCTATGATAGTTTCGTTGTACCACTTATAGTTTTGATAGGTAGCAAGATCGACTCCAAAATAACTAAAGAAGCCATTTACCTGCTTCATCTCCTCTATTGACTTTACAAACTTGAATATGAGTTTGTTGTTGACTCTATACACCAGTTCAGATTTGTTTTGCACTATGACGACGGCTTCCTTTGGTAAGGTGACTGCATCTGGAATCGCCGTGTTTGATACCACCAGATAATCATCACTACGCACCCTCGAATCAGCAAACACCAAGAATGGCTTGCCGTTCTGTATAAATTTGGAATCAAACGTGGAGCTTTTCTGAGAGCTTATGTCTCGAAACTCCCAAAATGCCTGAGAGTCTATGGAGTTATCTCGTTTGAGTTTTGAGATATATGAGTTTACGTGCATAGACCAAGCAAGAGGATTGATCCTAAAGCTCATCCTTCCAAAGAAGAATAAAATGCCTATGGCACCGAGCGTTATGAGTAGGAACACCTTTATTTTTTGTATATCTAACACTTTGCTATTATAATCCACTCGATGAGCAATAGAAAGAAATCTCTACTCAATCACTGGCCACAGCTCCTCGTTATAGGCATATTAAACTGCTTGATAGTGCTAGAACCACTCCTGTTTAGTACAAAGGCAGCAATGCTCGATGCAAATGCTCATATCGTCACTGGTTCCCAGTTCTATAAAGCACTCAGTGATGGCGAGTTTCCGGTGATGTGGGCTGACAGGTTTGCAAACTATGGACTCCCCCTGGGCACCATCTCTCACCAGATTCCTAGCTATTTGGGCGGACTGTTGACATTTATTACTCATAATCCGCTCATCTCGTACTATCTTCTGATACTCATTGCGCTGGTATCTTCGGCAATCGGCACCTATCTATTTCTTACACGCTCTGTCTCATCCGAAGCTGCATTTTTGGCCACCACTCTCTACTCCTTTGCTACCTATCGGATAACGAATATATACGTGCGTGGGGCTATGCCAGAACTCTTTATGACTCTGTGGGTTCCGTACATTCTCATTGTCCTCACAAAAATATCAGGAACACGCACGTACCTCGTGCTTACAGCTCTTCTCGCACTTCTGATACTCACTCATCCGATGTCATTGATTTTGCATGTCCCATTTATATTCCTTATAGCACTAATAATGTTTAGTCGGAACTTTGTGCGCATCGGGGGAGTTTGTATCTCAATCAGTGCGGCAATAGCACTGTCAGCATATTACCTCCTCCCCCTTAGGCTCGAAAGTAAATATCTCTACATGGGATCAAACAGCAACCTGTTGGTATACAACCAATCAGTAGACTGGAGCGCCATTGCACACCCTGCACTGAGGTACACCTGTGTCGAGCTCAACTATATATTTTGGAGGTGTGCAGATATCAGCTTTGGGACTCTTGAGGTAGTTTTGGTCATATTGGGTTTGGGCGTTGCAACGTATTTGTTTGTTCGTTCAAGATATTTACCAACATCGTCTCAACTCGGCGGCTTTCTTGCATTCTTCCGTCAGACTGATTTGGGGAAGAGAATATTTGTTTCTTCACTGGTATGCATGTTTATTGCATTTCTTCTGAGCTCTTCGCTGACTGAGTATCTCTATGCACGCATTTCGCTTTTAGGCAGTATCCAAATACCATCTCGATTCTTGTCGGTGTTCTATTTCTTTTTTGCGGTTGTTTTCGCATTCTCCTACGATCCTATATCCCGCCATAAAGTTCTTTCTATACTCGTTTGGTTTACTGTACTATTCTTGATAGTCACCTTACAATTCCCTCAAATCTATGGAAAAAACTACACTAACATCCCCCTGGGAAACTTCTATTTTTCAAGAGAAAACTATCACGGGTTGATGGTACAACCCAAATGGACTATCGATTCAACCGAGTATCCAGTTGCTCCAGAAAAGGCTCAGATACTCTCGGGTAAAGGGACTATACAAAAAAGGATTTTGAAAAATGCAAGCAGAATATATACCATACGTGCTGAGACCGAGGTCTTGGTCAATGACCATACTTTCTACTTCCCCGGATGGAATGTGTATATCGATGACCAGCCAGCTGCCATAGAGTTCCAAGATCATGCATATCGTGGCGTTATCACATTCAAAGTGCCTCCGGGTCAGCATGAGGTAAAAGTCGTCTATGAGGACACAAAGGTCCGGCGTTTGGGCAAATACATATCATTTGCTTCTCTGATAGGATTTATCGCAGTGGCAATCATCCTGAAACGAAGAGACGATGCGAAGGAGTGATACTCTTCAGTTTTCTTCCGTTGGAGTTAATCTAATCAACCATTATTCGTCCATTTTTCATCTCCCTCTCTAGCAGCAAATGTCTTTTGCCACTTGGTTTCACCAACTCTATTTTTCCCCCTGTTTGAGCCGAGTACTCACCACCTGCATTGTGCCTGACCTTTACAATCTCAACGCCATCTGGAAGAGGATTGAGTGCTCGGCGTGATGCAACCTGATGGATCATCGCAGGAAGAGACGTGGTGTGGTTAACCGCATACTTTGACTTGATCTCAAAGTCATTCAAATCGGTATGTTGAGTCAAATACATGATTACCGAATCCTCAGATAGAATCTGATCAGGGTGTACCACAAAATATTCAACGTCACTATCTTTGTATACAAGTTTGCCCTGGTGAGTATGTTCACCCTTGCTTCCCTCAATGAATATTGATTCTATTTTGTCTCCAATTGTGTAATTCGGCAAAAGATACCCATCCTTCCAAACAAGTTTAAAGCCGTTTCCAACTCTCACTGCCATCATTTTGCTCTTTTGAGAGATGATGCCGGCCGGAGTCTCATGTTGCATGTTGTAGCTGATGGATATTTCTTGACTGTATTGACCTCCGTCGATGTGCGTGATCTGAGCCAGAGTATTTGTTATACCTGCAGCATGAAAATCTGCGTGGATGCGCCTTTGAAATGAATTGCAGTCTTTGTCAGGTAAAGTAGTGGGTTCAATATCTCGGCACAGATCTAAGTACAATCCTTTGGTTATTTGATTTGCAATACTGTATGCAAAGGGTTTTGGTGGAATCTGAATCCAGTGTATAGACAGCGCAAAGCCGGTGATGATCATCAAAAGAGCGTATTTGCTCTTTAAAAGAATTGACTGATAGGATGAAAAAATGATAATGATAAGTACAGAAATGGGTAGGAGATATCTTGAATAAAATGGGATCAGAGAAAGCATAATCAGTTGTGACAAAATCACGGCTAGAATATAAACTCCTGTGGTAGGTTTAGAGACTAAAGTAATTAACTGTGCAAGTTTTTCTAGAGAATTCATGTGTCGAAGTTTTGACCAAGCTGAATTCAATGAAAGGAAGATCATGCCAGTCATAACTGGACTCCAATCGTGGATGAGCTCCCACGTGGCAACAGATGAAAAATGTCTATACATTCCGGTTATGAGAGTTATAAAGGGCATGCCATATTGCGGAGCACTGTTGTTCCCCTGAAGCCAAAATAAGAATACCCATTTTTGGTTCTTAAGGAACGAAATGATGTCGGAGTGGATAATGAAGGGAGTAAATGGCAGCAGATAACCAGCAGCGATACCTACCATCAAGCATACATACTCAATAGGACGCACCCGCTTTCTCAGATACCAAAGATCAATCAATACTAAAATTGGCGTAAAAATTCCAAATTTAGTGACACTATAGAGTCCTAATAATATCCCTGCTACAATCAGGAAAAGCCAAGTATTGCGTGCTGAATTTTTACACTTATCAATCAGGTACAAATGACCAACTAAGAAGGTTGTCTGAATCAGATCCAGCATCGTCAAACCAAGCTGCTGAACAACCTGCGGGTAAGTCACTAAAAACATGCACGAAAGCCATGCTGAGCTGACCGATGAAGTGATCCTATACACGAAGAGCCCTGAAAATATCAAGAGCAGTGCCAAGAAAATATAGTTTGCAAAAAATGGAGACTGAAATACGAGTATGGAAAAAGCGTAAATGTATTTACCCAGCGGTGGTGCTTGAGGCACATCAAGGTAGGGATTACTTGATTTTAAAAGTCTGAGACCTGTGATTGGATATAGGTCACTATCTCCAATCAATCGGTAACTTTCTGCGATGCTGTACTGTGAATGATCAAAAAGATCATCATAATATCTGACATCATACGGGGCAAAACTTGTACGAAAGATATATGCGTACAAAATAACCACTACAGTTGCAGCAAGTAGTCCCCAATAGGAATATTGTATGCGAGAGGTCATAAATATTTTCTTTTACCCTTGCCTAGGCATATTAAGTGAGATTACATCGCTCTAGACTTCAATCGTGATACCACACCCTCCATTCCCTTCACTAGCTTTGATCTATGGAGCCAGTAGTACATCTCCTTTGAAGTAGTCACAAAAAGTTGTTTGACTGAACGCAATATCTGTATCTGCGGCACAGGAGGATATCCATTCATTTCCCAAAAGAACAAGTACACCAACAACGAGTAAAACATCTGCAGTAGAGCGAGCGCAAATCCGTGCATGCCATCCTTGTATCCTTGATCCGAAAAGAACCGCGATATAAACTCGCTGGTAGCCTTCTTACACGCATCCACCAGCGTATACTGCTCTTCATGGACACTCATGCCTTCCGCCTCTACACGTGCATAACGTATCGCTTTCTCGAGATACTGTGACACATTTGTGTAGTTGTGGTGCACGATTGCGCTCGCGCTCATCTCAAGCTTTTCATCCTCAAATGCGCCGACGAGATATCCGTTGCCGATGAGCGTTGGTTGGGCATGGAGGGTTGTAGGCCAGTTGATACTATCCTTTTTGAAAAGTCTGATCTGATAGTCTGGCCACCAACGGCTATGGGCGATCCACTTTCCAAAAATATAGTTTTGGCGGGGAAAACGGAAATATGAACTTATCTGATCCTCGTTTGTTTGCTTGATAAAGGTGACGAGGCCAGGCGAAAGATACTCATCCGGGTCAAGGAGCAAGATCCAAGGATAGCCTGCAAGCTCAAAAGTGCGCTGACGTATGAGCTCTACATACTCAGGCTTGTCCATATTTTGCCACACGATAGTAGGATGATCGCTCGCGATCTGCTTTCGCACTGCTGGATCCATGCCAATATCCACGATCACGATCTCCATCGAGATATCTTTTACACTCCCGATGGTGAGATGGATATCAGGACATGCTCCCTCAGCTACTATCAATGAAGTTATCTGCATATCTTTATAGTATACCACTCACATGACTGGTCAAACACCTCGCACTTGACCTCATCAAGTGACGTCTTTCGACTATAATTTATGCAAATGCTACACATACCCCTTCACCCTGTCCCCACTCTCTCGCAGGCAGTTGCGCAAATTTCGACAGCGATGCATGACAAAAAATATCTCCATGTGGTCTCACTCAATCCTGAGAATATCATGACGGCGCAAACCGATGCAGAGTATGCCTCCATTCTCTCAGGCGACTCAATGCAAATCATAGATGGCACGGGGGTGCTCCTTGCGAGTAGGTGGACAGGAGAGTATCAAAAAGGGTGGCAGCGTGTCACGGGCGTTGACCTGATGCCGGCAACGATAGAGTCACTCGCAAAAATCCAATCGACTACCAGCTCTGACACTGCTGTCATCCCTGCGAAGGCAGGGATCTCACGACCCACTGTTTGCCTTTTAGGCGGAAGAAATGGAGTAGCAGCTGGGCTTTGTGAAATGTATACGAAGCGGTATCCGAGCTTGCATTTCGTGTCTCTTCCCGACCTTGATGCAACTGATCCCAACCTAGAAAAGATGCTTCCTACGATTTTCTCTACATCTAACTTACATACTGATAGCTTACATGCTGACCCCCCCACCCCCTCACTCCTTTTCGTTGCCTTTGGAAGTCCGACACAAGAGCTGTGGATCGAGAAGCACAAACATCTCTTTGCACATACCATATGCATGGGAGTGGGTGGCGCATTTGATATGCTGTCAGGTCGCGTCAAACGCGCGCCCCATCTCCACCGCTCACTCGGTCTTGAATGGCTCTACCGCCTGATCACGCAACCATGGAGATGGCGACGGCAGGTGCAGTTACTAAGATTTATTAGATTATTAATATGAAAGGAGAACAAGCTAGAAATTACTGGAACAGATCATATGCTACTGAGAATAGTTGGCAAAGTAATTATTGGGCTGAGATGTGGGATCTTGCTAAAAATAGTGGTATTACTATTCCAACAAATGCGAGCGTAATAGATCTTGGGGGAGGAACAGGTACGAAGTTGCATGCGTTCGAAATGTTTAAGCCGAGAAAATTGACCTATGTGACATTTCCGATATAGCAGTTGACCAAGCAAATAGACAGTTTCAGAGTCATCAACATAGGCAAATATTTACTGCACATCAAGTAGACATGGGAGATCTTAGCGAGTTTAACAAAGTGATGGAAGATGAGAAGTACGACGTCATGCTCGATTCACTTTCTTTGCAGTTCTTGCCTGAGGTACTTTTACCGTTGGTCAAAACTCTATACGACCATTCGGTTCCAGGCAAAACACTTTTACTTCACCGATCTATGGCTCCAGGATTTAATACACCCATGCAACCAACTAGAATGGTTGCCTCACTCACAGATGAGCAATTTGGGTTCTTCCTTGAAGGAGGATTTGAGACACTTGCACAAGATTATCGATATCGAGATAACGGACAGGCATATCGATTGGCTATTTTTAGAGCATGAAAATAGTTTTGTACCCGAATTATTTTGCGCTACTAGATTTATTACGCCTGTAGACTGGGTATGACCACGTGCTCACATGCGTGCCAGATGCGCCTACATCATCCGAGAGCTTACCTGTTGCGTTTCCTCGCAAATAGCGACCGTATGCACCAAAACCCCTGCCCCCACACGCAATAGAATTGAACAGCTAATTTGGATCATGTACTGTTGGCATTTCTTTGGGGTCACCTCTTTCAGGTGTATAACCACCGTCAGTGGTACCATACCAACAAGTCATATCTACATACGGGGCCCAGAGGCATTCAAATGCTTCTGCACCAGCTCTATCGCGCAGTGTAGGATAAATTGGACCATTCGGATTGTTTAATTTATCATATGGGTTCGTGCCATTGCCATTTCTCTGAACGTACCACCAATTCTGATCAATTGCCGAGTAAGCAGAAACATAATAACCCTCCCTTGGATACCCTAAGTGAGGATTTCTTTCATCACTGTCGCCAGAAACGTATCCAACTAAGTCTGCTTTTGAGGGAGCGAATGCAATATATGTATCTGGCATACCTCTCTGCATATTTTCTACAAAAAGCCCAACAGTATGTCGCCTTATTCCGTTTACTGCTTGTAGCCTATGCTCCCACAATGCACGCGGGACCTCGTGCTGAAGTCGGTCATTCATATACCGTGCCATATGTAAGTCAAAGTTCGTCAGCCAAGCTCCTGGTGGCCCTATATCCATTTCGCATTGTCTCTTCCATAAACCAGATTCAAAGAATTCTGATACATATGCCGCGCACGCTGTGTCAGGAGAACCAGATAGGTTTGCTTTCAACCATTCATCAAGAAGCTCACCATCAGGAGTCAGTCCGTCAACCAACAGATCACCGATCACGAGGCATAGAGCGCCGCTTGGTAGTTTTTTCTTCACTACATATCCAATCACTGCATCTGCCGAATAAAAAATGCCACTTTCCGATTGAAAGCCACGATTCATCAAGCCGCCTTTTGCTCCATGTACTGCTGTGCGTTCGACATACACGGGTTGCGTTCCGACAAAATACTTTCTATTCATTGAAGCCACTACCAGCTCATCAGGTTCAGGTGCCCGTGGCCTGTATATGGTCGAAGTGTAACCGTGGCCATTTACTCTAAATTCACGAAAACGTTCTATCATTCCAAGATTATACTATAAGCTATTCACTTCACAAACGGATTCTTTAGCAGATTGATTTGGAGGTACTTGCGCGCAACTGCCATGACCACAAAGCACGTACTGGAGAGGAAGACCTGCACATATACAAATCCCATTGCCCCATACGCACGGATCATGATCGGAGTGAGCACCCATGTCATCGCAGTCCAATAGAGCATAAAGGCGAGCGGGATCTTGGGTTTTTTGAGTGCGTTAAAGATATTCATAAATGGAGTAGAGAGCGTGGAGAGGAATGCTGAGATACAGAAGAGTTGAAACAGCGGTATCGCTGACTCCCACTTTGAGTACTGAGGGATGACGTGGATGATATATGGCATCGCAAACGCAAGGATGAGAAGAACGGGACCTAGTATGAGCGTCTGCGCCCAGATAGTCATCACAATCGTTTTTTTCAGGCGTTCCCTGTCATCTTGGAGGCGGGAAAAGATGGGAAATAGCACCTTTGATACATTGTCCATGATGATGCGGATGGGAGCCTCAGCCCACTTCTTTGCCCACATGATCTCGCCCAGTGCAGCGAGTCCAAGCACGCGTCCCAGAAAGAGGGTGACAAACTCATCTTTTACGAGGGCGAGGAGTGAATTGAGTTGGAATGGTACGCCGAAGGAGAGGAGCTCGCGAAGCGAGCTCCTCGAAATACCCACGCTCATGTCCCATGGTGAGTACCTATAGACGAGGAACGTACCAACGGCAGCTCGAGCCAAGAGCGCAATAGCAAAGCTTTTGAGCCCTAGTCCTGCGATGATGCATACCGAAACGAGAAAATAAAACAGAGTATTTTCAAAGATTTGCACTCGCACCAGTTTGGTAAAGTCTACCGCTCGCTCTAGGAGCACTGAAGGGATCGTTTTCAAAGAAGAGATGAAAAAGCCTATGAGCACCGACCAGTACAGGAGGTGCGCATCGGCAGGAAGCTTGTATCGAGACTCAATATAGGAGGTACCAAAAAAACCGGCAGACACCAAGAGGACGATCAGTGTCTGTTGGATCGTAAATACTGTCTTTAGATCGTCTTTGGAAACGTCCTTTTTCTGTATCAGCGCCCCTGCGAGCCCGATGTCAGAGAGATAGTTAAATATCCCTATCGTTGCCAGTGTCGTCGAGTAGATGCCAAACACAGACTTCGCCTCAAGTGCAGTGATGATGATGCTTGCGATGAGACCCAGAACTGCAGAATATCCACTTTGGAAAAAAAGTGATATCAAGCTTTTTTTCGTGTTGCGGTGTAGCGTGTCAGGCATAAAAGGCACAAAAGAGTTGCAATAGATATGAACCTAGAGATAGTGTACAGCATGTGAGAAGGTTTGTAGCCTGCATATTGACGGCGCAGTTCATCGATCTGAGCAATAGTAGGATGGGTCACATACATGCCTAACCAGAACTTTCGATCGACTGAGCGAGGTAGATACTCAGGAACTTTATATACAGCCGTCTCTCGTATATAGGTCGCACTCGCCAATGCCTTTTCATCATCTATGATCACCTGAGGATTTACTTTAAAAAATCGAGTGCTTTGAAACAAAATTATTGGAACTGATACCAATATGCATATCGTTGCAATTCGCTTGACCCGTATCACGGATATCAGATAACCTGCAAAATAACACAATCCAAACAAAGCAAAGGTGATAAATCTCCACGGAAACTGAAATGACTGAAGCGGCGAAAGTAGTTGCCAAACCCAAAGAGAGCTTGAACTAGTGAGCCAAATCGAAACAACTACAACTGCAATGAGGAGCAAGGCAAATAGATCTACTTTTCGATGCTGATAGAAGTTCTGCACGTATGCAACAAGCCCCCCTACTCCAATAAGTATGGGAAGTTTTCCAATCATAAAGCTCTGTCCATCGTCGATGCACCCCGGTGCTGAGCCTCCATATCCCCATATTCCTGTCCATAATTGATTGAGGCAGAGAAAATGATCACGATAGTCAACCATTCGAGCGACTTCTGAAGCATATGTCTTACCTATATCAGCTGCAAAGGGGACCCAAAAGTACGCACTCGCCAAACTCGCAAATCCAATGATTTTCAACGGTGATCTCCTGCGTTCTCTATGTAATATCGCGTACGTTACCACCCAACAAAAAAGCACCAGTGAAAGCGCGTTGTGACTCGTAAACGTGAGCGAAAGTAGTAGCGTGCTAATGAAGGTGGTTCGTTCCTGTCGTATGACTAGCCATGCCCACGGCAGCAGTGCCACAAACCACATTTCAGCCAGGTTGCCTCTCACAAATATCTCAACTGCAATCCATGGAGATGAGCTATACAAAAGCGCACCGACGAATGCCGCGAGTCCTGATTTGCGCGTATGTAAAATCAGATAGTACATACCCCATCCACTCATCAATAATGCCAATAGAAATGATGCCTTTATGCTTTGAAATATGCCAAATCCTGATAGGTGCATAGCAGTGGTGATCCAATATGCAGTAGGCGCATAAAAGGTAAAGATGGGATATCCTGCACCCCAATTCATATCCTTTGCAGATGTAGGAAATTGCAACGAGGTGACATTTTGTGCAAACTGAGAGATCCGCGCAGGTTGAGTTTTGTCATGATATGACAAAAACGATTCTGAAAAGGGACTGAGCTCGTGCCCTGCCCAAAGTAATACAAAGGTCAGCAGGAGTATGCCAAGATGTTTCTTGAGCAAAATCATATTTTTTTAGGAGGCTTGACTGAGAATAAGTACACTTTTTCCTCACTCGCCGATCCTGGTTTCCCAAAGACTCTCAACCTCTCAAGCAGGCTGTGTTCCCACTCCACCGGAAACTCCTTTCGGTGTGAAAAGACCACAAATACATGAGCCTTCCCTACCTCCTTCTGCACCGCAAGAATATCTTGCTCATTGAGTGGCCATCTGCCCCAGATCTCAATCCGATCTTGTGGTTTTTTGAATACTTCAAGGACATCTGCGATGAGTCCGAAGTTACCTTCGGCGAGCACTATAGATTTGCGCCCATCGATGGTAGGCTGTCTCACGATATTCACCAGCTCCTCCGCTCCCCACACTGCTGTACCTCCCTCGATATACTGTCCGCGGTCAACAGGAGGGAGAGAAATATTCCAAACTGATAACCACTGAGGTGCACATATCGCCAACAGTAAAATGAGGGTGCCAGTAGTACATGCTATCCTCATACGACCTGGCAAACTCACCAAAAATGCAGTTGCTGCAACACTCAAAATACCTGCAAAGAAAATGAGATAGCGAGGAAACACCACCTTGTTAAAGGAAACCACGAAAATAAAGGGGAGGATCAGCCAAATCAAAAGGTAGTATCCCAACGGATCCTTTTTGCGGATTAGCCAGGCAATACCTGCCAGGCCCAACACGGGTGGAACCCATCCACTTTCCCAAAATACGTAGAGTGGTACTATGCGCACGTTATTTGCCCAGAGTTGAAACGGGTTTGCTATCCACTCTTGGGGAGAAAGGATAAAGGTGAGATTCTTTTCAGCAATATAGTGGAAAAGGGGTGAAAAAAACCGTTGCGAAAGGTAAATGAGGATGGCAACAGTAAATACAATGCTGAACAAAAACACATAGTCAATAATTGATTTTTTGTGCTTCTGTAGGTCTGCACTGAGATACTTTGACTCGACTCTGTCTAGAATCAAGATGCATGCGGTGATAGATAATACCAAGAACATAAGCGCAGATGACTTGGCGAGGAGGCCTACCCCCGCAACGATTCCAAATATCACCGCTACGTCGATGCGTCTTGTACGAACAAGCAGGATCGAAAAAAAGAGTATCCAGATAGTGGCAGCATTTACCGCTGAGTCGACCAGTGCAAGCCGATCATAAAGTAGAAAAAAGGGAGAACATATGTAGAGCAAACTACCAATTATCATCCCCTTCCTCCCCCAGAGGTATCCACAAAGGGTCATCATCCCAATAAGGGCCACTAAGCCTGATAAAACCGCAAAAAGTCTCCCATCCAACAAGAGTGTTTCAGGCGAGAGTTTTATCAGCAAGAGGGTGATCCATGTCTGAAGTGGCTGTTTTCCATCTGTTAAAGATATGAACCTCCATGCGGGATCATTTGCGGCTATCCGTGCCCAATGGATGTAAATACCTTCATCAGAAAATATCGGTAGTCCGAGTATATTCGCGAGTCTAGTGATGAAGTAAGTCACCAGGAGTCCAATCACCATAATCACATCCATGCGTTTGAGAGACTTGCGAATGCGCGCAAGTGTGGTGGTAAATGAAAACATCCCGATTATTATACCTGAATCACGGCGCAATGCCCTTCGTAGTACCTCGCACTATCATGGTGATATCACCTCTTGTACAGGAAAAAACTGGCGTAGAACCTGGCGCTAGTAACTGCTCAGCTTTTCCCCTGAGCTCAGAGTCATCTCGGTGGATTGCTATCGCGTCGTATTTGCTCAAGTCATTCAGAAATAAATCAGTTTTGTAGTAAAAAGCGACTGGCCGATCGAGATAAAACAAGAACGTAGGTGCTGAACCGTAAATAAACGAGCTACCTATGTTTAGTTGTGCTGCCTCGATCACATGAGCATCCTTGCGTTGTATGGGAGGTACCAGATAGCTGATTTTATGAAACTCTGGCAGTTGCAGCTTGCACCTCGCAAGAGCTACCTGTGGTGGCAAGGGAGCATTGGACTGGATAGTACCAAGACTGGTAACAAAACGAAGGGCTAAAAAAAGACCAAGAGATAGGTAGAATATATTTTGATATTTCTTCATGGTGAGCTGGCTTACCGCATATAGGATGGCTATAGATCCGAAGACGATGAGAGGTAACACATACCAGTGGAGTTTAGCTCTGCTTATAGTCAATAAGGCAAAATAGAACAGCGGTACTGCAAAATGCATATCCAGTAACCGAGAGGATTTGTTCCTGAGAAAAGACCAAAACCACATGAATATGGCTATGCCCAATACGAGGAGAAGCCAGTCAAAATTATCCCACAACTTCTCGATATAAAAGTATTTGCCTCCAAAATGGAGTTCAATCGGCTTTGTCACGCGCGCGATGAGATGGTCCTTGATGTGCGAATCGACAAATTGACTGCCATACTGAAACCACATATATACATGCCAGACAAGTCCAACACTGATGATCAGCAAAGATTCGCCTAGCTTTCTGAGCGTCAACTGTCGTTTGTACACTGAAACTACCATATCCACCACCAGAGGTATGAAACCCAAAAAGGACTTTGTATACACTGCGATACAGGTCCCGATAAAGCGAGTGCGAAAGGTGTCGCTCGAGACGTAAAGGAGCCAGCCAACAGAAAGAAATATGTCAACGTTTACGACGGTAGATCGCTCCAAGAAGTAAGGAGTCGATGCACAAAGCAAGACTGAGACAAATCCAGCGTATCTATTTTTTGTAATAGAAGTGGTCGCTTGATATATCAAGACGAGACAAACTACACCAGCTACAAGAGATGGCACACGAGCAATGATCTCACTCGTGCCAAAGATATAAAATAGAGAGCCAATCAGAGCAAGCAGTGCAGGAGGTTTCTCAAACCAAAGCGCGCCATTATAAAAGAGAGTCATGCCAGGTTGCCTCATCCACTCCCGTGCAACCTGCGCATATATCGATTCATCCCAATCATAAAAAGGCACGCTGCTCATTACCACCAGTCGCCACCAGAGACCACAAATAACTAGAAATGCAAATGCGAGAGGGAATAATTTTTTCATTAAAAGTACGATTTGCGTAGAATATTGCCCGTTTGAAATTACTAATTCTCAATTCTTCATTATTAACTGTTCATTACTCGTACCTTCCCTTTATCTCATACCATTTGAGTCGAGCCATATCCAGAAGTGATTCAATCACATCCTTAACAAAGCTGACTCGCCGCGTCTCCACATGGCGCCACGAGACAGGCACTTCACGAATATCGCATCTCAACTTTTTTGCGATAAACAAGAACTCGAGATCAAAAATCGCAGATACGGATGCTTGACTCCCTACCGATTTTCGCTTAAACACAACCAGCTTGTCGATGACCTGCAGTGCCGCTTCGCGATAGAAGAGTTTAAAGCCACACTGGGTGTCCTTGATACCCCGCAGTCCTACGATGAGAGATCTCATAGTGATCATGCCAAGCGCCATGATCTTACGCGTGAGGGGGGCATCGGGGCGTGTAGACCCTCGAGATCCGATAACTATCTGCGCTTTGGTACGCTCTTGCTCCGCGATCAGCTTCTCTACCTCCTCAATAGGAGTCGCTAGATCTGCATCAGTAAAAAATACAAAGGTGCCTGCCGCTTCCCGAATGCCAGTGATCACGGTCATGGCTTTGCCTTGATGAGGTGCAGCTATAAGACGGAATTTGGAGAATTGAGTAAGATACTTTTCTTGGATAACTTCCCGCGAGCGGTCAGTGGATCCGTCATCGACGATAAGCACCTCGACAAATCGCGAGTCACCTCGAACGTAGTTGCCTATTTTATCAAGGACTCCCTTTTGAAGGTTGGACTCCTCATTGTAGCAAGGCACGACCAGTGATATGTTCATACAAGGTATTGTAGCAAACCCTCAATACAATACTCTACTCGTTTAATTTTGAAGTATTTTGTACACTTTTACTCCTGCTATTTCATGCATGACAACAATACGCCATTGAGGATGTCTATTTTGGAAATCAGCGAGCTGCCACTGTGCATTGCCAGGTATGTCACAGTCCTTTTTTGCAAGTTCATGACAGATGACAAACAACTCTTGGGGGTCACCCAGAGTGTCTGCTGGCATGGGTCGGATTCCTAGATACTCGAGATAGTACCGGTAGTGGCCCTCGGTTTCAAAATATGGGAGACCAACGACTTGGAACTGAGGCGAGGTGATTTGAGTCGTGATATACGTAGCTACTTGTTCTGCCTCGCTCATCTGTGTATTTTTTCGAATGGGATCTATCACCTGTGGCAAGACAGTGACTTGCAGCCAGATGTAGCCGGCTACACCCACGACAAGCGCAAGTCTTCCTAGTTGTACTGAGGCAAGGGTGGAAAACAAAAGTGCAACCAAAAAGTAAAAGGCGAGGTAGAGGTGGTTGTAATAGTGCACATGTCTACCTGCCTCCAGTAAGGCGAAGAGCGGAATAAAAGATATGACTACACACAAACAGCCATATATAAACACTTGCTTGTCTTTGTGAGGATTGCGGCGCGCGATCAACCATACCATCAGAACAAACGACAGAAGTAAAAGGATGGACCACTCGGTATTTACCTTAAATCCAAATGAATGGAACCACATCGTCCGGAGTGTGTCTGTGAGTCGATCCCAGTATGGGACTGTTTTCGCTTGTATCTCGCTGGTCGATGATGCGTTTAGAAGTGCATGGAGGTTGATAAATTTATTTTTTATATCAAACAAGACAAGAGGGGTGAACGTAACGAGCCCTCCCACAAAGCCCAGAACCATCTGGTATAGAGGTCTTAAAAACCCTTTTGCCAGTATCACGCGACCCGAGTGTTTCACCTCAAATACCGTAGTTAGAAAATGTAACCCCATTGGCAAGATGAGCAGAATAGTCACATAATGAAGCTGCAAGCAGAGTCCCAGCATGATTCCGGTGACTAGGTGCCATTTGGATTCAGTTACGAATCTGAGTATGGATGCTGCCCCACGTGTGTGTTTAGGGTGAGCATGCGGAGAGTGAAGTTCTTTGAAGGAATGTAGCCAAGCGGCGAGCGTCAAAAAACTAAACACACTGACCGGGTTTGGGTTCCAGCTAAATCGTGACTGCATGACTTGGTTGACTGAATAACCTGCAAGCACCAAAAATAGCAGGGAGGTACTTTTACCGAATCTCTGGTACACAAATACAAAACATAAAACCAACCCAATAGAGTTTATAAGAGCGATACCATATGCCGGTCCGACGGGGTCCAGACCTGACAAGAGCATAAATGGTGCTACTAAGTAGTAGAAAAAGGGGCCCGTAAACACATTGCCAATCGAGGTGGTTGGTCCGACAAATACCCACTTCTCAAGTGTCACGATGCGTTTGAGGATGATTGCATCACGTCCCTGATCCGAAAGGAATGTCAGATACTCAGGGATCCGGTAAAACCTCAAAAACACTGCCCCTACTAGAAGCAGGGTGAGTGCTGAAAAAAATAGCAGTTGTTTTGGATTCTGTGAAAATACGGTGAGCAGTTTTGCATTTTTCATTTTGAATTTTGAATTACTTAAACAGTCCCCAATCAGTAATCCCCGCCTGGTTTGTCATGATAAAGTTGAGGGCGTACAGGTAGATTGCAGGCATCGAAAGCAACAGTCCTGTGCGGAATGTTTTCGACTCAAAAAACTCATGAAATGCCATGATAAATAGTGGTGCGAGAGGCATTGCCAGTCGCATAATGTCCACTTGAGGGATGAGTGACAACATGGAGGCATATCCCAAAGCAAATATCAGATACACTGGGTGAATGTGCGCTCTTTCAAGACCACTACTTTTACTTTTAACTTTTGCATTTTGAATTTTGATTTCAGTCCAGAGTTTTCCTATCAACGTAAACATCCCGACAAAATACAATACGGTGTGCTCGAGCCATCCGGTGCCCACCCATTTTTCTGCATTATTAAACATAGAAAAGGGCAACGCAGCTCCCATTCCCACGCCTTTTTGTCCATTGAAATACGCATTAAAATCACCAAACTTGTCTTGGTAGAAAAGCGCAACCAGGAAATATCCCACAACCGGCGCCATGATCGCAATGATTGCGGTGGGGTCAAACTTCTGATGCCATTTTTTTCTCCACTCACAAGTCATCGCGTTGAGCTGAGGGAGCTGCTGAACTGCCAGAGATAATGCAAATGCTGGGGCCAGAATAATAGCCTGGAATTTGGTCAAGACTGCGAGTAGTCCAATGATGCCTGCACGAATATACAGTCCGCGCTCCCACTTCCAAAGGGCTGTCAAAACAAATGCGATAAGTAGCATCTCAGGAGATATGACACTTCGTACGATCCAGTACCGAGGAGGAAAAATAGTAAATACAAAAGTTAGCCACAGTGGGTAGGATGAATATTTTGAGATCCATTGGTAGAAAATGATATTTAGAATAAGGTTACTACACACATTTACCACTAGCGCAGAGACAAAATATCCTACTACCGGGCCAAGTATGGCGATCCACCAGCTATATAACGGAAAATGATTTGCATAGTATTCATTCGGTTGGTGAGCAAACGCATGTTTGCCGATTTGAATCGGGTCATATCCCGTGATCGCATTCAGTACAAAGTTTGGTCCATCCCAGTTTTTATAGATCTGTTGCATACCAGAATCACCTAAGTCGAGAAAGTAAAAATGCTTCAAATGAAGCAAAAAAGGGAGGTATACTAGAATAAGTGGTATCAAAGTCACCAAGGCTATTTTGAGGTTGATTTTATATGCCTGCATAGTGTAAAGTGTAAGCTCATCCATTATAGTCGATCAAAAGCAAATATGAAAAAGTTCCTTATCATTATCCTCGCGCTCGGCATCATCGGGTATGCGGGATACACCTATTATAAAGCGAATGTAGCAACTGCAGCCACACCAGCAGAAAAAGAGGCTGCTCACGTAGTAGCAAAAGCTACCTTGAAAAATACTTTGAACCTCTCAGGCAAGATCGACGCCACTGAGAGGGCTACACTGGGCTTCCAAACTGGAGGCAGGTTGGCATGGGTGGGAGTCAAAGAGGGAGATTATGTCAAAAAAGGTCAGGGCATCGCGAGTCTCGATCAGCGCGAGCTCCAGAAAAATCTCGAGAAGCAACTAAACACCTATATGATCACCAGATGGGATTTTGATCAAACAAAGGTCGATAATAAGGAGGCGCCATATAAAGATGGAGATCTCGGAGACAAACTAAAGCGTCTCATCGACAAAGCTCAGTTCGGGCTCAATACTTCAGTACTAAATGTAGAGCTTCTGTCTATATCCAAAGAATATGCCTATCTCGCCTCCCCTATCAGCGGTATCGTCACCAAAGTTGGATCACCCTATGCAGGAGTAAACATCGGCGTCGCCAGCACGTATGAAGTAGTAAATCCAGAAACTATCTACTTTTCAGCAAGTGCTGATCAGACCGAGGTGCCAAAACTGTATGTAGGTCAAGATGCGACACTTCTCATGGATGCCTATCCAGAGGAGCCAATCAACGCAACAATCACCTCACTCTCTTTTACCCCCAAAACAGGCGAGACAGGCACGTTGTACGAGACAAAGCTCAAATTCGGATCAGATAATATTGCTCTAAAGTATCGACTAGGCATGACAGGAGATGCGGAGTTTGTGACCAAGGAGTTTGCTAGTCGACTTGCGATCCCCCTCCAATACGTGAAGACCGAGGCAAAAAAGAAATATGTTACGAAGATAGTAAATGGGAAAAAGATAAAGACAGAGGTTGCCATTGGCGAGGAGGCTGATACGCTTGTTGAGATCAAGTCAGGTCTCAAGGATGGCGATATGATCATTGAGACGAAATGATCCATCTTTTCTACTTTACAAGCTTTACTGACTTTACAGACTTTATGGACTTTACGGACCTTATAGACTTTATAAACTGTCTTTTATGATTTCACTCCAAGATATCTGGAAAAAATACCAGATCAATGCCGAAGAGACTTTTACCGCACTCAAGGGCATATCCTTTGAGATCGGTGCGGGTGAGTTTGTGGCCATCACTGGCCCCTCAGGATGCGGCAAATCAACAGCCATGCAAATACTTGGGCTCCTCGACAAGCCCACCTCAGGCAAAGTCATCATTGGGGGCAAGGAAGCAGAAAATCTTTCAGACGTAGAGCTTTCACGTCTGCGCAACGAGTATATAGGATTTGTGTTTCAACAATTTAATCTGATCAATAAATTGACGATACTCGAGAACCTTCTGGTACCCACGCTCTATACACGCAAGAAACTCGACTACAATCCAAAGGAATATGCACTGTACCTACTCAAAAGATTTGGACTGGAGTCAAAAGCTCAATCCTATCCAAATCGCATCTCAGGAGGGCAGCAACAACGCGTGGCCATAGCTCGGGCACTCATCATGAAACCAGAATTTATCCTTGCAGATGAGCCCACTGGCAACCTTGATACCAAAACAGGTGATGAGATTATGAGGCTCCTGAATGAGCTCAATACACAAGAAAAAATCACCATAGTCATCGTCACTCATGAGCCAGACATCGCCGCGCGTGCCAAGCGCCAGATCAAGATGATCGACGGCATGATCAATGGTTCATCCTAGTAGTATGGGGCAATCCCATATCATCACTTATAGACATCACACTCTGAAACCGTACCACACAACTGTCATACTGAGCTTGACGAAGTATGACCTCAGAAAAGTTTGAGAGTGTGATGTCTATACATCGTGTGTTATGAGATGGTACAATCGCCATTAGTCCTGTTCTAACCGCCCTTTGAATATTTTTCAGAATGGCACCCATGAAACAACTCTTACTCTGGAACCCGTACCTGGACACCTGTGGTGGCGGTGAAAAGCATATGTTGCAGATATGCGAGCACTATATTCGTAAGGGATACGAGCTGACCATCTCGTGGAACAAGAACATCTCAAAGGACCTCGAACGTAAGCTCCACCTGTCACTCCCCCCCTCAGTCAAATGGATCCCGGCGCTTTCCTCACAATCGTTTCTCCAAAAAATCCTACTGCTTCGGCAATTCGATTTGCTTCTTTATGCAACCGATGGCTCGTATTTCTTTTCAGGCGCAAAGCAGACAATATGTTTTTGCATGGTGCCAAATGCAAAGCTGTATCAGATGAATCTATGGAATCAGATCAAGACGTTGGGCTGGTTATGGATCGCGAACTCAAAATTTACTCAAAAGAATCTAAAGGCATTTGGGATCGATGCGTCTGTGGTGTACCCTATCGTCTCGCTTCCCAAGGATCGCCTGCCAGACACTCAGTATATCTCAGGGACCTCGCTCACTTTCATTACGGTGGGGCGCTTCTTCCGCCAATTACACTCAAAGAGGCATGATGTGGCAATAGCATGGTTTGTGCAATTTCTCCAGTCCAACCCTCAATACTCTGCAAGCAAACTCATCATGATAGGGGGAGTCAAACCTGAGGATAAAAAATACTACGACTCACTCAAGCAGCTCGCCTCAAGTTATGAGAATATCATATTTAAACCAAACATCTCCCATATTGAACTGGGACATTTTTATAAAACTGGAGACTTTTACATTCATTTTGCAGGTTGGGGTGTAGACGCTGCAAAGTATCCAGAACGCACTGAGCACCTTGGTATCACTCCCATTGAGGCGATGTCTTATGGCTGCATCCCTCTCTGTTTTGCAAATGGCGGAATACCAGAGGTGGTGTCAGATGGGACAAATGGATACACGTTCAAATCTCTGGACGATCTCTCACGCAAAGTCATATCGCTGAGCCATGATCCTGCCACACAGGAACGCATGCGCGCAACTGGTACGAAAACTATCTCAAATAAATTTTCGACACAGGCCCTCGATGTATCATTAGATTTGCTGAGAGCAGGTGTTTGAACCATCTAGTATGTTAGTCTCAATAATCATCCCCTTGTATAAAAAGATAGACGAGTGTAAGCGAAACCTGGAAAGTAATTGGCCCTTCTTTGGAGATTGCGAGGTGATAGTGGTCAACGACAACCCTTCAGACAAATCCCAACTGATTTCAGACCCCTTTTTCTTTGACAAGAAAATCTCTCTTCTTCACTCAGACTGCAATGGTGGATTTGCACCAGCAGTGAATCTAGGAGTTTCACAAGCGACTGGGGATATTCTTTTTATACTAAACACAGATGTGTTGCTCGAAAGCACTGACTGGCAATCAATTTTGTCAAGATTCACTGATAACCCTCTGCTTTTTGGTGTGAGCATCACCACTCGCGAGCGAGATGGCAAGCTCCAAGGTAGAAATGAGGTCTATTTTGAAAAAGGCCTCTTTCACCACCGCGGCCTCTCACTCGATGCGACTGCTCAGTCAAAGCATCACCCCTCCAGTCATCTCGACTCCTCGCCTGATGGGCGAGGGCGGAGAGATCTCATTCCGGTTTCTCTCCTTCCCAACGGCTGGGCTGAGCTGGGCAGCGCACTCATCAGAAAAACTATGTGGCAACAGCTTGGTGGATTGGATGAGTCATATGCCCCCTTCTACTGGGAGGACGTGGACCTTTCCTATCGTGCCAAACAAAAGGGGTGGCAGGTCCTGCTCGCGACCGATGTCATCGTGCAACATCATCACGAGTCAACGATTGGAAGTTTTTACACAAAAGAAGAGATACAAAAAATAGCTTATCGTAATCAGCTATATTTCTCTCAAAAGTTTGCGCGCGGTTCTAAACTGTCACAGTACTTCCTGTGGAAACTGAAACGCCTGGTCGTTGGCTAGACGAGAAGAGCCAGCAACACGATGGTGTATATAAATCGCACTATGATAACCTGTAGTAGACTTTTGCGCCAGAGAAACAATCCCGTCATGATGAGACTGATGAGTGCCTCAGCTCCAAACACCCACAACAATTTTTCTCCAAAAAACTGAGGCGTGGTCATGATGCGAGGGATACGGAGTAAGAGATGGAGGGTACTCGCTCGAATCAGCGTCAGAATCCATCGATGGCCATCTTCATATAGTCGACTTGTTACAAATCCTCTGGAGAGCGTCTCTTCTGTGGTGGCTATAACAAGCGCCATGGCCACCACCCATGGCCACTCGACCACACGAAGACTTGTCTGTGAGACCATATACAATCCAACCATCAAGAACGGGAACGAGATCAGTAAAGCTTGCTGCAGATCCATACGCCAATGGCGCGGCTTGATCCACAGGGCTGCAATCAATGATTTATGTTCGTAGTGGGTGATAAAGTAGTAAATCGGTGCGAGAAAGAGAAGTGGCTTAAAGACAAATTCGTCAAACCCAAGCGGCATGTCTTTACCGATGGTCGTCCGATATAAAGCCCAGACACCGAGTATAAATCCCCACACACTGAGTGCGCGTTGGGTAGGAGACACATGCGAAGTCATGGCTACAAGGGTATATGGATACGTGAAGAAAGTCAAAGGGAAACAGTCTGGCCAGATCACTCAATATAATCTCTAAGCTTGCGTGCGCGGGTAGGATGCTTGAGTTTGCGGATGGCTTTGGCTTCGATCTGTCTGATGCGCTCACGGGTGACTTTAAACTCCTTGCCGACTTCTTCGAGAGTTCGGGGCTTACCATCCTCGAGTCCAAAGCGCATGATGAGAACTTTCTGTTCACGGGGCGAAAGCGTCTCGAGGACTGCAGTTACTGCCTCCTTGAGGAGCTCACGACTGACGCGGTCATACATCGTTGGCTGTGAAGTATCGGCGACAAACTGCTCGAGGGTAGCCTCTTTGTCCTCACCTACGGGCGTCGAGAGAGACTTTGGCTGCTGTGAGATTTTGATCAGATTCTCTACCTCATCGACGGGCATTTCCATCTCTTTGGCGATCTGCTTCACATCTGGCTCCTTGCCCAGTTTTTGAGCGAGTCTGCGCTGCGTCTTGTAGTATCTATTGATCTGATCGACCATATGCACCGGAATACGGATGGTACGAGACTGATCAGCGATAGCGCGAGTGATCGCCTGACGGATCCACCAAGTGGCATAGGTCGAGAACTTGAACCCTCGTTTCCAGTCATACTTTTCCACACCACGAATCAGTCCCTTGTTTCCCTCCTGAATAAGATCGAGGAATGAAAGTCGACGGCCTAGATATTTTTTGGCGATAGATACCACGAGACGCAAGTTTGAACGGGTGAGCTTTTCCTTTGCTACGAGATCGCCTTTTTCATATTGTTTGGCAAGCTCTACCTCTTGATCAAAGGTCAAAAGTGGAGTACGACCTATCTCCTTCAAATACTTTTTGATAGGATCGAGTGACTCGCCATGGCGCAAAATGACCATAGACTCAAGCTCTTTCTCAATCTCTTCAGAGGACTTGAACATATCAGAATCCTCCCGAGTGGAGATGGTCTCAAAGATATCGGTTCCCTGTGCAAAGGCTTGGACAAAAAACTCATCGATGTGATCGATATTTTTCTCAGGCTCAGGGAAAACCATGAGGATATCATCCAGCACAAGAAATCCCTCAGTCTTTCCCTGGACGAGGAGGTCGCGTGCTTGTTTGTGAAGCTTGATCTCTTCATGTGGTTTGCGCACATGAGGTTTGATTGGTTTTGCTTTCACTACTGGTTCAGGAGCTATTACTTTTGCTGGCTTGTCGGTGACTTTGAATGCTGACTTTGTTTTTTTATCCATTTTAGTTACTGCAGGTGAGGCTTTTTTTAGCGCGGGTTTCACTACCTTTTTTTCTTTCATTTTGAGAGTCACTTTCGTAGGTTTTGAGGGAGTTTTTTTGGGTGCCATAGGGTACATCTGTTTCTTGCATCAGAGCCAAAAACCCTACCACACAACCGGATTCAAGCGATCAGCTACGGCTAAGCCGCATGCGCTCCCGATGCAAGGAATAAACAACAGGGATATTGTACTACAAAACAGATCATTTTTCTATCTCAAAAAGACTATCGAGAAGCACCTACGGCTGCAGTATTGAGCTGGGAAAGCCTCTTTTGAGCTGAGTTGATGGCGTCGTCTGCCTCACCCTCAGGCTGACTCACTGCTTTTCTCAATACCTCGGTGGTCGCTATTTTCGCAAGCTCGATCGCAGTGCGCTCAAACGATGGCTGCGCGTCAGCATCTGCGAGTATCGATGGATACATGTACAACTCATCATAGAGATCGCGCAGATGACTTGGCACCCCTGCTGCCAAACTGCCATTGGTTCCTTCTCCGGAGGTGAGGTACTCAAAGAGCTGGACATAGGGATGTTGAGTAAAATCTGCGGGCACCAGGTGGGTACGAAGTGAGAGCACCATCTGGGATGGATCTGGGGCAGTGATGACCATCGCAAGTACATACTTTTGGAGGAGTTCATGGCGGGATTGGGTTACAGCCTTGGCTACCTCGGGAGCTGGTGTATAGGTGTGAGGGATCTTCTTTTTTTGCCTGAGCATATGCAGCAAACTCAGGATACTGCTCTGATCGAGCTCGAGCGCACTTGAGATACGCTGCATATAGTGTTGCTTCACAATGGGATTTTTGATGACGTCAATGATAGGCAGTATGCTCTCCGCAAACTCATTCTTCGAAAAAGGGTCTTTGAGATTGAGTGTCGCTTGTTGCTGATCGATGATAAAGTCGTAGAGAGGCACACAATGCTCAAGTGCACGCTTGAATGATACAAAGTCGTGTTTGACTGCCTCGTCTGGATCTTTACCATCGGGGATGGCGAGGACGTAGAGCTCAAACTCAAATGACTGCGCCAGCGGAATAGTCTTCTTGAGTGCATTGATACCTGCCGTATCTGCGTCGAGCGCAAAGATGAGCTTGTGTGCATATCGCTTGAGAGTTTTCAGCTGTTCTGTCGTAAAAGCAGAACCTTTGATCGCCACAATGTTTTCGATGCCGTGCGCAAAGGGTGTGATCATGTCAAACTCACCCTCGACCACGATGACGCTTCCTGACTTGCGGATCGCATCTTTCGCTTTATGGATACCGTAGAGACTTTCACGCTTGTGGTACACCAAGGTCTCGGGAGTGTTTACGTATTTTGCTTGTTCTTTACCATCGGGTGACTTGGCGATGAGTCGACCAGAGAAGCCGATCACTTGCTCGAGTGTGTTGTAAATCGGAAACATCAGTCGACCACGGAACCTATCGTAGAGCCCCCGTGTACCCTCCACGCACATGCCACTTGCGAGCAATGCCTGATCATCAAATCCTTTTTTATGGAGATACTGCACGAGGTTATCCCAGCTCTCTGGCGCATATCCCAGACAGAACGTTTTTGCAATCGCGTCACTTACCTGACGCGTCTGAAGATAGGTACGCCCCGCTGCTCCATGGATATCGGTGGTCAAAACATACTGATAGTATCGGGATGCAAGCTCGTTGATTTCAAGTATTTGTGACTTGGTGCGAGACTCGATATCAGAGACCTGTGCGCCGCTCTTTAGATCCTCGATCGAGATGCCTGCTCGCTTCCCCAGTTCAAGTATCGCCTCAGGAAAGGTCAGATTGTCCCACTTCATAAGAAAAGTAAAAATATCTCCTCCTTCATGACATGCGCCAAAGCAATGCCAGCGCTGACGATCTGGCGAGACTACAAATGAGGGAGTTTTCTCTTGGTGGAAGGGGCAGGGGGATTTGAAGTACTTCCCCATCTTCTTTAGAGACACATAGTCTCCTATCAACTCAACGATATCTATGCGGGAACGGATTTGAGCGATGGTGTCTTGACTTGCCATGAGTAGCCCATTCTAGCATGAGATGTACATGGTACGAGTGCGCACTTTATGCTCATTCCTTTGTGTTGTTTACAGATTAAAGATTGGAAATTACAAATTTGCTTTCCCTCCCCCTTGTATTTCGATCTACTTTGTTCTACTATTGGAGCATGCTGTACGCGCTTATTCAACCAAAGCTAGTTAGACTTCTCAATATCAAAAGGGGACTTTTAGGCTCTGTGGAAAGCACTTGGACAACCTATTCTTCTACCCGCGCACTCATAGTCGATGGGACATTTCCCAAAGAGGAAACGTTGAAGCAGTGTCTCGAAGATGCCATCTCGTCGCTTCCCGTCAAGATATCTGGCGCACAAGCAGTGGTAGTACTGAGTCACTCACTCTACACCTTTGCTCGTATCGACATCCCCACAGATATTTTAAAATCAATGTACGAATCGTTTGTGAGGGAAAAACTTACTTCTGTATACAAACTCGACCTCGCCAAAACTCATGTGGATTTTGCAGTCGCAAATTATGCAGGCACCACTACCGCCTTTGTGTACGCCATCGCAAAGGACACCCTTGCGACGCTTAAAAAATCTGCCGAGGAGGTTGGCCTAGAGATAGTCTCTACAGTCCCCGAGCAGCTCGCATACTACACCCTGTTTGAAAAAACTGTCCGCTTTGATAAGCGCGAGCTGATACTCTATGCCGAGTATGAAGATGGACAACTAGAAGGATACTACTTTGATACTTTTGGACCTATCCAAGAGCCCAAATCATGGTCAATAGCGCATGTTGATCCGGCAAATCTTGAGAGTAAACTAAAAGCAAAAGCTGATGATTTTGCCAGTAAAGTAGCCAAGCTCAATCGCATCATCATCTCAGGATCTCAAACTGAAAAGGTGCGCCAAGATACCTTCACAAAAAATGTAGGGGTGTGGACCAATCCACTCAAGCGGATCATCCCCAACTTTTACCAGGAATACATGACTCAGATCCATGGCAAGTCTGCCACTGATATGCTCCCTATCTTGACCTATGACACCCTTCTGGGCGCATACATCGCACATGCTGAAAACAAATCATTTGCATTTGGTAAAATAAAGCCGAGTCAAAAAGTGGTTTCATTTAAACAAACCATTATTAGTTCTCCCGCATCTTCTAAACCTATGGACCCAATCGATTCAGAAAAAAACACCAAGTCTATCCCGTATCTCAAGGAGGCAGCACTTTTTTTGATCATATTTTCCATCGTATTCCTCGCGCTCTATCTCGTACTGCAGGGCAAGACCGATACGGGCATGTCGCTCCCTTCACTATTTGCACAAGCCACCCCAACCCCACTCCCTACTGCGACCCTCACACCAGTCCCTCCCACACCCACTCCAACCATCGAGGTAAAACGCTCGGAAGTAAAGATACGTATCCTAAACGGCACGGGAGTCAGAGGTCAAGCAGCTGGAGTAAACAAGGTGTTGACTTCAAAGGGCTATCCTGAAGTGTCCCTTGGCAACGCGTCAAATTATGATTATGCGATATCTGAAGTAAACATCAAAAAGTCAAAGGTTGCTATGCTCAAGGGCACCGTGACTGAAGATATCAAAGATAGTGTAGCTGCTCCAAAGTTTGGTGAGCTTGCCGATACTGATACAGTCGATGTCGAAATCATCCTGGGCAAGGATGCAAACTGAGAGAAATAATCGACTGTCGTTAGTATTTAGTCGGCAGTCTTAAGTCGTTTTCTTCCTTATTTCCTATTTCTTATTTCTCTATTCTTAAGTCTTCAGCCTTTGCCCCCTCTCGTTCTCCATTTTCAACTCTCAGCTCTAAGCTGTGTGCTTTGCTCTATAATACTCCCCATGTCTCCCCTTCAAGAAAAACTCGAGGCCATACTCAAGCATGTAAACCTCCCTGCCAAAAAATCCAGGCTCGCCGAGCTTGAAGCTCTCACGTACGATGGTGCCTTTTGGTCTGATCCAGTCGCATCTGCTGCCACTATGAAAGAGATCAATCAAATCAAAAAAACCATCGATGAGGTGGAGATGATGCAGCTCCTCTTTGAGGAAGGTCAGGAGGAGGAAGCAAAAAAGTTGATTGAGGCATATGAGGTGCAGCTCTTTTTATCTGGTCCCCACGATGCAGGGGATTGTATTTTTTCAATCCATGCAGGGCAGGGCGGCACAGAGGCTATGGACTGGGCATCGATGATGTATCGCATGTATTCACGATATATTGAGTCAAAGGAGTGGGCAACTGAGACGCTTGACTGGGTTGATGGTGAGGAAGCAGGTGTCAAAGAAGTCACTATGAACGTCCGCGGTGAGTTTGCCTATGGGATGCTCAAATGTGAAGCTGGTGTACATAGACTAGTGAGACTTTCTCCATTTAATGCAGATAGTTTGAGACAAACTTCATTTGTGCTCATTGAGGTACTTCCAATCGTGCAAAATGCCGAGGTTGATATTAAAGAGACTGATCTGGAATGGGAGTTCTTCCGAGCGGGTGGCCATGGCGGGCAAAATGTGAACAAAGTCTCCTCGGCAGTTCGACTCCTCCACAAGCCTTCAAATATCATTGTCACCTGTCAGACTGAGCGCGAGCAACGCCAAAACCGAGATACCGCTTTGAAAATCCTCCGCGCAAAGCTGTGGCAAAAGCAACAAGACGAACAGGAGTCTACTCAAGCATCGTTCAAAACAGAAAAAATTGCAGGCTGGGGCAGACAAATCCGTTCCTATGTGCTGCATCCGTACAAGATGGTCAAAGATCTGCGTACCGAGCATGAAACTTCAAATACCATAGCAGTACTGGATGGTGATCTCGATCCGTTCATACAGGCCCAACTACGCGCAGCAGGAAAAAAAACACGACTTGGCTAATGCTGATTTTGCTTTCTCACTACATAGATCATCACTCCAATCAGTACTATCAAAAGTAAAACGGCGATTATCAGATAAGTCATTAACATATTTGAGTTGGTTGTGACAGACTTTTGACTTAACATCTCGTTTCGTTTCACCGTATCTGCATTTGGTGGCTCGCCATATATGCGCTGCTTCACTTGCTCCTGCTCATTTTTGGGAAGTGAGTCAATCGCTACACTTCCATCCCCTACTACACGAAGTGGGCGCATGAGCTCTTTTGGATCCTCCTCATAAAACCCTCCATTTGATGCGAGGAAGTCTTTGGTGGTCCAGGTGGTGTTGGTGTCAGGGGATTTGAGGGTGAATGGTTCTGAAGGGAGATAGGATCCAGGGATTTGGAGGAATCCGGTGGCATCTGTAGTAGTGGAGAGATAGGGAGTGGTTGCATAGGGAAGGAGGATGTCTACTTTGGTGTGTGTGAGGGGACGATTGTCTGAGTCATAGAGATATCCTTCTATCTTCTCAGGGATAGGGTCAAGGGTGATATAGGGGGTGTCTTCTGCACTCACCGTGGTGAGTCCGGTCTTTCGTCCAGAGGAGGCAAGATCTGAGATGTTTCTTTTATCAAGCTTGAGGAGACCAAAGGATTCACCGGTGGGGATGCTGGCTGAGGGAAGTCTGATGACAAATACTCCTCCGGTATCTGCTTGCTGTGTGTCTATGGAGGTGTCACGCACCGGGAGGGGGTGAGGATTAGATGCGCCGGTACTGGTGAGATAGGTGTAACTGGATACAGTAGTGAGGGGGTGTGAGGCACGACCTTCAAAGAGGATGGTGCTGGTGGGTTTGTCTATGGTGTAGGAGTAGGTCATGAGGGTGGATTTTTGGGCTTTTATAGCAGCTTGATCTGCTATGACAGGGATGTCGAGATGTACGATGACTCCTGCTTCGACAAAAGAATCACCATGATATATATCAGAGTAGATACGACGTGTAGCAGGATTGAGCTTCGAGTGATCAGCCAGGATAGGTGAGGACACTTCCATGCGATAAGTGCCTGCTGGCACTACCATACTATAAAGCCCGTCTGGGCCAACAACTTGTGGGTTGGTCAAGTTGCATCCAGTCTTTTCGCAGGGTTCGTATAGGGTGAACTTTTTATCATCACGCTCACGGAACAAGGTGACTTTGGCTCCTGCAACTGGCTCAAGCGTAGCGTTATCAAACACTATGCCATAGGGGTCGGTGCAACCATTTGCGGTAGGATCTGAACAACCAGTGCGGGGAGGCTCTGAGCCAGGTGGCGGAGGTGGCACTGGCCAGGAGATTGATCTGCAGCTCCCCGAAACAGTAAATACCTGTGAGCCGATCTTTGGTGAACTTGAGTCAGTATTTTTCTGAGTAATAGCTTGATCAAAGTAGTTTATAAAAGAAAAACGCCTCACCGATCCAGGACCTGAGTTGTCCTCCCACTCTATCCCATCAATCGAGGTACCTGCGGGCAAGGGATTTGACACACGCACTCCTCGCGCATCAGTGAGGGTGGCGCCTCTCCCTGCTGAGTTATCTCGACCGTATATTCTCATATCCGCCGCCGCATCACCTGAGGTGCATATTTGGCCGTTGCCCGTACCAGTGCACATAATCACATAGGTAGGCACAGAGGAAAGATGGCTTTGAAATGCATTTTGCAGCTTGACGCGGCGTGCAGTAGTCAGCGTGCAGCCTGCCTCTGCAGTATTGCACCAGTTTGCGTGGACACATGCCGAAAGCTCACTCTGCGCGGCGACGATTCTGACTGAGCCTGAGATAGAACCCTCTGGAGTGACTTTGTAGTACGGATTCGCCTGCGCATATGCTCCATTTATCTCGAGTGAAAAAAGCATGATCAGAGCGAGTACTGTCTTTTTCATAATATGAGTATGACACACTTCCTGCATACACGCAATCGATAGCCTTCCTCCTGCATTTTACATTTTGCACTGTCTAATGTGTAACTATTCAGTTCTTTCCGGCGATTCCATTGAGGATGTGACTTTTAAGTGTT
>CAZUKL010000009.1:0-59187 GCA_964620925.1 uncultured Gammaproteobacteria bacterium | reverse complement strand
CCGTTATTACAATCCATATCTAGATTCTAGCATGAGAATGCTGGTCTAGAGCCTATATTATTGGTGTGGGATCCCGCCATGGCGGGATGACACATAGATCACTCACAATCGAAAGTCCCATTGATATCAAAGTAGGGGTTTCATTCGAGGCTCCTGCTTAAATTTCGCCTAGACCTGTCGACTGACGACTTATGACTAACGGCTGATGACTGTCGACTTGCGACTATGTTTCCGTGTAGATTTTACCTTATGGTGAAGCGTTATGGTGTGCAAAAACATCCGTGTATAGAGTATGTGGAAGATCCCCATGCCACCGATTGCAAAGGCAACCACAAACCATTGGGCATAGTTACAGGTGAATATCGAAAGCAAATCTGAAAACACCCGTCCTGGCTGTGTCACCACATACCATGAGTTTGTGCGTGCAAATCGTCCCATTGCGATGCCTATGCCGATCAGGATATTCATCAATACCCCCATCGCATATATACTCTGATGACTCAGTTTTGTGTGTTTGCTCAGATACTGTAGCATCCACTCAAAGCTCCACGCATAACAAGAGATGCCCAAGGTGATCATCGAGGTGTACCATAGGAACAAAAATACATCTACAAACTTATTTATCGTGCCAAACTGTCCGATAATATGTATCACATCGGTGAGCATGTACAGCGTGTTTGGTATAAAGAGGATCCAGATTGCAGCAAAGAGCACACGCAGAGTTCTGTGGCGGGTCTTGCTCATTTGATATGCTGCAAATACTGATACGGCAGCAAGGGAGATGTTCCACACGAGCCACGTGATATTTTCCACGATAGCCAAGACTGCCGTGTGTGGGTAGCTGACTGGTGAGATGTAGCAGTGCATAGGTATAGTTAGGGTAGTATCAGGTTGTCTGCTGGATCTCCTGAGCTTTTCTTTGACGCCTTCTTTTCATCAAGGATATGCTTCACGGCGGGCAGGACTGATATAACTATAATGGCTAAAATGATCGGAAGCAAATATTTATCGATCTTATCTGCGGGTATAAACGAGCCGAGGAAATATCCACCCAGTGTGACTCCGACTGCCCATACAAATCCCCCGATGATGTTGTAGCTGATGAACGTGCGATAGTGCATCTGAGCGATCCCTGCGACAATCGGCGCAAACGTGCGTACGATAGGGACAAACCGGGCGAGGATGATGGTCTTGCGCCCATGCTTTTCATAAAACTTCTCTGCCTGTTCGAGATGGTGCTTTTTGACCAAGGGTAATGATTCCCGCTCAAAGACACCCCGTCCATACTTTTTCCCAAACCAATACCCTATCGAATCGCCAGTTACTGCAGCTATAAAACAGCCGATGCACAAGATGCCTATAGGCATAAATCCCTGAGAGGCGAGCACGCCTGCTGAAAAAAGAAGACTGTCACCGGGCAAGAAAAAGCCAAAGAAAAGTCCTGACTCAGCAAAAACAATGGCAAAGATAGCCCACATGGCATATGGTCCGAGGTCTCTGAGTGTGCCGATAAGATCGAAGTGCATAAGTTGAGAGTGCGAGGGCAAAATATAATGTGAGCCCAAGCCTCTTTCTCATCATACCATGGAGTACAATACCTTTCATATGAAAGTGCTCTTCGTCAGACATGGGGAATCAGATACCAACGCGGGTGATACATTTCAACACGACCCGTCGCTCACTGAAAAAGGAGGACGTCAATCTGCCTTGGTGAGCGACCGCCTGGCAAAACTTCAAATCAACGCTATCTATACCAGCACTTTGAAGCGCGCGCGCGAAACGGCACAGATGATCGCGCGCGCTCACAAATGTGAACTCATCGAGTCTCCTTCTCTGGTCGAGCGAGTACGTCCGAGTAGTATGTTTGGCATGACGAAGAATACTCCGCAGTATAAAAAGATTCACGACGCATACTCGAGTGCATTTGCTGCGGGCGAAACCTTCGAGGACGCTGAGTCCCATCACCAGATCGTGCAGCGCGTCCATGACGCGCAATCAAAGGCGATTGTGCCGTGCGAAGGGACCGTAGTGGTGGTGTCACATGGGTATTTTATACGCGCATTTATGGGACGTGTGCTCTTTGGTGAGCGTCTCACTCCCCGCCTTTTGACTGATATGCGCCACCATTTTAGAACCATAAATACGGGCATTACCGAGTTTGAAGTTATCGGTGACAAATGGAAGCTGATTTCAGTAAATGATTACAGCCACCTGAGCGCTGACCTTGCAAGTTTTACCGACTAATACCTATGCTTACCATCATCGGCACCCCTATCGGCAACCTCGGCGATCTGTCTCTACGCGCTGCATACGCGCTTGCTTATGCTGAGGTGATCCTGACTGAGGACACACGCTCATTTGATGCGCTGTGGCGGAGAGTCGTCGAGCTCTGTGAAAAAAATGAGCATCCCATCACCAAAAAAGCCATGATCGTCTCCTACTACAAAGAGGTAGAGTTCCAAAAGCTGCCAGATATCATCAGCTGGCTCACCGAAGGAAAACAGGTAGCACTTGTCAGTGAGGCTGGTATGCCCCTGATCAGCGATCCGGGACAGCTCCTCATCTCGACCGTGAGAAAACGAAATATCCCCTGTACGGTGATACCCGGACCCTCATCAGTCGATACTGCATTGGTGTTGTCTGGTATGAAACATGACCAATTTATGTTCGTGGGCTTCCTCCCACGCAAAGAAAATGACATAAAAAAGCTTGCCGCAAAGCTCTTTGTGGTGCACGAGCTCCTCGATGGCACGGTCTTTATCGCCTTTGACTCTCCTGAGCGCATCGCTGCTTCGGTGGCTAGTATTCGAAGCGCCTATCCAAATGCAGAACTCGTGATCGCGCGCGAGCTCACCAAAAAGTTCGAGGAGCTCATCGTCGCCTCTGCTCCTGACGCAAATCTCTCCTCAATCAAAGGCGAGTGCGTGATCGTGATGAGGTTTGGAAGATGAAGGATGTCAAACTTGATGGCAAAATTTCCGTCATCTCGACTCCTCAATCCGCCGAGGAGGCGGAGCGAGGGTGGAGAGATCTCACTTGAGAACGTCAGGCTCCAGTAATCAAATTCACAATCCGCCGATTCGGCGGAGAAAGATCCAATTAAATTATATTCGTGTTAATTATTCATTATTAATTACTGCACGCATATCACGCTCCCCGGTGTCGCCAGTGCATGAAGCCTGGTGTCAGCATGGATAAAGAATGAGTGGAACCCTCCATCGAGATTGAGCGCGGTTTCAACTGAGATTTTTTCTCTGTCTCCAATATCAGCCACGAGTTGGCCCAGCTCTGTCAGTAGTGGACCGTCGTGAATACTGTCTATCGTATGCAAGACGATGAGATATCCTCGGCCAAAGGTATCAGTTGCCGCCACGATCCTCCGTGCAGACTTATCAGTCGCAAGTCGCAAGACCGTGGGTCCCCCATCCCACACGATGGGTCCTGACTGGAGCGCCCACGCGACACGCGTGGGCGCGCTGCGCCCAATCACCATCCGTTCGCCATCAACAGATGATAGGAAGCCGATAAACAGATCACTACTCGACTCACTCTGGATCTGCCTCCCCTCACTGATGAATAATCCGATCGGCTTGTCATCGAGCCCATAGAAGCTCCCACTCGTTGCACTCTCGCACCCATACTTTGCCACGAGTTCTGACGAGGAGAGCTTTGTATCGTGATTTGGGTAGAGCGCAACCCGCTTCCCTTCAAGGGGTATGAGATCATAGGTAAACCTGCCTATGACTTTGACCCCATCTGTATCGCTAAGCGATGGAGTAGGCACGGCAGCATTTCGAGTAGATATGAACGGTTTGGTAGTCTCTGACTTCACCAAGGAAATGGCCATGATCAGTCCAATAGCCAGAAATAAAACGAGCGGTATATATCGCAACTGCATACGAAAGTCTAGCAGATTCATCTCCCCACGATCGCCCTATGTGCCCATTGATGAGCTGAGACTTTCCAAGATCAACGTGGACACATCTATAGTTGCAGCGGGACGATCGATACTATTAGTCAGATAGAGGTTCGAATATGACTTTTGCAATCGCACGATCCCCTCTTGCAGTAGTCCGTGTGTGACGGCGGCGACCACCCTCGTAGCACCATGTGCCTTGCACGTCGCCGCAAATGCCGTCATCGTCCCACCCGTCTCAACCAAATCATCAACTACAGCGATCACCTTTCCTTCGATACGTTCTCGAAAGTTTGCTTCGGTGACTATCTCTACTTCGAATGAATTTGTGCGGATCTTTTTCGCACCGCTGATACCGAGCCGTTGTTGCGATCCTGTATCTGGCGCAAGAAATATGACATCTGGATATGCCACTGTCACTGCCTTTTCTAAAAGGGGAAACGCGCTTATGAAACGAAGGGGATATTTTTTTACCCACGGTTGTTTTGCAAAATGTGCGTCGAGGACATATATCTGCTTCACTCTATGGTACTGCACGAGTTTTCGAACCAAGTCCTCAGCACTGTGAGCAGCATGCGTAGATTTTGGATTGTCCTGCATGCCATATGGCATGTAGCTAAAACACACTTCAATATGTTGATGGCCGAGACGTAACAGTGTTTGAAGTAACAGTTCGAGCTCGATGATGCCGGTGTTTGGATCTGGTGCGCCTGAATGCAGGACTACGATGCGCTGACCTCGTGGCATATCTGACACCTCTACATATACCTCACCATCAGGGAATAGTCGCTTGTGATCACTGTTTTTTAGAAGTGAAGCAACTCGGACTGTATCAGTTGGCTTGATGTGTCGCAGCAGGTGCTCAGCGTGTGTAGTGGCTATCAGCGTATACGGCTTTGATATAGATGACATACGCAACACGAATCACTTCATATAATCATACCACCACCCTACTATCCAAAAGTTCTTTACCACCAGAAGCACGTAAAGAATGACGAATCCACTGAGTACCCATGGCACATACGCCTTTTTGGGGAGTGACTGGATGCCATGTATCGTAAAGTAAATCCAGGGGATGATCGTGCTCGTGAGAAAAATCGCTTTCACCGTCGAGTAGTATGGGAGTCTGAAGTTGTACGCAATATACGAGATGAAAAGTATGGTGGGATACATCCACATGATTCTGTATCTAGCTCTATCTTGCCATGCATTGAGCACACCTCTCATGGTCATGATCGTGATCGGTATAGAGGCCAAGACCAGCGCGATGCCAGCTTTGGAAAACTCCTGCACGGGGAGGAGCGCATTGTGACCATCATAAAACCAACTAAAGTATGTGCCCGCCCACAGCGAATAGTGGTGCGCATATGATATGTCGAGTTTCAAAAACCCCATCGGATCCAGGAAAAACCTGAGATCTCGATATCCTGGATCTTGGTTAAATACCGTAGAGGGTAGAAAATCTATGCTTGATGCGACTGGATTCCCAAAGTTATAGAGATTGCGGATATAAAACCACCCGGCTATCAGAAAAGCTATGCAAAGGACCCATCTCAGACGATGCACGGTTTTCCGGATATCAAATCTCAGGGAGACAAATGTATCTATGCAGATGCTGACGGCCAACACGATGCTTGTGGCTTTTGCAAGAAGTGCCATACCTAAAAGCCCACCCAGGATGATATCGGTGCGGCGCAAACCTCCTTTGTGTAGGTGAAAATGAAGTGCGTAATAGACCAGAGCACAACTCATGAGAAGTCCAGAGAAAAACTCATTACTCACCATGGGCGTCAGATACAGCACCATGGGGAGCGAAGCGACGAGAAACACTGAAATATATGCATAGATGCGATCAGCAAATAGATTGCGAATAAACGTGTAGCTCAGTAGGCAAAACCCCAGCCATATCAAAAAGCCCACATACTGCACAGTCTTTACATTGGGGAGTACTGAGGTGATGAGATAGTAGAGAGGCGGCTGATACGTCTCCCACGCCTCGTTTGCGAGCGGCAGCCGCCGCTCACTCGAGATGATCTGTATATACTGCGCGTGATCTAGTCCATCAAACCCTTTTTTGACTGGATACAGCGAGATATTGTGCAGTTGGAGAATGGAGAGCGCTATCATCAGTACGCCGATAATCGCTCGCATTATCCAAGATGAAGTGAGGTTTGCTCGATCTGAGTTCTCATGATGCATATACTGTCACATTCTACTATGATCCGACTGAGTATGGATGAGAAGGAAAGAATATGAATGTCCGCGCGACTCCCCCTCGTTCGCGAATTTATCCCACACAGCGGGACGAGGGGGTATCCCCATCCCGACATGTTGGGATGGGGAGGGGGCGTACAGTAGTCGGCTCATATAAGTCTCCTTCCATCAACATGGATCAGCGTGCAAATTGAATAGACTTAACAATACTCTCAAATACCTCCTTGCTAATTGAGTTGCGAGATGACTCTACTGAGATAACACCATTTCTATATGGTGTTACTGCGTGCTTTATTTCTACATCTTTCAACATATTTTCTTTTCCTATTCCATAAAATACTATCCAATTACCGAACTGAGATTTTTGTGTCACATTCAACGCAGAATATGCCCAGTCAATTGCTTTAGTAAGTGAGCTTTGCTCGATTAGAAGCTGCCGTGCGTCGATAGACAGTCCATGATGCTGCCTGAAGATCACAAAAAATCCATCCACTCTCTCCTCAACCTGATAGTCGTCCGGATATTTAAAAGAAATGCCATACTTGCTATTTGTATACGTTTTCCATCCTTCTGTCGCGGTAACAGAGGCATTGCTCGTATTATCGTCTTTAGACATATCTGTACCTATTAGATTTTTAATCAATAGGTTCTCAAATATTTTCTGAGCAGTTTCTTTGATAAATGAATTTTGGGATTGCCCATCAATATTGATTTGATATATATGCGTTGGGGTACTAAACATGGTATTGTTTTTGCTAACTTTTTCTCCAGTATCAGAAACTTCATCAAACTGAATATCAACTACATTTTGACCCCATCTTTTTCCATCTATTACTGATGTTAGAACATATCTATCAGGCTGTTTACCGTGCTCGCTTTGATGAGGGATTTTATTGTACTCATTGAGTTTTTCTTTTAGCACAGTGACTAGTTGGTCATTATTGTATCCATTACTGTTTGGAGCACAGTGAACTGTTACCATGCTGGAAATATACCCACTTCCGAGGCTTCTTTTTGTTGAACCAAACATTGCTGCATAAGTATGTATCGATTCATAGGTGTCAGCTACTTTTGCAATTAACTCTGGATACGCTCCAGCATGAGTAAGTATCCAGATATGACCTGCATCCATATCATGTTCCCCGATCGACGAAGTTATGTATGGTGATTCAGCTGGAGGGATAGGCATGGTGACTCCACACTCAGAATCAGTCTCGTATTTCCAATCTGGCAACATTGTTGGAGTACTTTCCTCAGCTGGTTTGGTCGGCGTTAATGATATTTGGATACTTGTAGGAGCAAGAGATGACACAATTACGGGTCTATTGTTTTGATTTTTCCTCCCCAGATAATATCCTCCACTACCCACGACAATGCACAAAGCGATGACTCCTATAAGAACAGCGAGTATATATCTCTGCTTTGGAGAAGTTTGCGGTGGCGACTGTAAGGGAGTTGTGTGAGATAGTAAAGGAGTTTGAGTAGATGGCATTGGATTTTCCATATATGCTCTAAGCATATCACAAACCCTTACCTGGAAACTCTACTTGATATAGCTCCCCCGCCATCTGCGGTGGCAAGTGTAGCCTGCGGGATACTTTTGGAGATAGTCCTGATGGTACTCCTCGGCTTTGGTAAAGGAGACGAGCGGCTCGAGTGTCGTGACCACTGGACCTTTCCATTGCTTTGAGTCATTTACGATTTGGATCATCTTTTGTGCCTCTGCATTCTCCGTCTCGTCAGCATAAAATATGACCGAGCGATAGGATGTCCCGCGATCATTGCCCTGCTGGTTCAAAGTCGTGGGATCATGGATCTGAAAAAAGAAGTCGAGCAGATCTGTATAGCTGGTCAGCTCAGGATCATAGGTGATCTCCACCACCTCGGCATGTCCCTCATGATTCTCATAGGTCGGATGAGGCACCTTCCCACCCGCATATCCCACGACCGTCGACACGACACCTGGCCGAGCTCTGATGAGCTCCTGCATCCCCCAAAAGCATCCCCCACCGAGAACGATTTTTTTGTACATATGATTGCAAACAATTAAAGACTCGCGAATTACCAAATGATATCAGGAATTAGAAGGAGCTCCTGAACGCTTCGCAGATTTACTTTGGTGAACGTTTTTGAACAAATTCGAACGCATTTCAAAGAATCGTGTTAGCTCGCCTCGCTCCGCTCGGCTTGCAATGTTGCGCGGCGCACCCACCGCAGCGCTTCTGTTATTTTTTGCGCACGCGATTTTTTACTCACACTTCGTTCGTGCAAGGAAAGATTTAGGTGTCCTTGCCCTACCCTTCCGTGCACGGACACGGAAATTCCTTAAAATCTTCTTCTCACTAAATTCATTAAAAACATTTTTTCGTTATGTAAATTTCTATCTGCTGTATTAGATTCAGCTAGAGCTTTTGTAAGTTGTGTAGTTGGGCTTGCCCCAATTACACGGCCCATTGCTTTGAGTGTATCATCAATAGGAACAGAAATGCCGACTGCCGGAATCCCAAAAGGTTTTAGGTCACCCGCTATTAAAAGTTTATTCCCATCTGATTGCCTTCTTGCCGCTAGCCAGTGAGTATGTATTCCTTTTTGAACAGGATATTTGCATAGCACTGCTATGTCTATTCCTTCATTGTCAGCTAATTGATCGAAAATTCTGGATAGATCAGGTGAAGTAACCCCAACAAAATCAAGTTTTTCATCAGGTGGTTTTAGCCGATTTTCTTCCTGCAAATGCAGGGCATCTTGCCAACGCGCAACATCAAAAACTACTCTTTTTATTTTATTTTCGTCTAGTCGTGGAGTAATTTGTTGTAATTGAGTTTCGGTAAGAACTGCAAAATCGTTTGGTCCTTTGGTAAATCTATTTTTGTGAGTTTTATCAAACCACATCCATGCAGAGTCGCCTGTGTGATTTTTCGACCAGTTATCAAATTTTGTTTTTAGTTCGACTGGATCGAAGTTTACATCTTGCCAAGCATTGGGATTAGCTAGTAGTCCATTCACCGTTACAGCCAATACACCACACAAACCAAACGTATCATGCATTTCATTAACTTTTTCTGCAATTTCTCTAAAATTCGAGCCGAGCTTAGTTCCAGCTTCTGTAAACGGAATAGCAATTTCGTGTCGAGGAAAATTAAGTCGCAAGTTTTCAGCAACAACATACTCAACTCCCGTATCCAATGGCAACATCGACTCTTTCATTTCTCAATCATAATTACAATATTTAAATAAATCTGAGGTTTTAATAGTAAAAGTTTTTTCTGTGGAGACTTATTACTGAACTTTTTTCTGTTATATGTATATTATATACTCAACATTTGCGGAAATATCTTTTTTAATAGCACAATCGGACAACGGAAGACATTTCCTGTTGAGTCCACCGGTTGCGCCTTTTAAGTTGAAAAACAAAAGGAAAAAGTTCTTTAAAACTTTTGTGTTTTCCTTTGATCCGCCTTTGGTGGATTGTTCGAGCCAACTCTTTTTTCAATGGATCGGCGGCTCTCGGCGAATTTGAATTATGCCTTTGCAGCGCTGGCTGTGGAGGCGGGCGCAGACAGCACTGCTTCCAACCATCTTACGATTTCCAAAATGGTGATCCCAACGGGATTCGAACCCGTGTTACCGGGATGAAAGCCCGGTTTCCTAGGCCTCTAGAAGATGGGACCGGCTAGAAAACAAATGTCCAATGTGCAATTTTCAATCTGCAAAGAGAACAGTGAATTATAGCAATAGATTGTCCAGATGGGGTGGGAATGCAAGACTAAAGATCCACTCAGGATGAATGAGATCTTTCCACCCTCAAACGATGTTTGAGGAGTCAAGATGACAACCACAAAAAAAGACAATTGCGTGGGTCCAAAAAAACAATCCCGCGTGAGCGGGATCATTTTGGTAGTTGAGAGGGCTTGCGGTTTTACCTCAGTTTCTCATCCGAGGTGCATATGACTGGCTAGATCATCATAGTGGTCAATATGCGCGACAGACATATCGTTTTTAAAGATGATCGATACGACTTCGAGGGACAGTTTACGCTGGTGAAGTTTGTTTTTCAACAGATACAACTGTATCGATTTGTATAGTCGTTTGAGCTTCGTCGGAGTGACTGATTCGTGAGGTTTTCCATGGGTCAGATCCTGTCGCGCCTTCACTTCGACAAACGCGATCGCACCTCGGGGCGTCTCAGCAATGATATCGATTTCACCTCCACGTATATAGTAGTTTTTTTCTATCAATTTGTAGCCTTTTTTCTGCAAATACTCGATTGCATGGGCTTCACCGAGGGTTCCTTTGAGCCGATTGAGCGAATGATCATAGTTCATCGAATCAAATGATAGATGATTCGGGATAAATTGCAAAGGCATGTAGGACTCGTGCATGCTGTAATAGTTGTAAGGTTTATAATGTTATAAAGTTTATAATGTTATAAAGTTTGTAATGCTCGGAGCTTGATAGCTTGATAGCAAAATCCCCCGATTCTATTTGCCTTTCGAGCGCAAATATGGTACCGTGAGTGCATGCGACGCTCCGCGTATGCTTCTATCGTGACCATCCTCCTTCTTTGTGTTTTTTGTGGGTCAGTATTTGCACAGAGCGCGACCCCAAGCCCCACAAATAGCGCAGTGACATCCGAACAGATTCAGCTTGAGCAGAAAATATCCGAGTACGAAAAAAGGCTGAGTGATAAGCGCGCGGAATCCAATACTCTTGCAGGTCAGCTCCAATATCTGGATAAGGAATCCTATGTCACACAACTTAGAATCGAGGAATCAGAGGCAAAGATCGTGCGCGTCAAAAAGGAGGCAGAGATCCTCTCAGGACGCATCGTAAACCTCGATCAGAAGCTGGATCTTCAACTCAAAAACTATGTGGTAGCCGCACGAGAGCGCTACAAACAGCGCACCATCTCCCTCATCGACTACCTGCTCAATGCTGACAATGCCACCTCACTCATCCACACTCTCAAATATCGCAAAGTCACCGAGGACAAAGCACAGCAGCTCGTGATCCAAACTGAGGAAACCAAACAAAACTTTGAAAATGAAAAACAGAAACGTGAAAAGATCGAAGAAGAGCTCCTCACATTGCAAAAAGAGCTACAGCGTGAACAGCTGGACCTCGCCAATCAGCAACAATCAAAACGTCTCCTCATCGCGACCACCAAAAACCAAGAGTCTGAATATCAAGCAAAGATCGCTGAAGCAAAGGCCCAGATACTCTCACTCAAAAACTTTCGACAATCTACAGGGACCAACACCATCGCGGCAGGAGCACTGGGTACAGGTGAGGGTGGGTGGTACTACTCACAACGTGATGAACGCTGGGCAGGTGCATACATGGGCAACTCAAATGAAACGGTGCTTGATGTGGGATGCTTCATATCCTCTCTCTCCATGGTGCTTACCTTTTATGGTCACCCCACTACTCCACTCTTCTTCTCATCCAATGCAAAGTACTTCCTCCCCTTTAGTGCATGGGCATATGGTCCCGCGAATTTTAACGGTGGTTGGCCCGCGGGCTTAAACTATCACGAGATACCAAACTCTGAGATAGATGGATATCTAAATCGAAACATACCCGTAATCACCTCTGTCCGAGGCCAGAGTCACTATGTGGTACTAAAGAAAAAGGTAGATGGAGAGTACATCATGAACGATCCTATTTATGGTCCTGATCTAAAGTTGTCACAATACTATAGTTTGTCAGGTCGCGCAGCAGTATTTGAGTGATATGGATCGTCGTATCATCATCGTGTTTATCACCGCGTGTGCTCTATTTGTTCCTTCTTCTGTCTCTGCAGCCATAGTCATCAATGAGTTCGCGACCGACTCCCCACAAAAGGTTGAGTTGTACAACACGGGACCAGACCCGATGTATATAGATGGCTGGTATATCGATGATGATAGTGGTACTACCTTTTATCAGATACCTTCTGCGACTCCGCAAACTCAACTTATCCAACCAAACAAATGTCTCGTATATACGAGTGGTAGTTTTAACTTCAATTCTAGTTCGTCAGATACCGTTCGATTATTTAATAACACCGCCTCTCCGGTGTCAGCGGGTGCGGTCCTCATAGACTCACGTGCCTACACCACGGGGCCAGGTGTAGGAAAATCGCATCTGAGAAAACCCGACGGCTCCGCTACATGGGTCATCGAAAACTCCTCGTTTGGACTGTCCAATGAGCTGGCTACAGATTGCATATCTGTAGCCAGCTCACCCACCCCCTCGTCGACTCCAACTAGTACCCCGACTCCAAACCCCACACCCACAGCCACACCCACAGCCACACCCACCCAAACCACTACTCCAACTCCATTATTCTCCCCGACTCCAATTCCAACCGTTTCGCTGACCCCTACACCTACTCCGCAACCAAAACTATTTATATCGGAGGTGCATGCATATCCCGCAGACGATCAATCTGAGTGGGTAGAACTCTATAACGATGGTGATTCAAGCGTCAACCTCTCGGGATGGTCAATCGATGATATTGCCGATGGAGGCTCGACTTCACAGATGTTGACGGGAGTGGTGAGTGGTCACTCCTATACAGTCATCGAGCTTGCCAAATCTATGTTAAACAATACAGGCGACTCTGTCCGTTTGATCCAGCCCGATGGCTCAGCCCTTGAGCTATTTATCTATGAACATGCAGAACAATTTGTCAGCTGGTCGCGCACCTCCATCACCTCGGTACTATTTTGTCTGCAACCTCCAACCAAAGGAGTGGCAAATACTCCCTGTGCACCGACACCCACTCTGACTCCTACAGCGACCATCACACTATCGCCCCAACCTACTCCGACTATCACTCCAAAACCTACCCCAACGCTCACCCCAACCCCCACACCGTCAATCACTCCCACCCCTACTGCTACCACCCCATCCTCCATCCATTTATCGGAGATATATCCCCATCCGCCCAGCGGACAAAATGAGTGGCTCGAGTTATATAACAGTTCAGGGGCCACTGCCCTCCTCAGAAACTGGCAACTTGACGATCAAGTAAACAGTGGCTCAAGTCCCCGAACTATCTCTCTGGATATTGGTGCGTATGGGTATGCAGTGGTTGAGTTCACTTCTGCACTTATGAACAATGATGGCGACACCGTGCGTCTCATCAATCCCGCCGGCACCGTCATTGAAACGTTTACCTATGGCGATTCTACCGAGTCACAGTCCTGGGGAAAATCGATTCCCACCGACCAATCGTGGTGTAGGCAAAATCCTACGCGGGGATTTGCAAATACTTTCTGCATTCAACCCACTTCTACTCCCGTTCCCACAGCCACGCCCACATCAAAGACCGGCACCGCGCCAAAAGCCACTCCCCAGCCAACCTCTACCCCACGTGTTTCCCTCAGCTCAGGAACCCAAAATATCCTCTCACCAACGGGCAACAGAGCTGGCTCAGTACTCGGATACAGTACCACGTCTCAAACTTTAGAATCAGTAGTCATCCCTCGCACTACGACACAGTTACCTGAGGTGCCGGATGAGACTTCAGAGATGGATTCTACACGCGAGCTTGCAGCAACGCCCGATACCACGATACTCACCGTGGTCCAAATAATCCTTGGTATGATAGGTGCATGGTCACTCTGGCGCGTCATACGAGAATCGAGGCAGTTGCACGGTGGATCCCCTCACTCGTGATCATGGTGTTTATATTTGTCATGTCAAATCAATCACATGTACAGGCAAGTATTGAGCCAGCGGTGAACTTTCTCATACTCAAGACCTTCCACGCCATGGGCTATGGCTTGCTCACGATTTCTTACGCGTGGGCATTGGATCACTCCACTCATCGAAAAAATAGCTGGGGGCTCGCCGTACTGCTGGCATTTTTGTATGCGTGTACTGACGAGTATCATCAAACCTTTATCTCCACCCGTGGCGGGAGCGTGAGAGATGTTGGGGTTGACCTGATCGGCGTCCTATCTGTATACTGGCTGGGTACCCATGGATACTTTTACCGTTTTCAAAAAATCGTTGCGTCATGCCTTTATACCTGGACGTCACAATGATCATCATCCTTCTTCGATCGGACATCTTGCCCTGACTGCATATCTGATCCTTGGCATGGCAAGCTTTGTAGTGTTGAAGAATATTGGAACACAAACAGGCAACGTGCTTGGTTTCGCGACCGATATCAGTGTTGATAGACTTTTTTCGGTCACCAATGAAAAAAGAGTAAATAATGGCCTCCCTGAGCTCTCGTACAACACCCAACTTGCTTCAGCCGCAGCGGGGAAGGCACAAGACATGTTTGCAAAAGGCTACTGGGCGCACTTCGGACCAAATGGCGAGAGTCCCTGGACGTTTATCCTCGGATCAGGATACAGCTACGATACAGCAGGAGAAAACCTTGCTAAAAATTATGTCACTAGTGGAGAGGTGGTTGATGCATGGATGGACTCCCCTACGCATCGAGAAAATATTTTAAAATCATCCTATCGTGACGTAGGTTTTGCAGTGGTAAATGGCAATTTGGGCGGCGAGGACACTACGCTCGTGGTACAGATGTTTGGAAGTAAATCCGTTCTTGCCCCCACCGTGCCAACTGAGGTGCCTGCTCCCACTCAGTCTGTTCGTCGAGAGGTAAACGGTGCCGAAAGCGAGATGGCGCGTGTCGCGGCCGTGGTGCCAACGGTGACAGATACTCAAAAACCAGTGATAGTGCCTGCCACCATCGCTCCTACCCCAAATGCCGATCTGTCTGGGGTCGTGCTTCAAGCAAGGTATCCCCAACCAAAACCTCTGTCACTCGATTTGTATCCCGCATTTAAGACTATCGTGGCACTCCTCGTCGCGTTTCTCGTATCGGCATTTGTCATAGACCTCTATCATCTGAGTGAGACCGAGCATCTGGCTCATCGAGGCAAACATGTGGCGCATATTATCTTTCTGGTAGCAGTACTCATAGCAATGTTCTTTTTGGGTCGAGGCAGTATATTGTAAGTTGATCACTGTACATGAAACATTTTTTTAGACATATCCACCGCGAAGTCTGGCACACCCATCTCTTTGACTATACCTTTATCATCTTGGCTGCCATCATGTTTGTCTGTGCCACTCGCTTTTTCATAGGGTATCGTCAGATGCAGTTTTACACGGTCCTTGCCTTCACATCGCTCTATATCCTCTGGGGAGTCTATCATCATATAGTCACCAGATCCTTTCGGCTCCGGGTGCTCCTCGAGTACTTACTGATTGGATTTATGATCCTCTTTTTCTCCTTGACACTGATCTTTCCATGAGATCAGTCGTAGTATCGTCTGGCGATATAGATAATTTTATATGAAACGTGTACGAGGGCCTCACCCTCACATTTACATTTGCTCCCTATCAGAGTACAATCCCCCCGTACTATCAATTTAAAAGCATCCTATGAAGGGCATCATTCTCGCAGGCGGGAGCGCAACCAGGCTCCGTCCCCTCACCAAGATCACCTCAAAGCAGCTTCTCCCTGTATACAACAAACCGATGATTTATTACCCTATAGATACCCTGAAGCGCGCAGGCATCACCGACATACTCATCATCATAGCGCCCCAGTATGCAGGACAGTTCATGAACCTCCTCGGTTCAGGTCGTGATTTTGGGTGTAAATTCACCTTCGAGATCCAAGAGGAGCCAAAGGGACTTGCTCAAGCATTTGTCATAGGTGAGGACTTTATGCACGGAGACAACGCGACGCTCATACTGGGCGACAACATCTTTGACGAGGATTTCTCTGACACCATAGCAAATTTTAAGGGTGGTGGGCACGTATTTGCAAAACAGGTACCAGATCCTCAGCGATATGGCGTCATCGAGTTTGATCAGAATAAAAAGGTGCTCTCCATAGTCGAAAAGCCAAAAGAGCCAAAAAGTGACTTTGCGATGGTGGGACTCTATGTGGTCGACTCCCGTGCAGTCGAATTTGCAAAAAAAGTACAGCCATCAGGTCGGGGAGAGTATGAGATAGCTGACGTCATCAACCAATATCTTGTCTTGGGTGAGCTCAAAGTGAGCGTGCTGAACGGTATTTATGAGGATGCGGGCACCTTTGATTCACTCCTCCGCGCAAACAACTATTGGGCGCAGAAAAACCAGAACACAAAATAGGTTTGACAGTGCTCAATCCTTCGCTATAATATACACCTAGCCGGCACTCTTTGTAGCGGTTTTTGTTGTTAAAAAAAATTGCACACTCTTCTGTAGTACGCGATATGGCAAAAAATCGTGATCACCAAAACCCCGCGTTACAAACTCTCGTTCTTGGAACTGCTGAAAAGCAGCTAAATCAAGTCGATCTGATCGAGATTCAAAAGGAATCTTGGAAAGACTTTGAAGACAGATTGTTCAAGCAAACCATTGCGGGATTTTTCCCTATCGAAGACTATACGGGCAAAAAGTTCTCCCTCACCTTTCACGATATCTCATACGGCAAACCACGACATGAGATTGAGGTATGTAAGCACAAAAAACTCACCTACGATCGTCCCGTCTACGCAAAACTCGAACTGAACAACAAGCGTGCAGAAAACATCAAGATCCAAGAGGTCTACCTGTGTAACCTCCCCATCATGACCGATCGTGGCACCTTTATCATCAATGGTATCGAGCGTGCCGTCATCAGTCAGATCGTTAGAGCACCAGGGGCGTACCTGACTGCCGAGATCGACAAGGCCACGGGCTTGACACTCTTCAACACTGAGATCCGTCCGTATATAGGTGCATGGCTCGACTTCACCATCAACAAACAGGGAGTGATCGAAGCAAAGATCAACCGCAAGCGCAAGCTGCTCGCTACTGCATTCCTCAGATTGTTTGAGGGAGACGACAACAACTCTATCCGCAACATGTTTAGCGATCTCGATCAAGAGCTCGTCGAAAAGTATATCGTGCCCACTCTGAAAAAAGATCGCACTCACTCACGTGAGGATGCAGTCATGGAGTTTTATCGCAAGGTAAAGCCAGGAGAGCCTCTCATCATCGAAAATGCATACAAGACTTTGAATATGATCTTCTTTGATCAGAAACGCTACTCACTCGGTGACGTAGGTCGGTACAAGGTCAATCGTCGCCTCGACACCACTGCTGAAAATACTCCTGAAAATCATCTCTTGAAAAAAGAAGATGTCGTCGCGGCCATCAAAAAGCTCCTCCTCCTCACCCAGAACAAAACCAACTTCGACAACATTGATCATTTGGGCAACAGGCGCCTTCGCACTGTGGGCGAAATCATTGCCCTCTACGGAGTGCGCGTGGGTATGGTTCGCGCAGAGAAGGAAGTTCGTGAGCGTATGAGTCTTGTGGCCTCAGAGCTTCAAGTAGCTCCTTCGCAAGTCATCAATACCAAGCCCATCTCCACTGCAATCAATAGCTTCTTCCGCACCTCACAGCTTTCAAATATCGTCGATCAAACCAATCTGTTGTCTGAGCTGGATAACTTGAGACGTATCACCGTGGCAGGCCCCGGCGGTATCGAGAAAGAGCGTGCAAGCTTTTCTATCCGCGATATCGGATCATCACAATATGGTCGTATCTGTCCTATCAGATCACCAGAAGGACCAAACATCGGAGTCGTGACCTATCTCGCACTCTATGCAAAAGTAAACAAATATGGATTTATCGAGGCGCCCTACCACAAGGTAGTTGCCAAGGGCAAAAAAATGATAGTCACTCCAGAAGTGGTCTATCTCCAGGCAGATGATGAAGATAAGTTCTTTATCACTTCAGCCAAGATCCGCACCAATGCTGATGGTTCTATCATCGATGAGATGGTGGTAGCACGCCACGAAGGCGAGCTGGTCGAAGTCGCCATCGACAAGATCGACTACGTTGACATCTCTCCTCGTGAAGCTATAGGTATCTCGGCATCGCTGATTCCCTTTATCCAGAACGACGAAGCAACTCGCGCACTGACGGGGACGCACATGCAATGTCAAGGAGTGCCGCTCATCAACCCTTCCGCTCCTCAACTGGGAACTGGCATGGAGTCTGCAGTTTCCTCAGCCATGGGTCGTACTGTATTTGCTCCCGAAGATGCCACTGTCGAGTATGTCGACGCAAGTCGTGTCACACTCAAAGGCAAGTCAGGACAAGCATACAACTACAACCTCGATCGATTTGCTCGAACCAATAAAGATGTGTGTTTTGATCAAAAGCCCCATGTGGAGCTCAAGCAAAAAGTCAAAAAAGGTGACCTCGTCATCGATGGGCCAGGTACACAAAATGGTCGTCTCGCACTTGGTCGTGATTTGACTATCGCATACACCTCTCTCCATGGATATGGATACGAGGACGGATTTGTCATCTCAGATCGCCTGCTCAAAGAAGACCTGCTCACCTCCATCACTATGGAAGAGTTTGTGGCAGATGTAGTTGATACAAAGCTTGGACCCGAAGAACTCACCCGTGATATACCTAACGTACGCGAAGAGCTTCTTGCAAACCTCGATAAAGATGGGTACATCGTCGAAGGAACTCAGGTCAAAGGCGGAGATGTCCTCGTCGGAAAAGTCGCACCAAAAGGCGAGCGTGAGCTGACTGCTGAAGAGCGTTTGCTCCGTGCAATCTTTGGCGAAAAAGCAAAAGATGTCAAAGACACCTCACTTCGTGTGCCCTATGGCAAACGTGGAGTCGTCGTAAATGTAGAGACTATTGATGGTCAAAAGGATCCAAACGAGCTCGAGCCTTCGGTGCTCAAGCGCGCACTTGTCTATACCGCTAACTTGCGCAAGGTTCAAGTCGGAGACAAGCTGGCAGGTCGTCATGGAAACAAAGGAGTCATCGCAAAGATACTTCCCTCTTACGATATGCCATACCTGGCCGATGGTACACCCGTTGATATTCTCATCTCTCCTGCATCCATGTTGGCACGTATGAACATGGGACAGATTTTTGAAACCATATTGACCAAAATCGCAAAGGCAAAGGGTATGCGCATCGACATCCCCGTATTTGAACATGTTGAGGAGTCGTTTATCATCAACGAGTTGAAGCAACTTGGCTTCCCTGTCGATGGCAAACAGACACTTTACGATGGTCAAACAGGGCAGGTACTTGATCGTCCCGTACTCGTCGGAACAGGCTATATCATGAAACTCATCCACATGGTCGAGGACAAGTTCCATGCACGATCTGTAGGACCTTACTCACTCGTGACTCAGCAACCTCTCGGAGGCAAGAGTCAGATGGGAGGACAGAGATTTGGAGAAATGGAAGTCTGGGCGCTCGAGGCACACCGTGTACCACACGTCTTGCAAGAGATGCTCACGATCAAATCAGACGATGTCCGTGGTCGTCAAAAAGCATTCGAGTCTATCATCAAAGGCTTGGATATCCCACAATCGTCAGTACCCGAATCATTTAACGTGCTCGTCAAGGAGTTGAATGCGCTCGGTCTATCAGTTGACTATATCGGAGGCGAAGAGCCAGCGTCACTATCACTCTAACACTTTTTCTCTATCGCTAATTATTTTCCACATACCTATGGATGATCAAAAACCAAATCTCAGTTTTGCAGGTCTCCAAATCAGACTCGCATCACCTGAAAACATCATGTTGTGGTCAAAAGGTGAGGTTACCAAGCCTGAAACCATCAACTATCGCACCTTCCGTCCAGAGAAGGATGGGTTGTTTGATGAGCGTATATTTGGACCTACCAAGGACTACGAATGTTACTGTGGAAAATACAAGCGCATCAGATACAAGGGTATCATCTGTGATCGCTGTGGAGTCGAGGTAACCACTGCGGTGGTTCGTCGCGAACGCATGGGACATATCAAGCTCTCGACCCCCATCGCTCACGTTTGGTACTTCAAAGGTGCCAACTCTCCTCTTTCTGCACTTCTCGATATCCCTGTTCAGATGCTCGAGCGTATCATCTACTATGCAGCGTATCTCGTCACCGGGATCCATACCGAGGAACAAAAAGTAGCTCAAGCCGCACTTGAAAAGCTAAAGGGCGAGGACATTGCACAAGTCGAAGCTCAGTTTGAATTGAAGCGTGTTGATCTTTCAAATGAATACGAGAAACAAAAGAAAGACACCACCAAAAAAATCACCAAAGTCGAGCAGCGTGATATCACCCTCTCAGAAATCGATCTGCGAGAGCGTGAAGCCCAAAAAAGGTTGACTGATGCATTTACTGAACGCAAAGCTCAGGTCACCGCCACGTTTGATCGGGTGATCAAACTGGTAAAAGAAGCTGCAGTAAACTCAGTACTCGAAGAAGAAGACTTCCTCTTCCTCCGTGAAAAAGAACTTGATAACTTTGCTGAAGTTGGTATGGGTGCTGAAGTTGTTTTTCAGATCCTCGAAAAGTTCAACCTCGCAGAGGCCATGACCGAGGTGCAGAAGCAACTCTCCGAATCAAAGGGTGAGCGTCGTACAAAGCTGATCAAAAAGTCTCGTGTCATCGAATCATTTTTGAAAGGAAACATCAAGCCAAGTTGGATGATGTTCTCGCTCCTTCCTGTCATCCCTCCTGATCTGCGCCCTGTAGTGCAGCTTGCAGGTGGAAAGTTTGCTACCTCCGATTTGAATGATTTGTATCGCCGTGTCATCAACCGCAACAATCGTTTGAGACAGCTCATCGATCTAGGTGCACCTGAAATCATCTTGCGAAACGAGAAGCGCATGCTCCAGGAAGCGGTAGACTCACTCATAGACCTTCAAAAGTCGAGAGGGAAGTCGCGTGTTGTCGGATCATCACAAGTCAAAGCGTTGAAGTCGTTATCTGATGTGCTCCGTGGTAAGCAAGGTCGCTTCCGTCAAAACCTCCTTGGTAAACGTGTTGACTACTCAGCTCGTTCGACCATCACCGTAGGTCCAAATCTAAAGATCGATCAATGTGGTCTTCCAAAGGATATGGCTCTCGAGATCTTCAAACCATTCCTCCTCCACGAGATTATGATTCGTGGACTCGCACCAAACATCAAAGCAGCCAAGAACTTCCTCGAGGAAAAGCAGCCAGTGGTTTACGATATCCTTGAGCAGGTTGTAAAGGGTCACCCCGTCATCATGAACCGTGCTCCTACCCTTCACAAGCTCTCGATGCTGGCTTTTTATCCTATCTTGACTGACGACATCGCCATTCGCCTCCACCCCACAGTCTGTGCAGGATTTAATGCAGACTTTGACGGAGACGCTATGGGTGTATTCTTGCCACTTTCAAAGGCATCTATCGAAGAAGTAAAGACGAAGATGTTTGCAAAGCACAACCTCTTGAAGCCTTCAGATGGCTCGCCTATCGTCATACCAAACAAAGAGATGGCTATCGGTGTGTACTATATGACCTCGATGGATCAGCTGTTTGTAAACATGAAAGACGAAAGTCTGCACCTCTTTGAGTCAAAAGAGACAGCTATCAGTCACTATCATCTTGGCAAAGTGGAGCTCAGACAGCCAATCTTTGCAAATATCGACGGAGTGACCATGAAGACCACCATTGGTCGTGTCATGTTTAACGAAGTGTTGCCAGCAGAACTCAGATTTATAAACAAAGAAGTAAAGGCTTCTGACATCAAGTCTCTGATCACCAAGGCCGTGAAGCTTTTCAATGATCATGACAAAGTAGGTGAGCTCATCGATAGCATCAAGTCTATCGGATTCTGGGCATCGACCATAGCAGGAGGTCTTTCAGTATCTATCTTTGATTGTATCGTCGCTGATGGAAAGGATGATGCTATCAAAGTAGCCGAAGCTCAAGTACGCACCATCGAAGGCAACTTCCAAGATGGACTTTTGACCCTCGACGAGAAGCGCCGCTATACCAACAAGCTCTGGATGGAAACCACCGAGAAGCTTGCTGATATGACCTGGGATGCTATCGACGAGGAAAACCCTGTGAAGATGATTATCAAGTCAGGAGGAGCTCGCGCATCACGCGAACAGCTCAAGCAGCTCTCAGCACTCAAGGGACTTGTGGTCGATCCTATGGGAAAGATCATCGACGTACCTACAAAGTCAAACTATCGCGATGGACTGAATATATTTGAGTACATCATCTCAGCACGCGGAGCACGCAAGGGATTTGCTGATTCAGCTCTCAAAACTGCTGATGCAGGATACCTGACCCGTCGTCTCCATGACGTAGCTCATGATATGATCGTGCGTGAAGAAGCGAGTGAGATGACCAAGTTCCTCACCATCACCACCAGTGGTGAACGTGGTGAAAAGTTTGCAAAGCGCATCTATGGTCGCTTTGTGGCAAACGATGTAAAGTCGGGCGATACGGTGATTTTGGCAAAGAATGAGATGGTCACTGAAGAAAAGGTGAAGGAGATCGTTGATGCTGGTATAAAGAGCGTTGATGTCTACTCTCCTCTGTTCTCCGCCGCCAAACAAGGTATTTGTCGTCGCTCATATGGCGCAGATATGACCACTGGAAAAGTAGTAGAGATTGGTACTCCTGCTGGAGTGCTTGCAGCTCAATCGATTGGAGAGCCAGGTACTCAGCTGACCATGCGTGTCCGTCACTTCGGAGGTATCGTCATCTCAGACGTCACCCAGGGATTGCCCCGTGTGGAAGAGCTCTTTGAGACTCGTACTCCAAAGATCATCTCACCTATCGTTGGTATCACTGGTCGTGCCACTGTGACTGAGGACTCTGCAAACGAGACTTACAACATCAGCATAAAAGCACTCGAGGGCGAGGAGGAAGAGTATCGTGTACCGATGTCTCAGAAACTCCGCATCGTCGATGGTGACCTCGTCACCGCAGGTCAGTCTCTCTCAGAGGGATACCTCGACTTGCACGATGTACTCGCTATTCGCGGACTCGATGCTGCTCAGCAATACCTCGTGGACGAGATCCAAAAAGTATACGAGTCACAAGGTATCGATATCCATGACAAGCACTTTGAGATCATCGTGCGCAAGATGTCAGATAAGATATTGATCGAAGAAGAGGGCGACACTTCACTCATCAAGGGTGAAACAGTCTCTCGTCTGAGATACGATATCGAAAATAGCAAAGTGCTCGCACTCGGTGCACGCCCAGCCACTGGCAAGATAGTTATACTTGGTATAACCAGAGCATCTATCTTTACAGAGAGCTGGCTCTCAGCTGCTTCATTTGAACAGACCACCAGTGTTCTATCGAAGGCAGCCATCCAGGGACAAACTGACTACTTGCTCGGACTCAAAGAGAATGTTATAATCGGCCGTCTCATTCCGGTCAACCAAGGGTTGATCACCGAGTACGACCAGAAATTCAAAGAAGCTTATGCCAACAATCAACCAACTCATTAAAAAGCGATCAAAGCGTACACAACGCGTAACCAAGTATCGCTCCATAGCACTCCAACAGGTGTTTAATGGAGTCAAGCGACGTTATGTGCCTACACTCAGTCCTTTCAAGCGTGGCGTGTGTACCGTAGTCCGTACCATGACTCCAAAAAAGCCAAACTCCGCTCTACGTAAAGTAGCACGTGTACGTTTGTCAAACAAACAAGAAGTGACTGCTTATATCCCTGGTATCGGACACAACCTCGCTGAGCACTCAATCGTGCTCATCCGTGGTGGGCGTGTAAAGGATCTTCCAGGTGTGAAGTACCACATAGTTCGTGGTAAGTTTGATACCCAAGGTGTCACCACCCAAGGTACTCCTTCATCCAAGGACCCACGCAGACAAAGTCGCAGTAAATACGGATCAAAGAAACCAAAAGAAGCAAAGGCGTGATCAAGTGAAATTTTCTAACTTGTCATGGTGAGCTTGACGAGCCATGAACAAACTCAGAGAAGCTCACAAATTCATGTAGGTATTATTATTTGAAAAGAGAGAGTAAGGCCGCCTCCCGGCGGCCTGAAAAAATTCTTTCTTTTCGCATTATTTAGTTCAAATTTACATTTTTGAATTTGAACTTTTCATTTATATCTTATGCCACGACACTCATACGTCCGCAGACCAGTAGCGCTCGATCCTATCCATGATAGTTTGGAAGTTTCAAAACTCATAAACTACATCATGATTCATGGAAAAAAAGATGTTGCTGAGAGCATCGTCTACGAAGTCCTCGAAAGACTAAAGGAAGTAGATCCAGAGCCACTCAAGGCCTTGCACAAAGCCATAGGTAACGTGTCACCAGCTATGGAAGTCCGTCCACGCCGACTCGGTGGTGCTTCATATCTCGTGCCTACAGAAGTACGCAAAGAACGCAAGCTCTTCCTCGCCCTTAACTGGATAGTGGAGGGTGCACGTTCACGATCAAACAAAGAGTTCAAGTCATTTGCTGACAAGCTTTTTGTGGAGATCAAAGATGCATTCAACGGTGTAGGCACCGCCATGACCAAGAGACAAAACGTCGAGAAACAAGCAGATCAGAACAAAGCGTTCGCACATCTCAAGTGGTAACAGTAAAAATCCCTGGGGATCAATTACAATATCCTTAACCCATGTGTCAAATGGATTGAATATTGATATTGAACATTATTTGGAGCTTGGAATTTGATTATTGATTATTTTTTTCACTTATGGCCGCACAACCAGTCAAAACCCTCAACCGCAACGTAGCACTCGATAAGATCAGAAACTTTGGAGTCATCGCCCACATCGACTCGGGCAAGACCACCACGTCTGAGCGTATCCTTTTTTACACGGGACGCACGTACAAAATCGGTGATATTGACGAGGGTAACACGCAGCTTGACTGGATGGAGCAGGAAAAAGAGCGTGGCATCACCATCGTCTCTGCAGCAACGACTACCTTTTGGAAAGGCTATCGTTTTAACCTGATCGACACTCCAGGCCACGTAGACTTCACCGCAGAAGTTGAGCGTTCACTCCGTGTCCTAGACGGTGGAGTGGTTGTATTTGACGCTGAAGAAGGTGTGCAGTCTCAATCAGAGACGGTATGGCGACAGGCTGATAAGTACAAAGTACCCCGATTGGTATTTATAAATAAAATGGACAAGCTCGGTGCTGATTTTGAAGGCACCTTGGGTGAGATCGCTGATAGACTAGGAGGCAACCCTGTGGCAGTTACCTATCCTATAGGTAAGGAGTCTGACTTTGTAGGTGTCGTCCATCTCATCGACATGGAGGCTATCATCTACGACAAGAAAGAAGATGGAACCGACTATACCACCACCAAAGAGATTCCAGAGAGTGTAAAGGCAAAGGTGGCAGAGTATCGTGCCAAGCTCATCGAAAAGGTCTCTGAGACCGATGATGCCCTCCTTGAGAAGTATCTGGCTGGTGTCGAGATCACCAACGACGAGATCAGAGCAGCGCTCCGCCGCGCAACGATAGCTTACAAGATCGTGCCTACCTTCTGTGGAACTTCTTTGAGAAACAAAGGAGTACAACCAGTACTTGATGGTGTCGTAGACTTCTTGCCATCACCTGTCGACTTGCAAAAGATCGTTGGTCACAATATCAACGACCTCTCAAAAGAAGAGGTGCGCATGTTGACTGCTGATGAGAAGTTCTCAGCGCTTTCATTTAAGATCCAACTCGACCAGCACGTAGGTAAGCTCACGTATGCACGTATCTACTCAGGCAAACTCGAGTCAGGAAGCTACGTATACAATGCAAACCGTGGACTCAAGGAGCGCGTCTCACGCATCATGCTCATGCACGCCAACTCCCGCGAAGAGATCGATACCGCCTATGCAGGTGAGATCGTTGCTCTGGTAGGACCAAAAGACTCACGCACCGGTGACTCATTGTGTGATGAGGACCACCCACTCCTCCTGGAGCAGATCTCATTCCCTGAGCCTGTCATCTCTCTCGCTATCGAGCCAAAGACCAAAGCAGATCAGGAGAAACTCGGACTTTGTCTTCAGAGACTTGCAGAAGAAGATCCGACCTTCCGCGTCAAAGTAAATCACGAGACTAACCAGACCATCATGTCAGGTATGGGAGAACTCCACCTCGAGATCTTGGTCGATCGTATGAAGCGAGAGATGGGACTAGAGGCAAATACCGGCAAGCCACAAGTAGCGTACAAAGAAGCGATCCAAAAAGAAGCGCGCGCTGAGGCCAAGTATGTGAAGCAGACTGGTGGACGCGGACAATACGGTCACGTCATCGGATCAGTGAAACCACTCGCACGAGGCGAAGGATTCAAGTTTGTAAACGTCATCAAAGGTGCACGCATCCCGAACGAGTATATTGGCTCAGTGGAAAAAGGTGTCAAAGAGTCACTTGAAAAAGGTGTGCTCCTCGGCTTCCCTATGGTTGACGTCGAGTTTACACTCGAGGACGGCTCATACCACGAAGTTGACTCGTCAGATATCGCCTTTAAGATCGCGGGAGGTATGTGTTTTGTCGATGCATGTAAAAATGCTGGCATCTCGCTCCTGGAGCCTATCATGAAGATGGAGATCAATGTCCCAGATGAATTCATGGGTACGGTCATCGGAGATGTGTCATCAAAGCGCGGCAAGATCTCAAATACTGAGAAAAAAGGTAAAACCACCATCATCAAAGCGCTGACTCCGCTCTCTGAGCTGTCAGGCTATGTGACGACACTTAGGTCACTGACCCAGGGTCGTGGTACCTCCTATATGGAGCCATCACACTATGAGGAAGTGCCAAACAACATAGTCAAAGAGATGACGGACAAGTGACGAGCGACAGCGAGTCATCCCGGACATGCGCGTCAGCGAGATCCGGGATCTCTAGCTGGATGTCATCCTGAAGCGAGCACGCTGAAGGATCTCAAAGGAAACAGAGGGATCTTTCGCTGACGCTCAAGATGACTGACATTGTCATCCTGAACGGAGTGAAGGATCTCTGTCTAGTCCCATTGCAACAAGTAATCCCCGCTAGTTTGGCGGGGTTTTTTGTATAATCCTCCCCATGCTTCGCTACTCCCCCACCATCACCATCTGCGGATCGATGCACTTTGCAAAGGAGATGATGGCGGTGCAGCGCCAACTCCACCAAGTTGGTTTTAGAGCGCATGTACCAGTCATAAAGGATGCAGCTGATGCAAAGATAGAATCAGGGAACACAATGGAGGCAATAGAACGCAAGATACGTCATGACTATATAGCAGCACATTATCGCCTTATTAGACAAAGTGAGGCTATTCTAGTACTCAACCATCCCAAGCATGGCACAGGTGGATATATCGGAGGAAATACACTTATGGAGCTCGGATTCGCACACACGATGCATCGCAACATATTTCTCTGGGAGAAACCCGATCCAAACTCGCCCTATTTTGCCGAAATCCAAGCAACACTGCCTACAGTGATCGATGGTGATCTATCAAAATTAACTGAGTACTTTGACTCGCTCCCCGCTGCTTTCCTCACCAGCGAAAGTGATCTCAAGATGAAAGGCCTCTCGCTCGCACTGTGCGACACGAAGATGCCCCACCAGATATTTGGAAAGAAGGTCCCCTCAGGAGTGACTGAGGAGCCCATGACATTTGAAGAGACCTATGCGGGAGCACGAGGGCGACTGGTGAATCTGAAAAAGCATCTGCAAACTGCAGAGAAGCATGCTGCAAAACCTGATCTGCTCGTCTCCATCGAAGGAGGGAATCATAAGATCTTAGAATCCCACAATTACTGGGGACACCATGTATGTGTTATGGAAAATAGGGATGGTCACCAGTCAGTTGGAGTTTCACAAGATATCGAGGTACCTCAATATATGTGGGACAAGGTTCCCAGTCAGTATGCCGACCTTGGAGTCTTGGTACAGCATGAGTACGGTGCAAAAAGCAAAGATCCATATATCCACATCTCAAAAGGAAAAATTGCTCGAATCCAATTTATCCAAGATGCGGTGAGAAATGCACTGGCTGTCAGCAAGTAGTACACTACCTCTATGAAAACACTCAAATTCGCGGATCACCTGATCCCACTCATCCTAAACGGCTCAAAAACCGCCACTTGGCGATTGTTTGATGATAAAAACCTTTCTATCGGCGACAAACTCGAACTCGTGCATGCAGCTACCGGCAAGATATTTGCACGAGCGGTGATAACTTCGGTAAAGGAGCTTGCTATCAAGGATATAGCAAATGAAGATCGCATCGGGCATGAACCTCTGGGGGACGTAGATGAGATATGTGCGATATATGAGAATTTCTATCATCAGCACATTACGCCAGCGACCATGATGAAAATCATACGGTTTGAGCTTATCAAATCATAGAAGGTACTTATTCAACACTTTCACGCACGCCTTTCTGTCATCCCCGCGCACGCGGGGATCTAAAGGAATGCAATCTTGTGCATTGGATCTCGACATGTCGCAATGACATATAGTCGTAAGGTGAGTATGCAACCCTTAATTCTTCATTATTAATTATCATTCCTCATTTATAATCTCTCCATGTCCACCCTCGTCATCTCAGATATGCACCTCTGCGAGCCGTTTGATCAGAAGAAGTGCGATCATCTGAAAAAGCTATTTAAGTCTCACGACATCATCATCCTCAATGGTGACTTTTGGGAAGGATACTGGTACACATTTGAGGAGTTTTTAGCTTCGAAGTGGTCGGCACTTTTTCCTGTCCTCAAGGCAAAAAAGGCCATCTATATCTACGGCAACCATGATCGGGAAACGTATTCAGATAGTAGACGCGAAGTATTTTGTACGTGGTCTGGTTGGCGCTTTGAGCAAACCTATGGAAACACACACTATATCTTTGAGCATGGCAATAGACTCGCACTCAAGTTTGATGAGAAGCACCATATGCAACGAGTAGGTCGACTTCTATTTACTCCTGCTTACTTTCTAGAAATGGGAATCGTTCGGATTTTCGGTCTGAGCTTTTTTCATGCAATGTTTGGAAAACTCAATCGTCAAATCAAGAGACTGCTGAAATCAGAGCTCAAGCCTGGGGAGGTATTTGTGTGCGGACACACTCATGTCAGAGAGCTCTCACTTTATAATCAGTTTGTAAATACAGGAGTGAACAAGTACGGCTTCAGTGAGTATGGGGTGATTGGTGAGCAAGGTACTATCACAGTACATACAAAAAGGTACTAACAAAGCAACTCCCCCTCGTCCCGCCGTGGCGGGACGAGGGGGTATGCAAACGAGAGCGAGCAGGGGGTGTAGGGGCCAAACAAGCGATTTGATGATCATATACACCCCCACTTCACTTGCGTTCAGTCGCCCCCTCATTCTCATGAGGGGGAGTTCGGAAAGAATACTCTTCTCAAACTCACAGCGCCTTCCACAGAGGACACTGGGGACACTTCTTGCACCTGGCAGGACAGTACTCACGCCCATACCAGATGAGCCGATTGGAAAACCCTATCCACTCGCTCGGTGGTAAGATCTGCATCAGCTCTTTCTCTATCTTTTCGGGCGAGGTCTCCGCGGTTAGCTTGTATAGATTCGTCAATCTGATGACATGTGTATCCACCGTGACACCTACTGACTTGCGATACAGTGTGCCAAGTACAACGTTTGCGGTTTTGCGTCCCGCACCAGGGAGTTTGATCAACTCCTCCATCGTATCAGGCACCCTACCACCATACTGATCTTTGAGGATACGAGCGGTCGCGAGGATATATTTTGCCTTGTTTTTGTACAGATTTATCGCAGACATATCTGCCGCAAAGATATCGGGGTCAGCGCGAAGAAAATCGTCCAGCGTTTTGTATTTGAGGAACAGCCCTGCATTTACTTTGTTTACCTGCTTGTCAGTCGTTTGTGCGGACATGATGACTGCGAAAAGGTACTCGTACGGCTGCGCCCAGTGGAGTGCAGACTTGGGGGTGGGATAGAGATCTTTCAGGATGGTGATGATGCGCGCGGCGCGGGAGCGCCGCGCGAGACGTGACATAGATACTGTTTTCATATGACAAGTCCTTCAGTTACTAATGATTTCCAAATCGTCCTCTCGCGTTCATTTTGAAGTACGCGTTTTTTGCCTGCAAGGTGATCTCTCAGGAGTGCTCCTCGTATCTGACGATCAGAGCCCTCAAACTTTGCTTGTCTGACATAGTGTTTGCTTTTTCTGTTTGGATTTGGCACCATTTTGGAGAGGTAGCTGCCATAGTCCATGAGCGCGTAGTACCATTCCCGGGGATTTTCATAATCCATTGTCTTTTGGATATAGGGCAAAAGTTCATCGTCTCCCACCTCCTCACGATCTGGGAAGAAATGAAACAGATATACTTTGCGGATATTCGTCTCGATAAATACTACTGGCTTATTGTAGGTGAAACAATAAATCGATGCAGCAGTCGCAGGACCAATGCCTGGAAGCGCATCAAGCTCAGCAGGAGTCAGGTCCAGCTTGTAGCTTGTGGCTTGCAGCTCCCTCGCAGCCTGCCACAAATACTTCCCCCTCCTGTTATATCCCATCCCTTGCCAGACTCGCAGCACATCAGGAAGCTCCGCTTGCGCAAGTACCGCGAGAGTGGGAAATGTAGTCAAGAACTCTTTATACTTTTGTATCACTCGAGGGACTTGCGTTTGTTGGAGCATGACCTCAGATACTAATACTCCGTATAGGCCAAGCTCTCCATTTTCATTAGGAGTTAGTGCAGGTGTCCTCCAGGGCAGGTCACGCTTGTGCGCTGCGGCGTACGCGAGGATCTGAGTTTTGAAGGCATTTGTATTCATCGTGACGTATACGTTTCTTCAATATGCTTGCGCGCTGATGCATCAAACTCCTCCCATGTCTCGTGCTCACTCATCCAGAGCTCAAGAGCTTTTCGGATAGACACGATCTGTAAATATGACTTGAGATCTATGAGTCGTCTCAGGTACCAGATGGGCTTTCCCGTCAGGAAAAAAGTGCCTTTTGTCACCACTGCCCACTGACGACCCATCGCGACTACGTACCCTTTGTTTGTGGGAACATATGGAGTGAGTGATGTTTCCAGTATAGATGCGGCGATGTTTGTGGCGATATTGTGCCCGTCATAGTGGGCTGTCTGTGCAAGTCCCGAGTATTGGGTACATGCGAGGTCCCCGCCAATATACACCGACTGACTGACTGTGCCATCGATTTTTGTGGCTCGCATATACGGGTCAACCACTACTTTTCCCTTCGTATCCTTTTTGAGTTGAGTGAGTGTTGCGGCAAGTGGAGCAAGTTTCATGCCTGTCGACCATACTACTAGTTTTTGATGTGCTTTTATAGCGGGCACAAGCTCGGTCGCCATCTCTTCTTTTGAAACACGCTTGTTATAGACGATGTTCACACCAAAATCCGTGAGCTTTTTGGTGAGGTTGGTGGAAACTTGTGGATCAAATAAAGGCGCGACCCGATCTCCCGAGACGTAGAGCGATACTTTTATTTGATTTGGGTCTATCTGATAGCCAGTGGCAACCTGTCGTACAAATGCAGCGACTTCGGCTGCAGATTCGGTACCGTTGGGTCCTCCGCCTATGATGACTACTTCACTCGTGCACTTTGGATGCGAGGGATCAAAATGACATCTCGTAAGCACCTCATGTATGCAGCGTCTGAGCTCGAGAGTATCATCCACTGTCGATACCGTATGTAAATACTCCTTGAACTCCTCCATCTCAAAATAGTTTATGACGGATCCAGGTGCTATGACGAGATAGTCATACTGGAGCATACAGTCAACCCCTGTGCATACGATGCGCTTTTCAACGTCGATACTCGTCACCTCAGCCTTTTCATGTATGATGCCGGTTCCTTCAAATATATAGTCATAGGGAATTGCCAGTTGTTTGACAGAAAACCCAGTGAGCAAATGAAAAAGTCCCGGGTAGTAATCAAAATAGCTCCGAGGAGTAACCACGGTGATCTGAGTGTTTGAGAGTTTTCTTTTGGCGAGGTCGACGGCAGTGGTGACACCTGCAAAACCTCCTCCTACGATGACTATGTGTTTCATAACTATTATATTTTGAGAGCCTTCAGCCGGGCAATACGTTCGGCGAGTGGTGGGTGAGTAGAAAATAGACTTTGAATAAATGAGGCATCAAATGGATTTATGATAAAAAGATGAGCTGAGGACTCTTGCCCTGGCTCAGGAGTGGCGGGATTGTATGCTACTGCACCTCCGAGCTTTGCCAGCGCACTCGCGAGTGCGCGTGGATTGCGTGTCAGATGGGCGCTATACTCATCAGCTCCGTACTCTCTCTGACGAGAGACAGCCAAGTGCAAAAGGGTGCCGATCAGCGGTGTCACAATCACTAGAAATAACAACGAGAGTGGATTGCCCCCTCTGTCTCCGTCATCGCGACTGCGCGAACTCGGCCCCATATAGTAGGCCATATGTGCGAGATATGACAATGCACCTGCGATAGTAGCTGCCATCGAGGAGATGAGTATGTCATAATTCTTTACGTGGCCCAGTTCATGCGCGAGCACTCCTTCAAGCTCTTCACTGCTCATCAAACGCATGATACTTGGAGATACTGCAATAGCAGCATGTGAGGGATCGCGTCCGGTTGCAAATGCATTTGGCGCATCCATTTCTATCAGGTATACCTTGGGCATAGGCATGTCACCCTGGCGCGCAAGTCGCTCCACCAACGCATATAGATAAGGCTGTTCTGAAGCAGTTACCTGTCGCGCATGGTACTGAGCAAGTACCATCCGATCGGAGAAAAAGTAGGAGAAAAAGTTGCTTACTCCAGCTATGAGAAGTCCGATCAACATGCCTTGTTGTCCACCGATTTGATTACCCACAAACATAAATAGTGCGGTGAGTAGTGAAAGTAGTAGGAATGTCTTAAATCTGTTCATATGAGGAAAGTATACCCAAAGAATAATGTGGAAACGGAGTATTTACAGTGCATTCCCTTTTAATTTAAGTCCACGTGCTTTTCAATTGGAAATTGCAATTTGCATTGCCATTATTTGACATTGTCAATTATATATTGCGAATTCTAGGTTATACCTTGATCTCAACAACCTCTCCTCCATTTTGCAGCGCGGGCAGGTGGTCCTCGGTGCTCGTGATCACTGTCTGATACTGAGGCAGGAGTGCATGGATGATCTGTTGATGTGCAGGATCAAACTCTGAAAATATATCGTCGAGGAGCAAGAGTGGCGATACATGCAACCTTTGTTCTAGATGGCCGATCTCGGCCAACTTCAACCAGAGGAGCGCGAGGCGCTGTTGACTGCGCGAGCCATAGCGCTGGACATTGCGATACTGCGACTGATTTTCAAATTTCTTTTCATCCTCGCAGATTAGTACTTCAAAATCATCTTTCTGTGGCCCGATGAGGGTGCGCCGCGCGTGGCGCTCAGCATGTCTCGTCGACTCGAGGTGCTCTCGAGAAAAGTAGTTTGCATGATATACGACACGAAATGCGCGGCGCGCACAAACAGGATTTGTGTGCAACATAGTCAGATATGCGCGTCTTGCCTGCGTGATGATATCTGCACGCTCGATCAAGTATGCATCCCAAAACTCCAGCTGCTGATCCAGTGCAGATCCCTCAGTGAGGGTTTCTAGGATCATATTGCGCTTCCTCATAGCAACTCCATACTCTCTGATGGATTTGGCGTAAATCGGATCAAAGCGGCCGATTGTCGTGTCGAGATACTCGCGCCGATACGAGGGCGAGTGAGTGATGATGTCGAGCTGATGAGGCGCAAAAAGTACTGCGGGGGTTTGGATCATGCGAAACTTGGAGACAGTGGTCGCGGCTTTATTTAGCAGATATTTTTTGGCAAGGGTATCATCCTGGCGCTGGTAGGTCACGCTCGCCTCGTGCGATTGAGTACCCGAGTAGCTTCCACCCACATAGCCACTACCTGCTCCGAAGGTCAGAAGCTCCAACTCTTCATCCTCACGGAATCCTTTCCCGTGTGACAGGAGATAGATGGCTTCGAGTATGGATGTTTTTCCCCGCGCATTCTCTCCCGAAACAAGCGATAGATGTGTGCCGATCTCTAAATCCTGCAGATCCAAATGACATCGAAAGCGGTAGAGTGAAAGTGAGGTGAGGAGCATACAGCCGACTATTGTACTCGAAGCGGGTCAATGATTTGATATGAGGGTAGCTTGGGCAGGCTTACCATCGAGGATGGCCTCGAGGTTTGCGAGATTGTTGCCGTTGCAAACCAACACCGAAAAATCATGCTCGGCTGCAAATGCACTGGCGACCGGGTCAAATGGTGAGTGCATCGAAGGGATCCACTCCGTTCCCACAAGCTCTTTCATCTGTGCCCAGGACATGTGGTACTGTGGCTTTGCATCTGTAAACTTGTGTGGGTCTTTATCGTATACAAAATCGATGTTTGAAAGGTTTATGATGGTCTTCGCTCCGTACTCATACGCGAGATACGTAGTGCAAAAGTCTGTACTTGATCCTGGCTTCCACCCTGCTGCTATAGCCACCGGCTCATTCCAATTTTCGAGCTTATGCACATAGTTCTCGATCATGCGTTTGTGAGCAATATCTACAAATATAGTGCGAAGGAGTTGTCCGTTTAACCTGGTAGCATGGATGCCGAGCCAGTCTATTTCCTCGTTCGTCAGCGTATCGATAACCTCTTTGCTCGCCTCGCAGTACTGGCGACAGGTATGACCACCCCCAGCGACTAGGATGAATCTGCGTCCCTTTTCGATTTGAGCACGGATCAGAGTGTTAAATCCGCGGAGAAAGTCGGTTGCAATGCCTGTTTTGGGGACGATAAGCGCTCCACCTACTGAAATGACCACGGGGTTTGAGATCGCGTAAGTTTCAGTATGCATATATTAGGAGGGATCATAGCAAACAAATAGTTACATACAAGTGATCTGTGTCAGAATATCTGCGACAGCCCGAAGATAGCCCCCACAATACGGGTGATCGCGTAGATGCTGATAAGAATGATAAAGCCAATGACCGCATAGGTGATTTTGCTCCATGCGGAGGTTAACTTTTCTGAGTCACCCCACGAAAGAATATAGTCATATCCTGCGGCAACTAAAACAAGGAATATGCCTATCCCCGCAAAGGGATAGACATATCCCATAATGATATTTATGATCGTGGCGAGGGAGTACTGTGATGCGATATAACATGCATTATCAATATTTACTTTACCAATACAATTAGCAGTGGGGGTTAGCGAAGGAAGCGGTCCACATATCTGCTGGGCACAACGGACAATCCCACCTGGAATAAATGGTGGCACTTGAACCGTACCAACAGCGCATTTGCCACTTGCAGCGATCTTTGTTCCCAAATTTATACACTGCGCGAGAAGTACCGGAGTCGGTTCCATATTAGGCGTGTGCAAACTGACTATCCATGCCCTGACTTACGCTCACATCAAGAGGAGGCGCTGTGACAGCTGGCCCAGGGATAGCCATTGGAGGAACTTGCGCCGTTACAGGAGCAAGTGGTTCTGATGGTATCGCATATGCAGGAGCTACAGGTGCCTGCACATCAGTCTTGACAGCGTCAGCCTTTGGCTCTTCCTTTTTGGGTTCAACTACTTTTGTCTTTGCTATCACTTTTTCACTCGCATCCTTTGGACAGATGGTCGTACTGTTTGGATAGATGGGAGTTGCAAACTCAAATCCAGATATTGCACAGGCAAAGTGCTTGACCTGATGATAGTCATTACTCTTCCCTTTCTCATCCACATCCTTTATACCCTTAACATCCTTTTTTGCAGCTGATACTGGGTCGGGCGGCTTGGGGTGCACCATTTCAAACGAATATGCTCCACTTGCAAAGTCTGTATTAATAATGTCACCGTCTTTGACTTTTTGAGCGATGATAAGCTCGGAGATGGGATTCTCTAAAGAGAGTTGTATAGCCCGTCTGAGCGGTCTCGCTCCATAAATGGGGTCAAATCCTTCTTGGACAATCTGTTCCATGGCCTCATCTGTCATCGTTATTCCCATGTTTTGATCTTCGAGGAGCTTCGACAGCGCTTTGATTTGCAAGGCAACTATCTTTTTCATGTGTGATAGCTGCAGTGGCTCAAACACGATAACTTCATCAAAACGGTTGATAAGCTCAGGTCGGAAGAACTTCCGTAGCTCACCCATGACGAGATTCTTCAGTTCTGCATACTCGTCAGCATTCATGCCTTTTGTCAATTCATCCTCATACTGATATCCTGAGGGGAGCTCCAGCTCGTCAAGATTTGCCTTTGCAGTCTGGTACACAGGGGCAATCTGATCTTTGGACATGTCGGTATACTCGTGAGTCAGATCATCTGCAAATGAAACTTGTTTATCAGATTGTGATCCTGCTTCGACTTCAAGCTCCTCCACTACCGCATTTTTATCATCTCGTGTACCCTGAGCTTTTGCAAGCAAATGGTCTTGGATGAGTTGCGTGCCAATATTTGAAGTACAAATAATCACTGTATTCTTGAATGAGATCGTCCTCCCTTTATTGTCAGTCAAACGCCCGTCATCAAGCACCTGCAACAGGATGTTAAAGATATCTGGGTGTGCTTTCTCAATCTCGTCAAAGAGTACGACAGAATAGGGCTTACGTCGAACGAGTTCTGTAAGCTTACCACCTTCTTCATATCCTACATAGCCTGGAGGCGGACCAAGGAGCTTTGCTACCTCGTGCTTCTCCATAAATTCAGTCATGTCAAATCTGACGAGCGCATCCTCCTGTCCAAAAAGTATCTCTGCCAACGTTTTGGCGAGTTCAGTTTTACCAACTCCAGTGGGGCCAAGGAAAATAAAGCTTCCAATCGGACGCTTATTTGACTTGAGTCCGGCGCGACCTCGTCGCACAGCTGCTGCCACAGACTTGACTGGTCTTTCTTGGCCTATCATGCGCTCATGCATGATCTTTTCCAGTTGGGTCAATTGGGTGGCTTCACTGCCTGAAAGCTTGGAGATGGGGATACCTGTCCAGCGAGACACCACGTCCTTGATATTATCCTCAGTCACTATAGCGGTTGTTGCAGCTTGCTTTTTCACCAGTTCATCTCGCTTTGATTTCACAGACGCATCACTTTCGGCGATTTTGGCGGCGATAACACGAGTGTGTACGGTATCGCCCTTTTGTTCGGCAGCGACTTTCTCGGCATTCAACTCAGTCAGTCGAGCTTCGAGAGAGTTGATATCCTCAGGAAGTGACATAAGAGGAAGTCTCAAGGCTGATGATGCCTCATCGATGAGGTCAATAGCTTTATCTGGGAGGAATCTATCTCCTACATAGCGCTTCGAGAGCTTCACTGCAGCAGAAATAGTATCCAGAGGAATCTGTACTTTGTGAAAGTCTGCGTACTTTGGCGCGATCGCCGCAAGCATCTTTATGGCTGCTTCCTCAGTAGGCTCGTCTATCGTCACCGTTTGAAAACGGCGCTCCAAGGCTGGGTCCTTTTCGATATGTTTGCGATACTCAGTGATGGTCGTAGCTCCTATCATCTGCAGATCTCCACGAGCAAGTGCAGGCTTGAGGAAATTAGCGGCATCAAGGGAACCATCACCATTGCCACCTGCACCAACAAGCGTATGCATCTCATCGATAAACATGATGATGCCCCCTTGAGATGCTACCACCTCTTCAATCAGATCCTTCATACGCTGTTCAAACTCTCCACGGTGTGAAGCTCCCGCAAGGATGCCCATGAGATCAAGCTCAAGGATTTTTTTACCCATGAGACTTTCGGGCACCTGCCCTGAGGCGATGCGCTGCGCGAGACCTTCTACAATGGCTGTTTTACCAACGCCTGGTTCCCCGACTAGTGCTGGGTTATTTTTTGTTCTTCGAGAGAGCACTTGGACGACGCGCTCAATCTCCTCTGCTCGCTCGACCACTGGATCTAGCTCTCCACGCTGGGCCTTTGCGGTCATATCGATAGTAAACTGAGCGAGGGCACTCTGCTTCACCTCTCCGCCTGGTCCTCCAGGAGCATTTGTATCTTTGGAGTTGGGATCATCTTTTTTGGCAGCATCGCCAAGTATTTTCTTGGTGAGCTCTTCCTTGTTGATCCCATTGTTTGCGAGGATACGTGCAGCTGCAGCCTCACCATCCTCAAAAAGTCCTACGAGGAGGTGCTCAGGTGCGATAAACTCGAGCCCTACCTTTCGAGCAGACTCCATAGATACCTCAAGGATGCGCTTTAGACGTGCAGAGAGCTGCGGATTTGTGGCGGTCTCACCTCGCTTGTATACTGCAGCCAAATCCGCCTCAACCTTTTTCATGTCGACTTTCATCTCGGTGAGAAGCTTGTACACAGGTTGATCGGCGATCAGTCCTGCGAGCAGATGCTCACTATCTACATCAGCGCTCTTTAGTTCTTTTGCTTTGTTCTGCCCCAATGCGAGACATTTGTTTGCTCGTGCAGTCATATGGGTCATGATGTCTAGGAGTGCCTGGCGTGATAGTTCAGGATGCGTGACTGGATCTTTGGTCACTGCTCCTCCGGGGACTGGAGGTGCACCTGGAGTGACAAGGACACCACTTAGATCAGTGGGCGGCTTGACATCTAGCTTCGTTTCTCCATCTCCTTTTTTTTCGTCACTTTTTTTATCATCTAGTTTCTTTGGTTCGCTTTTACCATCTAGGGATGGGTTTTTAGTATCAGAACTATTTTTTACATCAAGAGATTTGTCAGTTGGCGCGCTGCCTGACGAGGCTGAAGAGGTGGACTGCGAGGAGATTGTGGATGGACTAGCTCCTACTACCACCCCTGGCGCAGTCACACTAAGCAGACTAGACACAAAATCTTTGCGTTTCTTTTCGGGGCTCTCTGGAGCCACTTTTGAATCATCCTCAGGAACGAGTTGTACCACGGGCTTCGTAGCTATATACTGAGGGACGATAGGTTGTGAGCTGATAGTAACAGCTCCGGTAGACTGAGGTTGGTTAGTTTTGATGAAATCAAGTATTGCCATGACTAGATCATTATGATAAATAATAAGTCACTTGTCAACAGAGGTGTGGAACGGAAGAGTGTCAAGCACTATATCGTACTTCTCATTTTTCTTGGATGCATATGTCTATGGTCTCCCCGTCTCGTACACAGTGCCGATGCATCAGTTGAAAGTCCAAATAGCTCCCTCAAGATCGTACTGGACCTTATCACCGAGATATTTGGGGGGAAGTCAAGGACACCAGATGAGTTACACGCCGACCAGTGTGCATCTTTGCGTGAGCTAGAGAAGTATATGGCAGAACACCCAGAGTTCGACAAAGGCGAGCTCGATGAGTTTCGCAAAGAGTGTGCAGATATAAATTCGCAAAGCGAAAATGAAGGTGCCGACTCTAATACATCTTCAACCAATATTGATATAGACCTCTCTACTCCCTTACCAGCAGGTAGATGCACCAGCCTTGCAAACAATGTCGTAAATAAGGTGCTCAGCAGCTCTCGATTGTTGAATGTATACAAAAAAGCATCGGCTGAGTCAGGCTTGCCATGGGAGGTGCTTGCTGCACTTCATAATATGGAAACCGGGGGCAAAATGTCGGAAAGTGGTTCACTTGTAAGCGGTCGTATCATAGGCGTTCCTGAGCCAGATATAGGGAATATATGTTTCACGAGGCATGCTGCTAAAGCCAAATACACAGTCGAATTAGGGCCTCGCGAGTGTGGGTTTGATTCCCTTGAAAACTCAGCATACTACGCCGCCGAGCATTTCAAAGAAAAGATGGAATATGCGAAAGCAAAAATGGGACAAGGTGCTTCTGAGTTTCAGATTCTTGCAGCTACATTTTCGTTATACAACGGACCAGGTAATACCCAATGTGTTGGAAACCATACAAAACCTCAAGCAAATGGGTACGGTGGGTGTCCTGCAAAATTTTTGTTCGAAGACCATCTGTATCCATTTGCCTGTTTTGACCAGCGGCACGAACAGATGTACGTGATATATTGTGGTGATGGGAGCCAATGTACCCGACAAACTCCGTACTCAAATATTGGCGCCATGACGCTGGTGAAGGCTCTTCAACAACGACTACAGCCAAAAACAGAGGCGCTCAATCCCACAAGTATTGAGAGCGAACCTTGTACCAGAAATTCCGATAAGGGGTCTCCTTGTTTTAGTAAAGTGACAAATGAATCTAGATACATGGTGAGGGATATCAAATCGGTATGTACCAATGGCACCATAAATGCATCAAATGCAAATTGCATAAATCGTACTGATCTAAAACCACAACCAAAGACGATCATACGCAATTCTGCTGTTGCATTTCATGCATGGGGAGGGCTCCAATGTGTAGGATACGCATTTGCTTCTGCACTAGAGATAAATGGGGTCGACCCACAGCAGTATGGAAATGCCTGCGATCAGGCAAAAGATAGTCCCACATACAAGTTTATCCCTCGGTCTAGTGGACCTCCGCTCGAGGGTGACTTGGTCATATGGAACTCTACAGGGAACATATGCACAGAAAACCATGTGGGTCACATTGCCTATATATCAAAAGTGTACAACCCAAACAAGATTGAGATAGCAGAGGCAAATTATATCTCCCCGGGCACCGTAGGTATTCGTAATGTAGATATTGGCCCACTGACCCGAGGGTGGTTGAGAAAAAGATAAATTATTTTTATATATGAACTTACAAAAAAAGGTTTTCATAGGCGCACTCTGCACCTTGCTTTTTCTAATGGTGGTATATCTTCTTTTGAGTCGAAACAAGCCACATCCTCGGATCGATTTGGCTAGTCTTTCTCCGACTGCCTCTCCCACTCCAACTGATGGTCCGATTCCAACTATTGATCCTAGTATCAATGAGAACACCATCTTTGAATTACGTCCTTCACAAGTCCCCGTCGATACCTTTGATAAAAAGTTGTCTGAGACACTAAAAGTCGATGAGTTTACAAATCACCCAGATACTGTCGTCTCCAACAACACGCCCTACAGCACCAATAGATTTATCATCACTACAGAATTTGTTGATTCAGAGGGAGGGTATTTTATGGTCAAAGTATCCTCAATGGTCGTAGTGGACATAAAACAAGAAGTCCATGACTGGTTACTTTCGTTGGGCCTTACTGAAAAAGCTATCTCAAAGCTCAAAATCGTGTACGACTGATCAGCCCCCATTGAATCTTCCCTCCGAGATGAGTATGATTTGGGTCATGTCATCGGTCCGCAATCTCTTTACTTTCATTTCTGTTGTTGTGGTGATTTTCTTTTTAGGCTATTTTATGCTGCGATCTTCGTCACCGTCAAAAGCCTCAAACAGCATAGCTACCAAGCCTACCACCGCTCCCCCTACGACCCCTACAAATCAGGAGGTATCAGATGACGAACCCATCCCCCTAAGTTTTGAAATCGGTGCCTTTGTAGAATCTGTAGCGGCTCCCACCGGCACATCTGCACCCACGCCGACCCCGATTAGCCAGCCAGACAAGCTCATCGCTGGTCACCTCCCACACTCAGGTCCCGGGTACACGATAGGCAAGAGAGATATGATACGGTCCAATGGTCAATCCTACATCGAGATAGACATACTTACCGATGGCACGAAGCCTGTTGAGGAAGTGATTGCTGATTTTCAGTCATGGATCAAAACATTTGGCATAACTCCCACAGATCTAAAGAAGGTAAAAGTAGCAGTAATCAAACCATGAGTCCAAATGTAAAAGGAAAAAGGCAAAAGTCAAAAGTAGTCACGCCTTTGTTTATGTATCCCTTTGCTTACCTTTTACATATCACTTCATTTTCTTCTCTGTTCTCAACTCTCAATTATTCATTATCAATTATCAATTCATCCTATACACCGTCGCCTTTCCATTACTACTGGTAAAGACCACGCGCCCCATCTTTGCAAACTTTTCTTCGTTGATACGCAGCTCGCCTGTGTTGTACTTTTTTCGCTCGAGCTCTGACACAATCACGTAGTCCACTCGATATTTTTGCAGAAGCTGACGCGTGATGCCCTCGTCACCGGATCGGTATAGTTGTTCGATATCAGGGATACGTTTCCCCACGATATCAGAAGTACCACGCCAGAGCCACTCATGGACCCACCATCCCGACACCGTGGGTAGTCCGGTGTATGCCGACACTACGTTGTAGTCGGTGTAGCTATCACCTTGTGCCTCGAGTATGAAAGGTTGACCTGGCACTTTGGTATTTAGGTACTGGATCACCTCATGCGTCTCGGGGTAGGTATTTTTGATCCACGTACTCCCATCCAGGTCAGTAGGTCGCTGCATCTGACCATAATATGCTTCAACTGCAAGTCTCATATATACGAGCACCAATATGACCATAGCTATAGATATGACGCGCGAGATGCGCCTCAGGATGAGGTGATCCATGTGCCGAAGTCTCCATATAGAGTAGACCGACGCCACGGACATGAGTATGTACGCTTGATATCCAAGCTTAAACATCGTGTTTGCGCGAAAGTGTCCAGGATAAATATCTTTGATGTAGAAAAATTCTGGTATGACGACGAGAAACGTGCCAAACGCAAACAAGAGTGAAACGACGAGACTCGTCGCCGTAAGAGGAGTGAACTTCTTTGCATGTCGTACCTTCCATAGCGTCGCAGCAAGGAGTATCGCATGCAGCCAAAAGAATCCCCACAGCGTCCACAGCTGATACAGAGCAGATGACTGGCAGTTTGCTTTTTCAAACAAGAAAGGACCTATCTTGTAAGTGAGTGCATCCTTTGCCAAGTTTGCCACGAGGGGAAACCCACAATTCACCCCTATACCGTTTACAAATGGTGTAAAGAAGTGTGAAAAGGGCCACGAGAATGCGAGGAATGTGAATATCAACACAAATATGTTAAAGAAGAAATCCACGCTAAATCCATGTATGAAAAAGAGTATGACCGAAAGCAGCATGAGGTATATAGGCCCATCTGACGCGTTGGTCATATAGTGCACCGCAGTCATAAAACCAAACAGGACAGTGAGGGGGACTTTTGCGAGGATAAACTTATGAGCCCATACACGCAGACGACTCTCACTCTCCTCTGCTGACTGGACGTGGTGTGTTGGTGTTGTGGGGGAGCTGCTCGCGTCCATCTCAAACATATACCCAAAGTGCCGATTGGCGATGAGTGGTATCACCCCTATCATGATGATCGCCAACATCAACAAGACAAACGGGATATCAAATACATGTCCATGCAAATCAGCCACCACATACGAGTAGGACGGAAACTCATGGATCGTGAAAGGGATAAATCGCGTAGCATTTGGATACCAGTACTTCGAATATTCCTGAAGACCACCCACTACATCCGGCCACCGCTCTTTGACTTTTTCGATAAGCTTGGGTAAATCAGCCCGGACCGAGGGACTCCATGGAGCCATCGGTGACTCATTGGGATATCCTTTTGTAAACAGATACATCGTATGCGCATTTCCTGCCATGTTTACTAATAGAGCCGCAAGCAGCGCATAGACGATGAGTTTGCGAGAGCTCATCTGCACCGCGACGCGCATCTGTTTTCCCGCATAATGGATCATGTTTATCACAATCGAAAACACCGCAGAGAGATTGAGACCGAGAAGGTTTGCGAGGACGAGGTTGTATCCCACGGGTGCATAGGTGTCTGTGAGCTTGATGAGGAGTGCGCCACTGAGGTGTCCAAAGTAGTAGTAGTTGATAGGATATCCATTTGGTTTCAGCGCATCAGGACCATACCACATGTCCAAGGGTGGGAAAAACTTTGATCGACCAATCGATTGCATAAATCCAAAGTCCATAAACTTCTCCAGTCCATGCACTGATGGCTCTTGACCTCGTACCAAGGTCCACAATAAAAGTCCCATAAAGAAGAGCGCTTCCTCGATGAGGATCCAATTCATGCGTTCAGAATTTTTCTCCAGTTTTGCAAGTACGTCCCCTTTAAATGCGTTACGATAGGAGAAGAATGCGACGAGTACCAGCACTCCTATGATCGCTTCTCGCGTAAATGGCACTAAGCGAAAGGTTCCGAGGACAAACATGCTATAGCTCAACACGATGATACCTATGATTTTGGCAAATGCATATCCTCCATCCAAACTATGGCGAAACAGTCTGCTGGTAAGGGGATAAAATACGATACCGATGAGGAGTAGATAAAAGTACCAGGACAGAAAGTATTGAAGCCAGTCCATATTCTCCAATTATCAATCATGATTTTTCAATTACAATAGGCACATGGACAAGGCATATATACCCGGTGTTTGGGAACCACAAATACGAGACAAATGGGAAAAGGATCTGCCCTATCGTGCGGTGTTCGATCCCTCCAAGACCTCATTTACGGTCATCCTCCCTCCCCCAAATGCCAATGGGAGCCTCCATGCGGGACACGTCATGATGGTATATCAAGACATCATGTGTCGATATGCCAGAGCGCAGGGCAAATCAGTCCTTTACCTCCCAGGTACGGATCATGCTGGGTTTGAAACACAGTTTGTCTTTGAAAAGCATTTGAGTAAGCAGGGCAAAAGCCGCTTCGACTACGATCGCGAGACGCTGTACAAAGAGATCGAGCAGTTTGTGATGTCCAGCAAAGACACGATTGTTTCACAGTTCAAATCAGTGGGATTTAGCCTCGATTGGTCGCGGGAACAGTTCACCCTAAACCCTCAGATAGTGAAAATAGTACACAAAACATTTAAAAAACTCTTTGAGGCGGGCCTTCTCTATCGTTCGGCCCGCCTCGTCAACTACTGTTGCAAGGACGGCACCAGTTTCTCAGACCTTGAGGTGGAAAATGTACAGGCGACTGGCTCGCTCTACCATCTCAAGTATCAGCTGATTGAAAAGGTAGGAGATGTCTCGGAGATCATCGTAGCGACCACGAGGCCCGAGACCCTTTTGGGCGATGTAGCCGTCATGGTCCATCCTGAAGATGCGAGATATAGCAACCTGATCGGTAAAAAAGTGAGGCTTCCTCTCACGGGACGTGAGATACCAGTCATAGCCGATACCTATGTAGATATGACGTTTGGCACGGGAGCAGTGAAAGTCACCCCCAACCATGATCATCATGATTTTGAAGTGGGAAAAAAACATGGGCTCTTGCACCCACCTATCATCGGGTTTAATGGAAAAATGTGTAATACCGGCACCAAATACGATGGGCTCAAAGTCAAAGCGGCACGCGAACAGGTCATCGCTGATTTGCAAACCGAAGGAACTCTCCTCAAAACCGAGCCTCATGAAATGGTCGTCAAGACCTGCTACAAATGCGGCAGCACGCTTGAGCCGCTCCCCTTGGATCAGTGGTATGTGCAGGTTAAGCCACTCGCTGACCGCGCAAAAAAATCGATAGAACAACTGGACACACAGGTGTATCCCCCTAGATTCAAAGAGACCATGATCCAGATCCTCGATAACTATATAGACTGGAATATCAGTCGTCAGATCGTCTGGGGGATCCGTATCCCCGCGTTCCACCATCCCGAATCAAATGAGTGGTCAGTCGAGATAGACCCTGTCGCACAAGCCGCCCTTATAGAAAAAGGATATGTCCAGGATCCAGATACCTTTGATACGTGGTTTTCATCGGGTCAATGGCCCTTTGCGACACTGATGGCCATCGCAGCAACAGAACATGACGTGGAGGTGTCTGATCTCTACGACCTAGTTTCAAGCTCGACTGGAGAAACTCTTGACATGTCTTTGCGAGGAGTCCCGCTCAAGCGGGATGACGTTGCAATCTCTTCCGCTCATGAGCACACTCTGCACTCAGCTCACCACTCGCAGCTCGCAGCTTCCCTCGCCTTTTTCAACTACTTCTACCCCACCTCGGTTATGGAAACAGGCTACGACATCGCGCGCGCATGGGTGGCCCGCATGATGATGCTGGGGCTCTTTGTGACAGGTAAACCACCTTTTACAGCGATTTACCTCCATGGTATGGTACGTGATGGCAAAGGCCAAAAGATGAGCAAAAGTAAAGGCAATGTGATCGATCCACTCAAGCTCACCGAAAAGTACGGTACCGATGCACTTCGTATGGCACTCGTCTTTGGTACCACTGCTGGCAGTGATACGAATCTCTCCGATGACAAAGTGCTTGGCATGCGCAACTTTGTGAATAAAATATGGAATATGGGTCGCTTCCTCCTTATGATGACTCAGTCGGATCCTGCTGCCCCTGTAGAAGCGCCTCCTGATACATCTCCCAAATCTGACCTCGATGCTCTCCTGGAGGAGCACGCTAAGCTCGTCACTTCCTACCATTTAAATATGGCAAAACATGAGTACTCCCAAGTCATCATCGACCTCTACGAGTTTATATGGCACCGCTTTGCTGATGTATATATCGAGAAGTTGAAAAACCACGCAAAATCAGGAAACCAAACGGTGCAGGTGATTCTGACTGAGGTGTATCTCTCGGGTATCACGATGCTCACGCCCTTTGCTCCCTTTGTGTGCGAAGCCATTCAGACGCAATTTGTCCCCAAAAACCAAAGCTCGTGAGGTATACTATCTCCAAAGGAGTTATACTTTAAATAGATTTCTGTATATTTTTTTCGAGTCATCTCTGTCTGAGCGAAGCGAGTTTGATGACGAGCAAAAAATATACAGAAATCTTACCCACCGCATACATCTATGAAACGATCATACCAACCAAAAAAACTGAAGCGCGCACGCAAACACGGATTCCTCGCACGCATGGCGACCACAAAGGGTAAGCTCGTCCTAAAGCGACGCCGAGATATCGGACGCGCAAAGCTGACAGTATGAATTATTCCCCCGCAACTATATCGTATGGATCCTGTGTCTCGCTGTCGCGCATGCACGGGATGACCCTGGAGGGTCACTTTATAAACTTTACGAACTTCTGCTTTGTTTGAATCCCTCATCGTCCAACCCATCCTAAACGCTCTGCTGGTATTTTATAAAGGCTACCAGTCTGCAGGTATCCCCTACGCATTTGGTTTTTCTATCATTTCACTCACTGTAGCGATCAGACTCCTCTTCAACCCTTTTTTCAAAAAACAGATTGAGACTCAAAAAAAGATGGCTGCTATCAAGCCAAAGCTTGATGAACTCGGCAAAAAGCACAAAGAGGACAAGACACGACTCCAGCAAGCGCAGATGGATCTCTACAAGGAGCACGGGATCAATCCCGCAGGAGGCTGTCTCTTTGCGCTGATCCAGATACCTGTATTTATAGGACTCTACCAGACGCTGAATCAGTTCGTCTCAGCCTCTACCGCCGCAGACGCGCTCTCTCACGTCAACAAGCTGGTCTATGCACCATGGCTAGTGATTACAAAGCTTGACCCGCAGTTTTTCATCTATAACCTATCCCTGAGTCCTTCGACTCATCCATTGTTCCACCTTGATTTTGCGAAAGGATTTACTTTGATCCCCACAAACGCGCCCTATGCACCGTATCTCATCATACCTTTTGTGACCGGACTCCTCCAATACCTTCAAGCAAAATATGGTGGTATGGGAGCAGCACCTACTCCACCTACAGAACAAGATAATAAACTGACTAAAGACGGAGACAAAAAAAAGGCCGAGCCCAGTATGTCTGACGATTTCCAATCTGCGATGAACACGCAAATGAAGTACATGTTCCCCGTCATGATCGGATACTTTTCATACACGCTCCCACTTGGATTGAGTTTGTACTGGAATATTTTCTCGATTTTTGCTATACTACAGGGCATACAGACAAAGAAAAAATTGCCGTGACCTGTCATCCCGATGTAAATCGGGATCCAGAGCCCAATTGCCCTTTCACAAACCATCCAAATAAACATCAGACAGAAGTGGATCATTTTCCAGCCCGCATTATTTGTCATGCTGAGCTGCGCCCATCGGAAGTACCCTTGAGGTATCTCAGCATCTTTAATAAGATCCCGAAATAAATTCGGGATGACAGAATGTGTGCCCGATATTTGCATTTCCATTATTTGACATTGCAGATTGATATTGCACATTTTCCCACTCCTTCCTTTTCTGTTTACTGTTTATTTTTTTCCCTATGAACCCACTAGAAACCATTCAACACGCAGCCACTACCATCGTATCTATGATGGTCCCTACAGCCTCAGTCACGGTCGTCGAAGAAGATGGTATGTACAAAATCTCCATAGTCGCAGGTGAACAGGCTCCTGCCATCATCGGCCGCCACGGAGACACCATCCGCTCCATCCAAAAAGTCCTCGAGGTCATCGCATTTAACGCCGCAGGTACTCGTGTAGAGCTCGTCGTAAACGTAAATGATTATCGAGAAAAGCAAGTCGAGAGGCTCCAGTCCATAGCAGCTGAGATCGCGGGCAAAGTCCAGGTTCAAGGCAGTGGGCTCCCCTTCAGAGGACTAAACTCATACGAGCGCCGCATCATCCACGAATACATCACCAACACCTACCCAGAGCTGACCACCTACTCTGTGGGCGAGGGACGCGCACGCGAACTCGTGATAGACTTGAAAACAAACAGCAATGTAGCCTATACTGGCACAGATGCACCACCACTCAGTGAATAAATCACCACCGAGGAACCTACTCACTGCATTGCGCAGTATGTTCTCCTCTTTTTTCAAACGAAGAGCGTCTACTCTCCCTGGCACCCTTCCTCATTCTCAATCCTCAATTTTCAATTCTCCATCCCCCCACCCCCTCTCCCATCTAATTTTTAATTTTTCATTTTTGAATTTTAAATTACTTTCCCCTCGCCTCCTCCTCACCCTGCTCATTCTCCCTATCATTTTCGCCCTGGATCTGTTTTACTTTACGCTTGCCAGGCCGGGATGTGCGGCATGTGGGAGTCTGAGTGGATTTCTCAGCACTTCATCGCTGACTGTAGGACTGCTGCAACTCGTATCCGTTCCTAGACTTCTATCAGTTTATACAAAAAAAGATGAATAAAGAACAGTTAGCACCAAGTATTGAGAGGGTGGGTTCAAAGTACCTTGAGGACCTCAAAGAACGTATTAAATCTGCAACAAAAGATTACAAAACTGTGATTGCCTTTAACAGAGATTTTAGCGATTTGATGGCGTTGGGCTACACGGACGATGCAAAGCACAAAGAGGCACTGAGCAACCCAGCATATCTTGAAGGTTTGGTCACAAAAAAAGGCTACGTCACCCTCATCAAAGACTTACTCAGTGTTCAGGAGAGAATACAAAATGTACTTATAGCGCTCCCCACACAAGTGAACGAGACTGAACGAAAAAGAATCGAGCACTCACTCTCCAGCGATGCAGAAAACTTGAAGCGTGTCATCTCGCTCCTTGAAAAACCTGAAATACGAAAATGCATGCTGTATATGGAGAAAAAGTCGCATGGACTTCATGAAGATTACCTGATCAGTAACAGGAGCGTCTCTAGTATGGATTTTCTCGGGAAGCTAAGTGAGAAGAAACTCAGTATTCTCCAACTTGGGAGACTCTATCCTATGCTCATGCGGGTGCTAACTGATCGAAGATACTTTCGGTTCACCAGTCAAGATAGGCTCAAAAACTTTGAGATTACAAAGACATTCCAACCCACCGATATAGTTCGGTCGCCGTTTGGTCCCTTTTTTGTGAGTGAGACCGTCACGAATTTGCATCATGGTTCTATCGAGCAAGACCTCGTATTGCTCAAAATCACCGATGAACTGCTCTTTGATACTGTTTGGTCAACTCTCAGCGAAGCTATCATGGGAAATGCGTCGGAATATGTATCGCTAAATACAGACAGAGACGATTTGCTCAGAGTCAAAGACCTTATTACTAAAGCAGCAAAAAAACTTATTGACTATCAGGCTGGAGGTCCACCTGACAAAACTGATTCTAGCCCTGCTCGCCCGACAGAACTCACCCCTCAACAGGAGAAGCGCAGGCAAGAACTTATTGGACTTACCAATGGTCACAATCCTCGCACTGAAATACCGTTACTGAACCAAAAACTCCAATCTGGACTCATCACCGAAGATGAGCGGCACATGCTGAACTTGCTCACTGAGCTCCAAGAGCTCCAAGACCAAAAAGTTGCAATGTCACAGGATAAAAAAGTAAATGATGCGTATCTCAAACAGCAAGCAGCCCAGCAAGCAGCCCAGCAAGCAGCCCAAAATAAAAAATTCGAACTAGAAACCAAGCGTGATGAGCTGAAAAAGATAAAGGTGCCCACTCAAGATCAACTTGATAACTTGCGTGAGATAGAGAAACAAATCGATGAGATTGATGCGAATGAGCCGTTCTATGATAAGCAGCTTAAAATGTCACTGACCGAAAATCAAAAGAAGTCACTTCGGTTTATCGGAGAATCAATATACGATAGCATGATGAAGACAGCGGACTCGCTCTCTGGGAAAGAAAAGGATGAGGAGAAAAATATCGCCTTCTGGTCTCTGCGATTTATACAATCATGCCATAGCATACAGTCGTATCTCGCAGATTTCTATAAGCCACTTTTCGAAGAAGAGAAAAAGAAACTAACAAAGACGCATGCAAATCATGATGGACATCACGATCATGGAGACGGTCACGATGACCATGCAGTCATCGAGGCAGTCGAGAAAAAAATGCAGACCATCATCAGCAGTATCATCACAAATACTCTCAGTCCGGTAATTGAATCGGGTGGCGAGCCGTCACAAGACTTTGAGCATCAGCAGGGTCACTTGGCGTTCCAGGGACAGCCTCCCACTAGCAAGCTTCACATCGTCATGCGCGCACTCACCAGACTGAAGATGGAGGGATCACGTCTGAAAGAGCTTCCTGACGGTCTCAAAGATCTCCCATTTGTAAATGCCTATCGGAAACAGTCGAAAGTGTGGGACCCAAAAGAAAGAAGGTTTAAAACGGAATATTATGGGAGGGTGCAACATGAGATAGCCAGCACTGGTGAGATGTTTTTCAAGCACGCGCGTGATCTAGAAGAGTTTTTCGAAGTTTTTTTTGTGGATATTATCGGGAGCAATGATATCCGTGCACAAATCACGGCAGGAAAGGATTTCTACAAGGAGGTAAGTGGTGGTAAACTCAACGCATTTTCTCGCTCCAAACAGTTTGATACGATCAACAACAGTGAAATCGGTCCCGAGGTCGCAGCAGTACTTCCTACGTGCAAAACCCTTCTCATGAGCTACTTTGCCGAGATGGGGTGGCTCACAGACGAAGAACTCGAGCGAGATCTCAGCAGTCCCAAGGGCTATTTGAACACAATGGTCGGGGACTTTATGAAAACATACTACCCCCACTACCCTGACAATAAACGCAATATGATCACGTATATAGCGGTCAAGCAGGCATACCTGCACTCTATGTACCAGCTTACTCTCAGCAACACTCGCTACCGAGCTGGATTCAGTGGTGGCAAGCATCTTGCAGGCAACATGTACTTTAACGATCAGGTCATGTCGGACAAATTTGCTGGCTCTCTCGCACAGTTCGACCTCAGAGCTACTATAGATCACAAAAACTTCGCAAAGGGAGGTCTCCACGCTCCCAGCGGTGGACAAGGCATGGCTGTTGGGAAAAGAGGTTTTGAGGCAGTTGAGAAGATGAACAATGAGGAGATTAAAAACTACAATGATGTGCTCTATGGAGGTATCATGTACGACCTTTCAGGTGAATACGGCCGACTCTTGCAAAGATTCAATCCAAATGTTGAACATAATCTCCCCGACTCGCTTCAGCCACAAAATAGATTTAAAAATGGCTCGGATGATAATTTGCGCGGATGGCGTCAGCTCAAAAAATCAAAAGACAACGTATCACACGCTCTATACACTTACGGCACCCGTAAAGATTGGGTAATAGCAAATGATGCATATACCAGCAACGACCACTTTACACTCATTTGGAAATCAGTAGAAAATCTCGGCACCAACTACCTCCGCACATGGACAGAGGATCTCATGCTTGGAAAATATCATGAAGGAAAGTTTCGAGATCTGAACAAATATCTCTTTCGACGATATTTCCAAAATACCCAACTCGCAGGTGTGCATTTTGGCTCAAAAATCCTCTCTGGCAGTGGGTTGGAGACCGCCACGACTGACGAGGACTTTGCATCCCTAGTACACAAAAAAATATTTGCAGCAGCCGAAGAATCTGTTCGTAATGACCCAAAAGTCTCCCAGTACAGCCCGGGAAGCGTCGAGTATGAGGTAGCCATAAAAAAATCACTCGATTCTGCAAGTGGAGATATTTTAAAAGACGTCTTTTATCGCGCACACATGGTCCTGACAGCAGAGCGAACTCCGACGATCTTGATGGATGCGACCAACTCCTGGAGCGAGCAGACTGGCGTCACACTCCTCGATGATATCAAGGTGTCTATCATCGCTGGCAAAGAAAATAAAGATGGCCAAGATCTCTCTGCTCTTTTTGAGGCAGAAAGTGCCCCTGATTCCAAAAACGAACGTTTTGCTTCTGCATGGATTCAGGCAAAACAAGATCTTCTGTTTATCCAACAAAGCGCACGGAAAGTGTCTATCGCGCAGATGATGAAAAAGCGGAAAGATTGGGAAGCTGAATCAGAAAAGAGACCGGTCAAGCTCGATTCAAATATATTTGGAGATTTTTCACAAGACCACGCTGATATCGAACTCATTGAAGGAAGTGGCAAAAAAGGATTCGTGATCACCGATGAGTTTATTCGCGCCAAGCTTGGCGAGCACTATGCGAATATAGATCCCGCAGACCGAGAGAAGCGCATAGATAGAGTGCTTGCGATGAGAAAACTCAGTTTGCAGAAGATACTTGAGACTCCCGACCTCCCAGACTTCAACAAGCTCAAGGCTGCTATTGAATCGAAACTTGACAAAGCTGACAAAGCAGTATCAGATCAAGATAAGGTAAAGTTTAAAGCTCAGATACTCGCGAACATTGGTTCAAATGAGGCAGAGTACCGTGCAAAACATGCAGGTAAGCTGCATACTCGCTCAAAACACTTCATGGATGCCTGGAAGCTCAGCGAGCTCACTTTTGAACCAGAGGCTGATGCAGCAGAAAACTTTATGCGATATGAAAATGCTGATGCGAACCATATGGGTCGCATGGCAGGAATCATCGAAGTCACCACCGTCAAGTCCAAAGCCGATCTCGCATACGATGCAGAAACAAGCATCAATGAAGCGATTAAGAACTGGGGCAAGGATCCTATGAAAGCGATTGACACTATGGCTGAATATCTAAATAAATACTATCACACCATAGAAGATGAAAGAGGTGATCAGTTCGCCTTGGATTATAAAGGATGGTATGTCAATCGATGTATGCAAATGGCGATGGAAGAGGAAGAATATCGTCGAGGACTCAGAGGAGTATTTAATGACGTAAAAGCTACGTTTTTCAAACAGAATAAAAAGTCATTTGCGGGAGGAAAAAATCAACCATTTACGAGTCAGGCACTGAGCGCATTTAAGACGAGAGAGGTCATACGATATATGATTCAGAAGAAGTTGATTGGTGCAGAGCAGGGCAACGCATATATGAAGCGATATCGAGCGACAAATACTGATATTGTCTTAGAACTGCTCCCCCGTGTAGGACTGATTGCATTGGTATCCCTAGGAGTTAATTTATTTACCACTGCTGCTCAAAAAGATAGCAACTTGAAATCATCACATTAACAAGGTACGATGTGTACATGAACCTTTTTCTGAAAACCTTTCTGCTTATCGTGCTTTTTCAGCAATTTGTTGTTACAGATCATATTGCATATGCACAGGCTCCACAACCTACACCTACACTCACAATAGCAAATCAGTTTCTCCTGGGATTGAAGGATTGTCAAAATATCCCCAAAAGTGGGTCAGTAGCAGCAAATAAGTTCATTGAACATTGTCGGTCTCTTCGCGATTCACAAGCAGGGTTTCCATACCATACGTGCAAGGTACTCAAGGATCCCATCTCATCAAATATCGAGTCTGCGTTCACTGGCACAAAAGCCGCGGTGAATTCAATGCTTCCCACATGGCTCGCTGGTATGGGTGTGATTGATATACTATTTGGTACAGGCAACAGTGTCGCAGCTGGTTTGAATTCCACGTTTAATACGCTGGCCACCGTCTTCTTTATAAGCCCCAACGCAAGCATTGTTGACCCCAATGATCCATACAGATATCTCGTGCGCACTAGCTATGATATGCAGTATTTTGCGGGTTGCAATACAGGTGCTATATGTGCACAGGCACTCGATCTGTCCAGGCACAATATCATTGGTGATAATGTCTGCATACCTCAAAGTGAGCTGGAGGAGTATATCACTGCAAAAAAGCAAGCAGTCAATGGCAAACCAGAAGACCTCAAGATCATTCTAGAGCGTATATACGCTAATAAAGAATCGATTTATAAGTCAAAGCCCTTGAGTTCTCTTTGTCTTAGAAACACTGCCAATGGAGACAATATCATCAGCTATCTCCTCGAGAGTTCACAACCTCATGCCGCAGGCGTAAAACCTAATAGCGCTGCCACCAGATTTGGATTCAGCAATGATGCAATTATGGATGCATTCTATACTAACAAAGATAACGCAAAACTCATCCGTGATAATGCCGATGATATCATATCGAAACTGGGCACATATAGGGCTTCACATACAGGTCTTCCTCTCGTCACGTGGAAGGGTTACATGGGTCCAAAGGCACCAGCGGTGATTAAAAAACAAGAGCTCGAGTCGTTTGCACAATGTCTTGAGGCTGCTCATGAAGGCAAGCTTTATACCGCTATCGGTAATATTGATATTGAGAACTTGGCAACATTTATATCAACGACTGTTTTTGGCATTCTTATGGGCTTTGCGGGCGCGTTTACGCTTGGCTGTGCGATCTACTCAGCGGTTTCTATCCAAATGTCACAGGGAGGCGAAGGATACACTAAGGCGAGAGAGACGCTCATGCACTGCCTTTCTGGACTCGCGCTCATCATATTTGCCACATTTATGTTGAGGTTTATAGGTGTGGACATACTCAGAATCCCTGGTATGGGATGAACTATCGACATCACATTTAAAATGTGTACCTGTGAGAGATCCTGTAACAAGTTCAGGCACCGCCCATAGGGCTATGCCCGGTGGGGTTGTAATAGTCAACTAATTCGATGACGAATCTTGTATGGTCATTCTGAACGAAGTGAAGAATCTCTTGCTGAATGGATCCTTGAGATCCTTCTCCCACTAAAGTGGGATCAGGATGACTTGCATGATGAAAAACCATTCTGTCACCGATGTTATTGACTATTACAGGGATGACAGGGCTATTGACGCATCTGAGAGTGCGATGTCTATCAATATAGGACAACTTCTCCAGATGTCTAAAGGAATGAAGAAAACCAGTTTATGATCCTTTGAAAGAACCCGTCCTGTTTTGGAATCGAATCTGGAGTGATATTTTTTGGTGATTCAAGCCTCGGATCACCCGTAGGTGTAGCCTCTGTATGCGCTTCATCTGTAGTAATGGCATATTTGAGAAACTCCCGACTGACGTCTGACACATCTACTGAAGTTGGGAGCTCAGGATCGAGAGGTTGCCACTCAATTTCACCAATTTTTCGTTCGTCATCAGGCATGACAACTTCTTCTGAGACCGTCATGCTTTCCAAGTCTTCTATGACTGCGCTGACTGAGTCGGAATGGTTCAACTGGTCTAGCGTTAGTGTGCCGCCACTCATCTGCAAGGTGGTAGCTACAGATTGGGCTATACTCAGCGAATAGATATCTGCCGCACTCCCCAAGTACAATTTATCTTGCTTGGATGTGTCAACAATGGCATTGAGATTCTTGATGAGCTCGTAAGTATTTCGAGTCGAGTCAGTAACGCGGGCATCATCATAAAAATCAATGCTTTGAACCTGTTCAGGTCTCAAATTGATGGCACTCACTTTTTGTATCCCTGTCTGCAATTTATCACCCTGTTCAACACGCCGTAACGTGACATCGCGAACAAGCGGTGGAACATTTTTCATAACCCATGCAATGAATTGACTCTCTGTCCACCCATATTTTTTTATAATATAGCCTATATCTTGTCTTTTCAAGGCTTCAAAAAATAGATGGTCATACTTGCCATTACCTAAGAATCGTGCAACCGCCTCAACCTGTGGAGGATATGCATATGATCCCGTGTAATATCCCAACTTTTTTAATATCCTCACGCTGACATATTCAGTATAGCCCTCCATAAACGCATAAAGAGGGTGTGCCTCCTGATTAGATCCACTGACTAATGAAAATAATTTTTTATTAAACACAGATTTGGAGCCAGCCAAGTTAGTTGCCCAGTGTATATATTCATGTGTCAAAGTTGAGGTGATGCTCTTTGCAGAACTACTCAGATTACTCAGCGTAAGTGCAATGTTAATCACGACACCTCTATCGTGCATATAGTAACCGATAACATTCTTTGAGCCAGAGAGGGTAACCATACCATCACCCGTAACAAAGTATACCGACTGGTTCGGACCTGGAAAGCCGAAAATTGGCACAAACTCGCTGCTGACTTTGGCGATCATCATCTTCATGTCACTGTATACCTCGGGCACATCCTTGAGCGCATAGGACGATCTCCAAGCAGGTACCAAAGCCCCTTGCCTTGATGATTTGATGAATTTCGTAGGATTTGTGTGTTTGAGTCTATAGAGCACTTGAGGAATAAGATCTATACCTTCGTCAGAATATCGAGCAAGAGATGCGAGAGTCGATGCTGATACAGTAACATCTCCTTTTCTAAATATCCCCAAAACTCTTGGTAAAAGTTGGGGGATATTTGTGGCGTATTTTTTGACTAATAGAAACGCCTTCGGAACTGTACTGGGTGCGCTTCGTATTGCACTCACGATGCCGGGGATTGATATGATATCGTTCACAAACAGTGTCGTTTCAAGCAATGCTCCCGGTGCTTTTGAAGTGTATATTTCGCGCAATCTTTGCTCTAAGATACCTATCTCACTTGACGATAGATCAGGATAAGTACTACTGAGGATGCCACGGAGGGTGAATCTGTCATAGTCACTCTTGCGTGGATTCAGTGCACATGCTATATAGGTTCCTGCGTGGGCGTATGGACTATATGAAATGGCCGTGCTCGCCAGGTATGCACATCCATCAGGTTGGAGCGCACTGACCAATGCAGCATCCTGCAGTTTGTCCAATCTATCTTTATCGAGTATCAGGGGTATGTCGATTCCTAGTTCAGTCTTTAGTCTTTGATAGATGGCAAGTGCTTGTTCAGGTGTGAGTCTCGTTGGCCATTCCTGATCATATTGACACCGCTTTGCAAAATTGCATTTCTGATAAAAGTCACAGCTAGACTCATCTGTAGGCTCACAAGATTTTTCACCATCCTTGAGACTGGTAGCAATACTTATCGCTTCACGCTGGATTTTTTGGGATGTCTGTGTAATGGATTCTTTGAGGGTGTCTGGCGAAGCAGCGAGTACAGGTGAAGAAATAATAAAAACATGCACCAGAACAAAGATCGTAGGAACCAGGCCAAAGAGGATCGAAAGTATGGCGCTAATGAGAGGACGACTTCTATAATGGCGCATCAGTGTCAAGGACTACTAAATATTTTTTTCATGATACCAGATCCGCCGACATCATGACTAAACTTTGCGACAGACTGTATCGTGCCACCTGCAGACTGAGCAAATCCGATAACTGGGGCAAACAAACTCGACACTCCGGGACGTTCTGCAGCTTCGTATCCGAGCGCCTTTTTCATTTGTTCGATATAGTACGGCACGTTGTAGAAAATGAGCCCACCTATGAGCATCTGCAACGACGTTTGATCTCCTACTGAGTTCAGGAATGGTGGCGCCCAAAAGTTTAGGCTTGTGCCTCCGCCTGAATTTGCATTTGATATGAATGCAGATACCATTATGAGCACGAGTGTGGCAGGAAAAATGAGTAAGTTGATGCAGAGTCCCTTAATCCATGTGGACATTGTCTTTGATCCGGGCAGGGCGCCGAGCATGATAAAAATGGGTGCAAATATTACACCAATGATAATCTCAGTATACGCATAAAAAAGCATAAACCAAATTTTGAAAAAAAGATACACTCCAGTCAACATGAGGAATGCAGCGATGATAATAGGCGTGATGACTGGGAAGGCATAGAGTTCTATAAGCTGTAAAGCAGCTAATACTAGACTAAAAACAATATCTAGGCCCGGGGTCTGATTACCTTGCTTTAGTCCTTTTAATAGTTCATTGCCAGAGAGTTTATCTGCAATTTGAACAAATGCTGACCCTCCAAAAGCCCTGAATTTCAAAAATTTGCTTACGCTGCCTGTAGGTAGTATCGATCCTACCCCAACTGCAAGAAATGGCAGGCCTATTTGATACACAATGGTACTGACGATGGCCTGACCTGCAGATGGGAGCAGACTAAACAAGCTCTGTCCCAGCTGTACGGTATGAGCCGGAGACAGCTCGTCACTCATGATCATGTTGAGCAGGTTTGTCGGTTGCCCCGAAACGAGAGAGGTGAATGCCTGCCGATGTGCTGCGGGATCAAGATTCAAAAGTGGTGACATGATCGCAAATGCCATAAATATGACGAGGTACATCATGTCAATGAGAAAACCACATATAGCATATGAAAGAGAGATGAGCACGAGCACTATCACCAGACGCGGAAGTAATTCTTCTATCTTTATTTCAGATTTTTCTCCAATCGGCACACGGAAAATGATCATGAAGCCCGATACTACGATGACAAGCGTGATGATCAAAAATGCTGCATCACGCATCACCTTCCATACTTTTTGATAACTCCCGAGTGCATTAAAGCCCATCCCTTGTGCATACGACTTTGGTACAAATCCAGCGTGCTCGAGTGTATCACCAAGCCACACCACTCCCGATGCAGGTGGGACTCCATAGGGCATCGCTATAAAGTTTGCAGCTTTGTGTAGCATGCTATTTGAGTCTGTGGGTTTTGTGAGATCATCATCGCACAGCTCCCCGATGAAACTGCACGTGATGCCTGCCACTGTATCTACACGTAGTTGCATTGCAGGATCGAGGTTCTTGCGCGCCTCGCGGTACTGCGCGTGTATCTGAGCGCGGGCTTTTTCTGCTGGCGATGGTCCCGATGGGAGAGCGCTCCCGATTCTCCCCCACCCAGTCAGACCAATCCCAAGCTGGACTATCACCAGAAGTGTGGCGCCTACGATGAGTATGTTTCGTGCGCGCCGAATGGGAGTGCGAATTGAGCGAGCTATGATCGAGAGATCCATGTCTTCATCCTACCAGAACGAAGCCACCTGAGTCAAACGCACTTCATGTAACTATTCAGTTCTTTCCGGCGATTCCATTGAGGATGTGACTTTTAAGTGTT
>CAZUKL010000008.1:0-59323 GCA_964620925.1 uncultured Gammaproteobacteria bacterium | reverse complement strand
CAATTATATCGGTGACAGATTGAGTGCTCATGAAGTGAGTCATCTTGAGCGAAGCGTAAGCGGAGTCGAAAGATCTCATATAATAGATTCTTCTCCCGCCACGGCGGGATCAGAATGACCAGACACGAATCGTCATCGAATTAGTTGACTATTACAGCAATGACAAATACATATCAATCACTCATTCTTCAATATTAGTTATTCATTACTCATTAGACTATGCCATCTTTATTTACCGATTCCATAACCGTAGGCTATCCAGCATCTGATTCATCACTTTTTCTCGGCGCCGCATCGTATGAGGGAGTGGTGCACTCGGAGCTTCCCATCGCGATACCACTGCGTACCCTGAATCGCCACGGCCTGGTTGCTGGTGCGACGGGTACTGGAAAGACAAAGACGCTTCAGCATATTGCTGAGTCACTGTCAGCCAAAGGGGTGCCAGTCCTTATCATGGATATGAAGGGGGACATCTCGGGCATATCTCAACCTGGAGTGGAGGATGAACGGATTGCCACCCGTGCCAAATCTATTGGCATGACATGGCAAGCGAGCGCATCTCCCGTAGAGTTTCTCACCATTTCCGAAGAACCAGGAGTCCGCATGCGCGCAACTGTCTCAGAGTTTGGACCGATACTCCTGGCAAAGATGCTCGAGTTGAATGAAACCCAAGAAAGCATCATCACACTGGTATTCAAGTTTGCAGATGATCACAAACTACCTCTTTGCGATATCAAAGATATGCAGAAGCTTTTGATATTTTTATCCAATGAGGGCAAGCAGCTGCTCGCCGAGGGATATGGTGCAGTGAGCCCCGCGAGCATTGGTATCATCTTGCGCAAGATCCTTGAGTTGCAGGGACAGGGAGCCGAACACTTTTTTAGCGAACCTTCATTTGAAGCGCATGATCTGCTCAGGACGGATGCACATGGCAAAGGATACATAAATATTCTCAGACTGACCGATATCCAAAATCGTCCAGGTATGTTTTCGACCTTTGTCCTCTCACTCGTTGCGGAGATTTTTCAAAAGTTCCCCGAGGTAGGGGATCTCCCCCAGCCAAAGCTCGTCATCATGATTGATGAGGCACATCTGGTTTTTCGTACGGCGACAAAAACACTACTCAACGAGCTGGAGACAGTCATCAAGCTGATTCGTAGCAAGGGTGTTGGTATCATCTTTTGCACACAACTACCCACTGATATCCCACCAGTGATTTTGTCACAGCTTGGTTTAAAGATACAGTTCGCCCTGCGTGCTTTCACCGCAGCCGATCGCAAGGCAATCAGGCTGGTGGCACAAAACTATCCAGAGACGGCCTTTTATCAGACTGAGGATCTGATCACTCAGCTGGGGATCGGGGAGGCACTCGTGACAGCACTCGATGTCAAGGGCACCCCGACTCCGCTCGTGCACACCCTGATGGCACCGCCAGCCTCGCGTATGGGCACGATCACCGACAGTGAGCTCCAGAGCTCTATATCAAGCTCCACACTCGTAGCAAAATATGAAAAAACCATTGATTCTGAGAGTGCATATGAGATATTGACCAAAAAATTTGCAGCAGCAGCGGGAGATTCAACACCGGTAGGTGGATCATCGTCTCTGGGAGACATGCTTGGCTCACTCTTGGACAAAAATATGAGTTCAGTAGCTCGCACGGCCACCAACACAGTCGTCCGCAATGTCACCTCACAGATCATGCGCAGCGTGCTGGGGTCGATTATGAGATAGCTAAAATTAACTGATAACTAACCGTACGTACACATGTCATTGCGCCTGCCCGCCTCTGGAGGGAGGCTCTCTAGCCAAGGCGAGAGAGCCGTGGCAATCTCACATCACCTGTTTGACTACTACATAGCAACCCATGGCTCCCAGTCAGTACTGTTGATGACAGCACTAATACATTTGACACAGATTGTGCGAGTATGTAGACTGATTGAAAGGCACCCTTTTATAATCCTTTCATACACCTATGGACATATTCCGAAATCTTTTTTTTGCATATGTGGCTACCGTAGTCGCCTTCGTCTCACCCCTCGTCCCCACCACCATGCGCGCCAAAGTCAAAGTCCCCATGGCGAATGATTTGAGAAATGTGTCAGCTACCGCAAGCGGATCAGCTACCATCGTAGATGATGCAAATCTGATTGGTGATGCAAAAAGGGTGATTATCGATGATGGTGCATTTATAGGTGTCCCCACTCCAATCGTTATCAGTGATCCTCCCCAAGTCTTACCTTGTGTCGAGTCACCGATACTCCAGACTACCACCGCTTCGCAGGTAGCAAGTGGTGCCAACCCGCCGCCATGTCCGCAGCAATCGACCACCCCCACCCCCACTGCCCCTCCAGATTGTTACTATGAACAGATGAACTGTATTCAGGGCGGACCAATCGGATCTGTACCAAAAGACTGTCCTGCAAAGCTCATCTGTAAAGCCACAGGTGCTCCGGTACCCAGCGTAGTACCACCAGGATGTTATGCCATGCAAATTTGTGATGAATTTCCTATAGGGGATGTGCAACCTTTGTCGGCATCTAGTGGAGTTGCGCAAGGCCAATCTGGACCCTTTGTTGGTCCAAAATGTCGAACAGAAGTCATATGTGGAAAAGGCACACCAACTACAGTACCCAGCGTGACCATCAAGCCTACGGAGTCTCCGAAGCCATCCATTGTCATATCCAAATTGCCAGTAACAACGATCGCTCCCGTAGTTACCCCCTCATGCACACCAAAACCCGCATGTATTGATGCAACAGATTCTGTTCGGTGCATGATGCCTGAGCCGCGTGGAGGATGGTGTGCGACGAAGCCGCCAGTGAAGATCACCATCTCACCCCTTCCTGTGGTTACACTCCCACCTGGTTGTAAATATGTGGAGGCATGCAAGCCAGGAGTGTATGACCAAGGAGATTGGAACCTGAAAGAAATTACCATGCAGGCAGCGAAGTCCCACGTAACTTCAGGAAACTCCTGTTATACCTCAGTCCAATGTATTGAGCCAACGAAGCCGCTACAACCAACACCTACGGCACCAGTGAATGGGTGCTTTACCATAGATGTATGTTATGGCCAAGACTCGCCAGCAGTTGATCGAACGTGGGGAAGTGGCTTTCTCCCTGAAAGTGGTGTGCCGATTTGTAAACAACAAGTGGTATGTCCCTCTCCCACGGCAAAGCCACTTCCAACTGCCACACCAGTGAAGGCTACGCCAATCCCATCGCCTCAAGCAAGTTGTGCTCCGAGTGTAGGAGTATGTGGATTTAATCTAAACTCTGCATGGGCGGGAGCTTCAGATATCACCTGTCAGATACCAAATAGCGGCAAGCATGGCGACATAGTCACGCTGTCACCATATCCATCAGTGTGTATGGGTGGCTATGACACAGGAACTTATAAAGACGCAGGAAAAGGCCAAGCACAGGTCAAGTGTGAGAATGGCAAATGGAAGACCTTCCATCCTTACTACTTCTGGACATATCCAGGGTGGAACGGATGTGGAACTCCAGTAACTGGAACACTGGGATCAAAGTCAATTATATTACCAATAGTCACCGTTGCACCATCGGTGGTGCCAAAGCCTACCATTGTCATCTCACCACTCCCGGTGACCACCAAGGTACCCCCTCCAGTTACCATCTGCGACTATGCAGCACCCCCAAATGGGTGTTGGTATGTCAAAGGTACAAATTACAACACTACAACTCAGTGTGGTATGGAGTTAAAGTGTAACGGTGTGCTTCCCCCCGTGAAGATCACCATCTCACCACTCCCGGTGACCACCATAAAGCCCACCGTTACCCTGAAGCCAACAGAGGGGGTTGTCAAATTGCCACCAGTATCACCAAAGGTGACGATCGCCATCAGTCCTGTTCCAAAGGATACGCTGGCACCTACCCCAAATCTGGAGATGAAGAGGCTACAAGATCAGGTGGATACGCTGAATAAAAAGCTTGAGGCACAAAGTAGCGAGCTCAAGCAAACCAACTCTTTGTTGAAGCGCATGACAGACTACCTATCGAACTTCTTCAAATTTAGATAACCAGTTTATAGATATCACCCAGCGACAATCGTCCTGGGTGTTTTTTGTTGCAGAGGAAGCAATCAGCTTGTGTGGCTCCCCCTCTCACCGTCTGTCATCCCGGGCTTGACCCGGGATCCATGCATGACATATCTCTACACCCCTATCCCGTCCCACCATGGTGGAACGGGATCACCCCCTCGTTAGTAAACGAGGGGGAGTAAAGGGTGAATCGAATTGAAGAGATTTGATATCACTCCGTCTCTTTCTCGATCTGGTTTTCGACTCTCGTAAGGTTGGTGGGCTTGAGCATGTGAGATAACTCGCGATCGAGGGATATATCTACGTCGAGTTTTTCTAATATCTTTGTCTGGAGTTCGAGCATCTTGGTAATCTCTTTTTCTGCGGTCGTATTCACATACAGATCTACCTCATCGCGCAGGTCGTCGACCTTTGCGGCGCGATTTTGAGATATGAGCACGATGATGGCAAGAAATATCGCCTCCAACGAGACGATCATCGTGAGCAGTCCAAAGGGAAATGGGTCAAACACTTCAAGTCCTGGCACCATGCCGGTATTCACGAGTATCCATGCTGCAAAAAGCGCAGCGTTTGCTATTAAAAAGTTCGTACTGCCGAGGCGTGAGGTGAGCAGATCGGCCATGCGCTCTGATGGCGTGCGTTTTTGATTCAGCCGCATCTCAAAGCTGTGTGCAGATGGATTATTAGAGGAGGTTATTTTTGATGACATGAGAGTAAGTATAGTGGTCATAAATGAATAATGAATAATGAATAATGAATAATGAATAATTAAGAATGGAGAATAGGAAGCGTAGAGCGAATAGCGTATAACGAATAACGTAGAACTGAGGCTAGGTGTTTACACTGAGCGAGCCCTGCGATGCTGCTCGCAGGGAGAGTCGAAGTGGAGATGCCGGGATTTCCCCGCTTCAGCGGGACGAGTCCCGATGGGACAAAGTATGTGTCCTATCGGGGGAACCCGTTTGTTTTTTCAAAAAGCCCTGTGTGTTCTTCAAAGTCTTAATCTCCTTTTCTCTACTTTTTGCTTCTCCTATGGTTATGTAGGTTTCGGTATAGACCAGCTTGTAAGGGAGATGACCCTTGGTATAGCGCACTTTACCAAGGTTGTGCGACTTGAGTCGCTGGGTCACATCCTTCGTGTATCCGACGTAGAAGGTCTCATCCTTGAGACTTTGAAGAACATATATGTAGAACATGATTTGAAAAAACAAAGGATTCTTTCCCCTGCATTTCAGGTTCTTGTATTCTCCACCCAGAGGGTGGGGAATATAAGAATGTGGAGATGCCGGGATTTGAACCCGGGTCCGAAAAGCGCCTTATATGATGTTTTGTAATGGATGAGAAGATATTTGATACTCACGAGTAAGGTATATCCTCAGAACCTGATCTCGTGAGATGCTCACTGGCTTAGAGTAGAGTATCGAGCATAGTCCTTCTCCACTCGCACCGATCGTTGGTTATCCATCATGATCAGAGAACGATCGAGAGAAATGATCAGATAGTCAGATATAGAAAGTATTCAGTACTTCTTTTATGCAAAGAGGTATGCTTGCTTTTGAGCGTATGAACTCTCAAGAGCTTCGCGTGCGAATGCTTTCAGATCTGCAATTGCAGTCTCAAATGAGTTAGCAATTAAAGTTTTCTATTTGTCGGATAGATCCGCCATTACCATCATGTAAAAGTACCTCCCGTCGAAGCCTGTCATCCCCGAACAAAAGTCGTTAGTCGTTAGTCGTTAGTCGTTAGTCAAGAGAAACACAAGAATTATACCATAAAAAGAGGCTCCAGAGCGCTCCTTCTCATCACAAAAGCGGCGTGTCGAGGGATATGTCCTGCTCGTATCCGCGCTCGTTCTCAGGCTGCGCGAGGATCTTGTCCTCAAACGCATAATACTGAGTGATGAGCTTCAGATAGCCCTTTAGGAACTCCTGCTTCTGCATACTCGCAAATGCTTTTTGTTCTGACTGCATGTATGACCTCCACTGGGCAAAATATCCAGCGCGGCCTCCCTCGTGCCTCAGATCATATGCTCCGTTTTCTACCTTGAAAAGCTCATGAAAGTAGCTTGGACGTGCATAGACTGGGCGCGTATTAAAGCCAGGATACCCATATCCCCAACTGTAATTGTTCTGGTTCACCATGACCGTGTCGAGACACCCATATTCATGGGTGGCCTTGATCTTGTCAACACATGCTTTCAGGTGAGGAACCAATTCCTTTAAGTTGTTAAACTCGTTGAGCATATTGTCGTCCTTCTTTATTATCAGATTCAGTGCTTGCATCTTCTTTTCATACAGTAGCATGTAGGTTTCGATGAGTCTCGTGCGTGCCTCAAAGAACTCATCTTTGGTCATGTAGATGCCCGCTAGTTTCCCATAGTTAGTATCGAGGTTGCGGAGGATGAGCCCGGCGATCGCGATATCATGTCTATCTTTATCATCGAGGATGGGCTTTTCCAACAGATTTTTTTTGGTGAGAATGTTCTTTGCAAAGAGATATGATTTTTGCCATCCCTTCTCGCCATCAGCAGACAGTCGTGAGAGGTACATATAGTCTACGCGCTTGTTCACCGTCGGAGGATGCCAGTCCAACCACGCAGATTTGTGTGCGATCAGGCTATCCGTCGGAAACCATACCGTGAGGAGGTAGACGAGACAGATGGTGAGAACTTCTGCAAATAGATATGCGCTCCGTCTGTAAAAACGAATCATCACAAATGGCACGATCACCGCCAGTGCCACAAGTACAAACGAGCCATATACCCTGACGACACTGAGCCCATGGTACTCGACATACAGCGAGACTCGTCTCATACAGGATACGAGCAGGAGGGTATACCCACCTATGAGCAAGGTGTTGACGAGCTGATAGATACGCGACACGCGATCACTATTTCTTTTGACTATCACTGAGAGTGCGATCACGCCCAGCAGGATACAGGAGGCGACGATCAGCTCTCCAAAGCCCTTCGTGACATACTCTGAAAATGTTTTGACGCCGTATTGGGCGAGCTCAGTCTCATGCGCGACTTTGACAAAGATATACGGCCACTGGATGACGATAAAGCTATAGAGGAGGATGGTGACGAGGGTGCTCATGGTGAGTGCGATCTCTAGCGAGCTAAAGCGTGCCACGAGATCAGTCGCGAGAGAGGTCTCATATCCTTTGGTCTTACGATATAGATGTACGAGGGGGAGACAGAGGAGAAAAAGAAACACGCTCAGTGCAAATCGCTGTGGTATCTCGGCGAGAAACTCTTCTGAGATGAGGCGCGTGATCTGATGATAAAAGACGGGGTCTGAGCTAAAAAGCGCTGTCAGGAGAAGTACTACTGGCAGCGAGACGAGCAGCGCCACCAAGTAGCGCGAGTGTGCACGTACAGAGACATGCGCGGTCTCATCGGTGCTTATGGAGTTGCGTGGATTGTGCAGCGTGTCCCATGCAGCTGCGACATAGCCGCGGATGAGCGCAATAGATGAGGAGAGGAGGAGTAATAGACTTTTTGGGAGGAGCGACGAGGTGTAGAGGATGAGTGCGAGGAGCATCGCCTGTCCCCAGAACATGATGACGCGCAGTGCATTTGACGCGTGAAAGATCAGACTGATATCGGCGAGGATGAGGGTGAGTGCAAACAGCACGGTCCAACGGTTTATGATCCTGCGACTCTTATTCGTGAGCCACCAGTAAGTGAGGATACCGAGGTCCATGAGGAGGCTTGGTATCGGTCCCATCGGCCGCATGAAAAAGAGGTTGAGGTAGATGATAAAAGTTAGGATGAGGGTGATGTTGGACATGGTGGCTAGTATAGCAAATTGGCTGCCCTAGAGTGCAGTAGGGGCGAGGACACGACTGCGCATGATCTAATGCGATCACCACATATCTAATGCACTTTACAAAAAGTAATGAGAGTGCTACACTGCACATCCTATGGTATACACAGTCACTGTGACCTCACAAGGTCAGATCACTATCCCCGCTGCGGTCAGACGCGCGCTGAAGCTCACTGGATCCGAACGGACGATATCACTTTCCCTCCACGCAGACACGGGCGAGGTCACCTTTCGTCCTACTGTGAAGCTCTCAGATATAAAACCCCTCAAGATAGCAAAGAGCATATCTCAAAAGAACCTCTCAGCCTGGCGCGAGGAGATGCATGCTTCCAGACACTGAGATTATGGAACACATCCTACTCGACACAAACTATCTACTACGCATCTTTGTGCGCGAAGATGAGAAGATGCACCGGATAGTGCGCGAGTTGCTTCTCCGTGCAGATGAGGGAAAAGTGCAGATCAAGGTGCTGGATTTTGTGTTGTGCGAGGTCGAATACATCCTACGCAAGAAACTCAACATCGACCGAGCTATGATAGCGGAGATGTATATGCAGCTATTTCAGACGTCATTTGAATTCCAGAACATGGCCGTGACACACTATGCTATCAGGACATATACGGACTCGACACTCGATATCGCAGACTGCTTCCTCCTCGCCTATGCAAAGCTCGGTGGGTATACCCTCGCGACTTTTGACAAAAAGCTCATCCTGAGGATGAAAAAAACCTGACCTATTTTGTATTGGTTCAGCACTCATACCTGAACCTTTATACTTCGCTCTTCGCTATACGTTATCCATTATTCACTCTTCATTACCACCACTCCATACTCCCTCTTTCCCTTTTGCACGAGAGTGTATTTGCCATGGAGCTCGTAGGAGCGGAGACCGTTTTGTGTGATGAGACGACGCGCTTCGCCTTTGGATGCGGCAAGCTTTGTGCCCACTGCCATATCTTCAAGTGATAGTGAGACGCCGGCAGGTACTTCCATAGAGGGTAAAGCTGCGCTGATAAACTCCAGATCAGCGAGAGTGAGCTCGCTCACCTTCCCGCCAAACAGGAGTCCAGTGAGACGTTCTGCGGCATCTGCGTCTGCCTGACCATGGATCGTAGTGAGCAGCTCCCTCGCGAGTGCTTTTTGGAGCGTCCGCTCTTCGCGGATCCAGTTTTTTTCAATCTGTGCGATCTCATCCAACGATTTGAATGAGTAGAATTTGAGGAGCAGTTGCGCGAGTTCATCGCCTGTATTGACGAGAAATTGATACAGGTGGTAGGGATGTGTCTTTGCACGATCGAGCCAGATGCCCGCACCACTTTCTGTTTTGCCAAACTTTTTCCCTGTTTTTGGATCGACGATGAGAGGATTGGAGAGGGCGTGTGCGGTCTCACCTCTCACCTTGCGGATGAGCTCCACTCCTTGGATGATGTTGCCCCACTGGTCTGATCCGCCGAGCTGGACACGGCAGTTGTACTTTTCAAAGAGTTTGAGATAGTCATACGCTTGGAGGAGCTGATAGGAAAACTCCGCGTAGGAGATGCCCGTCTCGCGGGCGAGGCCAGTTTTGACAGTTTCTTTGTCGAGCATGCTGGAGAGACCGATGTACTTCCCTGCTTCGCGGAGGAAGTCGAGCAGGTGTAGCTGACCGAGCCAGTCGGCGTTGTCCACGAGGGTAAAGTCAGCTGCAGGGATACCGATGAGGCGTGCCATCTCCCGCTTGAGTGCTTCTTTATTGTGGGCGATCACCTCTAGGGAGAGGATGGGACGCTCTGCATTTTTGCCTCCTGGATCACCGATTTGTGCGGTGCCTCCACCTGCAAGTAATATGATTTTGTGTCCTGCCTCATACGCGCGGCGCATGATCGTGATCCCAAAGTAGTGCCCGATATGGAGCGCATCACCGGTTGGATCAATGCCGAGATAAAAAGTAGTTTGCTTTTCAAGTTGCTTCTCTATGTCTGGCGTGTGCTGGTAGGCGATGCCACGGGAGACGAGTTCGGCGAAAAATCCTGTGTTGAGCATGGGAGGATTATAACCGAAAACGCAAAGCGTAGAGCTAATAACGTATAGTGCAGAACAATATAGAGTGGCAAACTCCCTCTTCTCAAGCTGTGGTGCGACGAGTGTGCATATGAGCAAGGGGAATAGGGGTATAGGTCGTGTAAGCGTACACCCCCGCCCCGCCAAGGCTAGGCACCCCCTCGTTGGTGAACGAGGGGGAGTTTTAAAAGCAATCCTTTTCTGACTCCCCCTGCGGAGCGAGGGGGCATAGGGGGTGTAAATGTGCGAATTCCGTCTACTAACTAATGCGCTATTAGTATGCGGTGCAGGACTTCACCAGTACACGCTGGCGAGTATCAGGGCGATGATGAGCTGAGCCATGTTTGCAAGCTGATAGAGGATATAGATCGCATGCGTATCTAGGTGCGTCAGTCCAAAGTCGCAGGGACGATAGGTACGCGGGCCAAACTGTTGGTGGATCCAGTAGACCATCTCGCCGAGTGCGCGCGCACCATACAACGATATGATCGCACGTATCCCCAGATGATGATCTATGAGTGCGAATGCGAGGATGATGCCCCAGAGAGGGATGATGATCAGTGCATCGCCCCAAATGTATATACCCAGCACTTTGAGGGGCCAAGGTGGAGATGAGAAAAATCGGTGATTGGTGAGGAGATGATGGTGCATAGGGTATTTATAAATATCACATTTAGAAGTGCTTCTGTGAAAGATCCTGAAATACCCCAAGGGTACTTCCGATGGGCGCAGTTCAGGATTGTACTAGTCAATGATATCGGCAACTGATTCTTTTGTCTGTCATCCCGGGTTTATCCCGGGATCTCACGCATATACGAGTGTGGGATTCCGGCATTCGCCGGAATGACAACTCTAATGCACGAACAGCTTCTACCATCGAATTAGGTGACTATTTCGTTCCTGCGAATGCGGGGATTCCATACATGAGCGAGATTGCCTTGCAATGATATGCACCTGAAATGTCTCCCTGTCCGCTATACAGATTGGATGAGAAAACACAGGATCACCGTGTAGCTGCTTTACGGACTTTCAACTTTACAAACCTTATAACTCGTCTAGGTTCTTTTCAGTTTTGCTACAAAAAATCCCTCAAAGTCTCCGGACTTTTCGACGCGTACGCAATTCGTTACAGACGGATGAAGAGGTATGCCACTGGTGGTTGTAGTAAATGTGGGGAGGATGCCAGGAGACCTTTCGACTCCGCTTGTGATGGCATACGGCTCTACACTCACCTTCCCCGCATCTCTGCGGAGGATCCAGTCGATGACCTCCTCATTTTCTTCGACTGCAGTCGTACAGGTGCTATAGACGATGATGCCTCCCGGTCTACAGGCGCTGATCGCCGAGCGCAGGAGCCAGCGCTGGAGGCGCGCCATCTTTGCGGGACTATCGGTCGAGGGGGTGTCTGTGCCATGCATCGAACAAGGAGCATCAAGGAGTACTCGATCAAAATATCCTGGGTATTTCATCCAGAGTCGCTGACCCGGGATCGCGGTCGCGGTCACATTCGTCACTCCATAGGTCGTGAGGAGTCGACGCATGCGCGCGACACGACCCGGACTCAGATCGTTTGCGAGGATCTGTCCGGCGTTTGCCATTTTGATTGCGGCGTGGATCGTCTTACCTCCTGGTGCGGCCGCGAGGTCGAGCACCTTCTCCCCAGGTTGGGGATCGAGGGCGAGGACGGGGAGGAGACTCGAGGGGTTTTGGAGGTAGAAGTATCCCTCCATAAACTCCGGCAGGCGCGTGAGCGTGTCTTTGTCAGTGTCGAGTGAGAGCGCGGTGTCGTGCCAGGAGAGGGGAGTCGCTGCTATTTTTTCACGCGAAAATATGGCGAGAATCTCCTCGCGGGTGTGGGTCAGGGTGTTTGGGAGGATGGTGAGCATGAGAAGGGGAAAAATCTGCAATTTACAATGCTAAATAATATCAATATCCAATCAGGCAAAATATCAAGTGGGGAATTCGCAATATGCAATTTGCCCCGCAGGGCGGGATAAACAATTGACAAATAATGTAAATCCACAATACAAATCTACAAAAGCACACACTGTCAACTTGCACTATATAGCGTACAACCCACTATACCACCAGGTAACGAAAGTGTTTGGGGAGATTGCCATGGGAGCTCCCCCGCAATGACAAGGTCACTTAATTGCCTTTTCTGCAATTTGAATTTGGACTTTGTTTGTAATTGATATTGACATTATTTGATATTGGAAATTGTAAATTGTATATTTCCTGAAATACCCCTTGTAGTGCAGTGTGGTTTTGTTAGTATAGATACTACTTATCACTTTTCTTTTGCTACCTATGAAAATAGCATTTCCAGGAAAAATCCTGATCATCGGATGTGGCGCTGTTTCTCAATGTCTTCAGCCACTCCTGCTCAAACACTTTGATATGGATTTTAAAAAAGTCACCATCATAGACTTTGAAGATCGTCGCTCACGAATCAGTGCCATGCTTGCCGCAGGTGCCACCTTCAAGGAAGAGTACATAACCCCCAAAAATATGAATAAAATATTGGAAAAGTATGTGGGGGCGGGCGATCTCATCATCGATCTCGCCTGGAACATAGATTGTGCAGATATCCTCACCTGGTGTCACGAGCATGACACACTTTACATCAACACCTCAGTGGAGCTCTGGGATCCCTACGCGATGGGAGCTGACGTACTACCTCAGCAAAAGACGCTCTACGTCCGCCACCTCGAACTGAGAAAGATGATAAAGTCATGGGCCAAACCAGGTGCCACTGCCGTCATAGAGCATGGTGCAAATCCGGGCCTCGTCAGTCACTGGACCAAAGTCGCCCTCGAAGCGATCGGAGAGGGGATACTCAAAAAAGGCACGAAGCGCGAGCGCGAGGATCTCATCGAGCAACACCTCGCTGATGCAAACTATCCAAAGCTCGCCCAAGCAACGGGAGTGAAAGTCATCCACATCTCAGAGCGTGACACGCAGATCTCCAGCAAACCCAAAGAAGTGGGTGAATTTGTAAACACCTGGTCAGTCGCCGGATTCCATGAAGAGGGCACCTCGCCAGCGGAGATGGGATGGGGCACACATGAACGCCGTCTCCCTGATGACGCGCAGGTACATCGGTTTGGACCTGGTACCCAGATCTGTCTGGGCAAGATGGGCATGGACACGTGGGTCAGATCATGGATTCCCAGCGGTGAGATCAACGGCATGGTGATCAGACACGGCGAAGCATTTACGATCCCAGACTTTCTCACGGTCTACGATGGAGAGAGCCCCGTCTATCGACCCACCGTGCACTATGCGTATTTGCCCTGTGACGCAGCCATCGCCTCTCTCATCGAGATGAAGATGAACGGCTATGAGCTCCCCCGCAAGATTCGCATCATGAATGACGACATCGTATCGGGCAATGACGAGCTCGGTGTACTCCTCATGGGTCATGACCTCACCGGGTGGTGGGTCGGATCACGTTTGTCGATCCAAGAGACACGCAGGCTCGCTCCAGGTCAAAATGCCACGACACTCCAGGTCGCCGCCTCACTCCTGGGCGCCATGTTTTGGATGATCAAAAATCCAAAGGAAGGGGTGAAGGTCCCTGATCAGCTCCCCCACAAGGAGATCCTCGCGGTGGCAAATCCCTACCTCGGAGAGATTATCAGTGAGCGCACTGACTGGACACCACTGAAGAATCGTGTCGAGCCATTTGCAAAGTTTGGCAAGCCACGACCTGCTGACGAGGATAAGTGGTTGTTTGAAACATTCTTAGTTTAGTTGACAGTTGATAACTGATAGTTGAGAACGGAGAACTGAAAGCAGATAGCTTACATTGCTATGAAAAAAAGCATCGTGCAGGAGAAGTCGTACAATTTTGCTATTCAAGTAGTCAGAACGTATCGTCATGTGGTACTTACTCAAAAGGAGTTTGTGCTGACACGTCAGTTTTTGCGCTCAGGAACTTCCATAGGCGCAAATATATACGAAGGTGAACAGGCACAAAGCAGACCAGATTTTATTTCCAAAATGTCTATCGCTCTAAAAGAGGCTCACGAGACTGGTTATTGGATTAATATCTTGCATGATACAGAATATTTACCAGATGATAGGTATCATTTGCTTGATACCCAACTTATGGAAATAGTAAAGTTACTCACTGCCATCATTAAAACATCTAGAAAATAATGTTTCGCGGTCTCTATGATCCGTTATCAACTCAACCAAATTTTTATTTACATTGATACTCTCGTTCTCCATTATCAGTTATCAACTTATTATGTCTTCGTTAACGATTGAGTTTGTTGGAACTTTTTTCCTCATGTTAGTGGTTGCGATGACGGGTAACCCAGTCGCTATAGGCGCAACACTCGCGGTGATGATCTATATCGGCGCGCATGTATCGGGAGGTCACTACAACCCCGCAGTGACCATGGCGCTTTGGAGCACAGGCAAGCTCTCCACCACAAAGACGATGAGGTATATCTCGTCTCAGATACTCGGCGCAGTCGCCGGTGTACTCGTAGCATATATGCTCAATGGCAAAGATTTTGTGGTCGCTCCTTCAGCTGGTTCATTTTTCTATCAGCAGGTGATCGCTGAGGCACTGTTTACCTTTGTACTCGTCACCGCGGTGTTTCACACGGCAGTCAGCAAAGATGCCGCAGGCAATAGCTACTTTGGATTGGTCATCGGCATGACGGTACTGATCGGAGCCTATACGGTAGGTCAGATATCCGGAGGAGCGTTTAACCCTGCAGTTGGTCTCGCGCCGCTGCTGGTCAGCGCGTCACAGATGCATGCTGTGCCTGTGGAGTCTATACTGCTCTATACGGTGGGACCACTTCTGGGAGGTGAACTCGCCGCACGGTTTTATCAGTATACCCACTCACACGACAAACACCCTGAATTAAAGTAATATTTACTATTCGCTCGTTTTCCATTATCAACCATCAATTCTCAATTATCCATTTTCATGTCTTCCATCATCTTTACCACTCACGCACTCCAGCGCCTGGAGGAACGCTACTTCAAAAAAACCATGGTCGAGTTTACCGTCACCTCACCAGACAAAGTGGTGCCGGGGAGGCAGAAGGGGACTACCGAGTATGTGAAGACGTTTGACACAAAAAAAGTCACCGCAATTGTAGGCACGGCGCGCACAGGCAAGCCGCTCATCCTCTCCTGTTGGATCGATCCTCCCTATGAAGGCACTGCAGACTACAAGAAAAAGCAGCGTTACCTCGCCTACAAAAAGGCATCCTTCTGGGGTAAGATGTGGATGGAGATACGGAAACTGGTGGGAATGGACTGATAACTGATAATTGAGAATTGAGAATTTGACTTTGGATAGTCTATAACTCTATTTCTCTATTACTTTATTACCCTATTTCTCTATTACTGTATAACTTGCGTCTTCCCCCCACTTTGCTATGATGTACTTCTATGGTCACCCACTTCACCCCACTCCCTCCGGGACTCTCACCTGACACTCCCCACCCATCCAAACTTATGTACGCAGGACTCGCCTCATTTGGCATCATTGCCGCAGTGGCAGTTTCGTATCTGTACTTTCTCACGCCACCCAAAGGTGCCGTGCCACTCGCGATGCGCAAAACTCCTGCCATGACCGAGGTCGCCAGTGTCGTGAGCACTCCTACGCTAGCGCCAATGATTGCCACTGTGTCCTCTGTGCTGGTTGCATCACCAACGGCAACGCTCGCCCCTGTGGGATCTACATCGGCACTCCTTGCGTCACCCACCGCCAAACTCGCCACTACAGATGCCAGTCTCACTGTTACTCCTCAGCCATGAGTGGAACCGTCTTTAGCCTGATGTACATCACGTTTCTTCTCGTCGAGTTGATAGGCATGATCGTCGTTGCGCTGTGGATCTGGAATCTGATCCAATCACTCTGGTGCGGTGCTCCCTATGTACCGATCCGCACGAGAGATCTAGACACCATAGCCCATGCAGTGTCGCCTCCCTCAGGTTCGCACTTTCTCGAGCTGGGATCGGGGGATGGGAGAGTAGTATGTACGTTTGTCAAACGGTTTGGACTGGTGGGACGAGGAGTCGACATATCTCCGCTCTGGAACTTCCTCGCCCGACTCCGCGCGCGATGGATGGGTATAGAGGTAGATATCCAACGGAAAAATATCTGCGATACAGACTTTGCGTGGGCGGATACGATCTATGTATTTATGCTACCCGCATTTTTGAAGAGTGCTGGATTTCACCAAAAGCTAGAGGAGTGTCGACCGGGTACCCAGATCATTTCCCATGGATTTGAGATCTATCACCCGAGACTGCAGCAGCTCATGACCATCCCCACAAAATCATACAAGACGTGGGTGTATGGGGTACAGAAGTGAAGTGGGTAGTATAAATCGAACTCGTCGAGCTCGGATTATGGAATTGTAATTTGTGAGGAGTATGCACTATACTGATGCTTAAGCACTTTTAAGACAAGCTAGAAAGAGGCAAATAGCACCAGGCATTTGAGATAGACTTTTATTATAGGATGTTTGTGATATACTTTTTACATTATCAATGTACTGTATACATATGAAAAATCCCGCCTACACCCCTTGGGGAAAAATGATATCCATCGATCTTTATCAGTGTGACCGCGCAAAGGTATCCAGTGCTCCTGTAATAAAAAAATATATAGCCGAAGTCATCAAGCTCATCAAGATGAAGGCTCATGGCCCTACTCACATTGACAGGTTTGGATCTGGCGAAATTGAGGGTTGGTCAGCGATGCAGTTTATCGAGACGTCCAGTATCACCGTCCACGCGGATGAATTCGACAATAGGTGCTTTATAGATATTTTTAGCTGCAAATCATTTGATGCCCAGAAGGCACTTGAATTTTCTATCAAGTCCTTTGGATCAAAGTCACACCGCGTCCTCGTCACGGATAGGTAAATCGGTTTATCTACGCAGGTATATTTTTAACTATGATACATATACAAGTCTTCATTTTAGCTCTGTGCGGGATAGGAACCGGTGTCTTTGATGGGCTCGGGTTCGCGCATGCGAGTCGCATATGGAGCAATGGATTCAATCTCCAATTATTTCTACTCTCACTGGGATATTTTATGGCAGGGATACTGCTTTATATTTTCTCACTAAAATATTTAGGAAGTCTTGGCGTGACCAGTCCGACAATCCAAACGAGTATCTGGTTTATCAGTGTCATCATCACAGTAGCAGTATATTCTGGAGATATATGGAGATGGGGACTGGGCGAAAAAATAGCAGCGCTCATGGTCATCTCATGGATAGCCTGGTTGCAATATGCAGTTGGCGAATAAATCATTATAAAATTGTATATTGAATATGAACATAATAAATAACCTCTGGATGCCAAGTGAGTGTTTGTTCGATGAAAAGCGTACCAAGGCTTTTAAGAAAGCAATAAATCGCGTGGTGAAGCCTGGCGATGTGGTGCTAGATGCGGGAACAGGGACAGGGATACTTTCTATGTTTGCAGCTTCGGCCGGAGCACGAAAAGTATATGCGGTAGATTTGACTGAAGATGCACTTTCTCAAGCTAAAAAGAATATATCTCACAACAAACTAAACCATATCATCGAGACTGTCTCAGGCGACCTTTCGAGATTAAAATTGACTGCACCAGTTGATGTGGTCATCATGGAGATGTTAGATACTTGCATGGTATGTGAGCAACAGGCACCCATACTAAACAAGCTTAGAGAGTCTGGAATTCTATCAACAAAGACAAAGTATGTGCCTGAGAGAGTAACCTGTTACATAGAACCAATGGATTATTCTTTTGATTTTTATGGATTTGAGCTCTCAAACATCCTTGAGGCCCGCAACGATGGCGTAAATGAACACGTTCGATCAGTGTTAGGAAAAAGAAAATGTTATAGAGATGTTGATCTTCGTACACCCATTGATACAGTTGTGAAAGAGATCGTCACTGTCAGAATCAACAAGGATGGTGTATTGAATGCATTTAGAATGAATATGGACACCATACTGTGTGAGGATATCACTGTTGGAGCAACAACAGATATGAATATGCCTGTGATAGTTCCTGTCCCAGCTATCAAAGTACGCAAAGGACAAGATGTTCGAGTGCTCGTTTCATATAGCATGGGGCACGGTTTCCACAAATTCTCATTGGATTTGCAATAGTAATGTTGTACTATTGTTATATGTCAGACTTGAAAGGTAAATCTAATCCTTCCAGGAATATAAAGCTTCTTTTCACAGCTTATATACTGTTTGTTGCATACTGGTTGGTGATAAATATTTTCCATGTTGACCCCTTCTACACATATCTTTTTGGCTTACTGTATCCGATTCTGGCACTAGTTGGAGCATGGTATGGATTTGAAGCTTCAAGACAGTGGGGAGGAATGAGCAGTCTCATGGGCAAATCCAGTTTCTTTTTTTCTCTTGGGTTGCTATCCTTGCTTTTTGGTCAACTCGCATGGAGTTACTATAATTTGATTGCAAAGATTGAGATTCCTTATCCTTCGGTTGCTGATTTGGGATATGTATTAGTAACTCCATTCTATGTCACTGCATCGATATGTATGGGACTGTCTTCTGGCGTGAATTTCAAAAAGCTAACCGTGAGAGAGTTTATCGTTAGAATTATTCCATTCCCAGTATTGCTGCTTATTTCTTGGAGATATTTTGTTCCTCCAATTGACATCGCAGATGGTAATTACCTCCGGCTTTTCTTGGATCTTTGGTATCCATTAGCTGAGGCCGTCATGACTGCATTGATTGTAAGTATTGCTATTGCTACATACAACGTGCTTGGGGGACAGATGAGGAAGCGAGTTCTGCTCTTAATATTGTCTCTTGGATTTCAGTTTGTCACCGACTTTACGTTCTTGTTTGTTGTTGCAAACAAAACGTATTCAAATGGAGGCATAATAGACCTGATGTACACAACCTCTTTCACAATCATGACGCTTTCAATGATTTTGATTTCTCCTAAATACATTTTCCCGTCCAAATAACATGCAGCTCAATTCTAGTGTCGAGATTTTCTCTAAAATAATAAACGAGCAAAAGGCAGTGGTTGGGCCTCTCGCAAATCAGCTTGCGCACAGCGTGCAGGGAATTCATTTTGGTCAAGGTGATCAGGTTGACCAAATCCAAGGAGATGCCAAAACTGTTCTTCATGATCTAGTTACCGCATATGCACAGCTCTTTGGTCAGGCTTCGATTGAGATATGCAAAGATGCCGTACACTCGATCACTCCCCCTGTCGCACCTGACATGCTGCCAGACGAGCTCAAATAACCATATTATCGTGTACTATGTGCCTCTATGGATGATCCATCTATCACAGCTTCCGCTCCATCACCTCAGTCATTGAACGCTTCTCAGATCGCACAACTGATGTATAAGCAAAACGCTGAGCTCGTGAAGCTGGATCGTGTCAAGGATGAGTTCGTATCACTCACCTCGCATGAGCTGCGCACTCCGCTCACCATCATCAAAAACTATCTGTGGATGGCGATCAATAAACCCGATGTGCCACTCGGACCTGCTACTGCAAAGTTCTTAGATACCGCACTACTTTCTGTCGATAGGTTGACCCTACTGGTGGAGGACATGTTGACGGTGTCTCATATCCACAGCAGCAAATTTGCACTCAAAAAAGGGGATGTTGATATTATTGCACTCATAAAATCCATACACGAGGAGTACTCCGTCAAAGCAACTGAAAAGACATTCAACTATCCATTTTCGTCAGATACTGAGTCGCTCGTCATGTCGCTGGACAAGAGCCGGATACAGCAGGTCTATATCAATATGTTGGGCAATGCCCTGAAGTTTACTCCAGTAGCTGGTACGGTTGCCACTACTATCCAGAAGCGCGATAACAAATTATACATATCGGTGAGTGATACAGGACCGGGGATACCAGCTGACAAGATGAACCAGCTCTTTACGAAGTTTGGGAAGATTGACGAATCATACAAAAACATGCCTACAACCAGTGGCACTGGACTCGGACTCTATATATCCCAGGAGATCATGAAGTTGCATGGTGGCGAAATCACTGTACAATCTGAGTATGGGAAAGGCTCCACTTTTTCCATGTTGTTACCTGTTTCGTGATATATATGGCTATTGATTCACCAAAACGCATACTCATTGCCGAGGACGAGATGGCTCTCAGAGAGCTCTATGTCGCGGTACTTCGCGGTGCAGGGTTTGAGGTGATCATGGCTGCAGATGGTGAGGAGGCAGATGTAGAGCTCAAAAAACAAATCCCAGATATCTTACTTTTGGATATCCTTATGCCAAAGCTCACAGGTATCGAGCTCTTGCAGAGGCTTAAGGATCAACACAGACTTGCAGCAATCCCCAAGATAGTCATGCTCACAAACTTGACCGATGATGCCAAGATCGCAGAAGCGGTGACATTTGGTATCAGAGGGTATCTCGTCAAAAGCAACTTCACTCCAGACACGCTCATTCTCGAGGTGCAGAAGTATTTAGAGGCAGCGTAAAATTAGCTGATAGCGTGGAGTGTTATGAGTAATTCCCTCAACTAGGGTCATCCTGATACGCCGATTTGGCAGACTTGTCTGTAGAGGCGAAGAAGGATCCCCTTACTTTGAAGCACATAAAAACAAAGGGATGTTTCGCTCTGCTCAACATGACGAAGATACGCGTGAAGGAATAGAGGGAATTCCGTATTACAGTCGCGCGCGTTGGACGATCTCCGCCTCCACGATCTCCTGAGGACGTCCATATTTGAGTCGTGAGAGCTGCATGATGGCAGCCGCGACCTTTTCTCCTGCATCTCGCTCCGCTACATGTTTTGCGTAATCCTTGGTCATATCGATAGAGAAGGGGGGGACAGGTTCGTTGTTCACTATCGTTTTCATGTATGCGTGAAAGCGCTCTTGATTTACGATATCTGTCTCGTTAAAGTATGGTTGAAACTCCCGTTGGAGGAAGCTCGCATCGGTGACGCCCGTACGTAGCACCATCTGGGTACCGACGTTGCCAAAGACCGCATTTTTGACTTCTTCGTCCATCTGTCCTATAAATTGATTTGCGACAGTGAGAGAAAGCTTGTATTTACGTGCCTCAGAGAGGATGGTCGCAAAGTCAGGGGTGGCAAAATTTTGAAACTCGTCGACATAGAGGAAAAACTCACGGCGTTTGTCGATGGGCGTGTCGACGCGACTCATGGCGGCGGCGAGGATCTTTGGTACGACGAGGAGTCCGAGGAAGGTGGAGTTTTCCTCACCGAGCTTTCCCTTTGACAGATTCACCAGGAGTATCTTGCCCTCATCCATGACTTTGCGGAAATCAAACGCTGACTTGCTCTGACCGATGATGTTGCGCATCATGGTGTTGGTGATAAATTTACCAAACTTTGACACGATATAATCGAGCACCTCGGACTTGTGAAAATCTGAGGTTTGGGCTATCTGATCGGTCCAATAGCGTCTGATGATAGGGTCTTTGACCTTTGGGAGGAGTTCTTGCACATACTTTGGATCAGTCATGATGCGCACAATCTCAACGAAGGTAGCGCCTGGCTCGCACATGATCGTAAGCATCGCATTGCGTACTGCATGCTCGAACCGTGGACCGATGATACCCGTGCGCTGTGGGTCGTACAGCTTGTACATGAGGTTTATGATTGCGCCTGTGATAAAGTGTTTTTCCTCCTCAGTCTTCGACTCGAGTAGATTCAGACCTATCGGGCGTGCGGTGTCTGAAGGGTCAAAGAGGATCACATCCTCAGCCCGCTGAGGGGGGATAAAGCGTAGCACGTCATCAATGAGATCTCCATGAGGGTCGATGACACAGACTCCATACCCAGCCCTGATATCTTGACGGATCATCTCGATCAACAGCTCTGATTTACCAGTACCCGTACGACCGATGATGTAGGCGTGACGCATGCGATCCTTTAGCAATATATGGACAGGGCGCTTTACGCCACGATACTGCGCCGTGCCCACGAGCGTCCCGCCTTCTGTTGGGACTTGTGCTGAGACTGCTGACGTTTTGGCCTTGAGCCAGACGACGTTTGGAGCCTCGACTGCCTTGTTTGGGAAATGATAGAGGCCTGCCAACTCATCAGTCGAAAACACCGAGACGAGTTTGCCGTAGGGGATGAGCTCGATCATCGGGAAGAACTTGTAGATAAAGTTTGTCATAAAAGGACCTTTGAAGGTGATCTTTGGTGTTGTCAGAGAGTTCAAATCAGAGTTAAACTGCGAGTATGCAGCTTTGAGGTTTCGCACGTGCACATCTGCCATCTCCTTGGTCGGTGAACAGACGACATAGCGGATGATCGTATCAAAGCCTGGACGAGTGACCTTTTCATCGATCTTCTCGAGCATCTTTGGATCAGTTTTAAAGGTAGCCTTTTCCGAACTGGCCTCATTTTTCTTCGACGATGCTATGTATGATTTGCCTACTCCCTTCCACTTTGAGTCAGCAGGCCTGATGAGCATTTGGATCATCGCCGCCTCCCCATCAGCCATCTTGGTGAGTGTCGAGAGGATGGAGGAGAGGGTGTCTGTAGGGAGCTCTTTGTATGTTTTAAGCGGCAGATATGATTTCGTTTTCTGGACGAGGCAGCCATATGCAACTTTGCCTTCGGGGGTAAATATGTTGGGCTCATCTACCTTTGAGATATTGGCGGTCGGGTAGTATGAGTATATGGTCTTCTCCACCAAATCAATCAATTTGTTCGGAGCTGACACATAAAATCGTATTTCGCCTTTTGTTCCCACGATCTCAAATGCGATCACGTCTTCGACCTCCAAAAACTTAAAGAATCCACTTTTTTTGATACCTCCAAACGATGCAAACATCTGCTCGGCTGCATCGATCTTGATCTCGTTATCCTTGGTCATCTGGATTTCTAGCGTCGTCATATCGAGCGATATCTGGACACGCTTACGTAGTCTGGCATAGAGGACGATAAAGTATGCGCAGATACCTGAAAAAATCCCAGCAGTCAGTAAAAACCCAAGCATGATAAATACGTTGATAGCTCGATCGTATAGGGGTTGTAGTTCTTCCATAACCACACTCATTGTAATGCGTAGGTCAAACTCATGCAAATGAAGTAGAAACTTATCAAGAGACCTTGAACTGCAACTAGCGGTTGTTATACTGCATATTGATGATTACACAAAAAGTATACGCATTGAGATGGCATGTGTTTTCTACCGTAATCATCATCTTCTTTTGCGCTTCTTTGCTTTTTAGTCTGTGGCTCGGTCAAAGCACGGGGAGCAAGTTTGTGGCACTATTGGATGACGCTCCACGGGTGATGAGATATCTCCTCGCTGATGGTTCATATTCACAAATCGAAAAGTTGTATCCCGAGACCATCGCACTTCACAAGTCAGAGTTTATTGACCCTGTCATCATCAGAGCTCAGAAACGCACACGACTTGAAAAGCTTGTTCAAACCCATCCACAGAGTAGAGAGCTCATCTCCCAGCTCTACCAGCTGGCAAAGGCAGAAAATAACCTTGACGAAGTCGCATTGCGCCGAGCGCAGCTTGAGCACATCGACCCATTATTTATAGTTGAATAACCTATGCATGTACATTTTTTTAAGGCAAGCTCACGTCTCGGTCTGCTTAATATACCAAATAAGGGCACGGAGACAAACATAGGGGTAGAGTCGGGCCCTGATGGGGTGCTCACTCCAGAGTTTTTGCGCCAATTGCAGAGTAACTACTCACTTTCACACTATACATTCCCGGTCCCCGAAGAGGTGAAGCCTGGTACGTATTTTGATGTGCTGACTCGCACAAATGCAGATTTCATCTCCCATATCGCTTCTCAAACGCGCGCCGATCAAGTACAGGTGATCGTCGGAGGAGATCATGGGATTTGTTTTGGATCAGTGTTGGCCGCACTACGCACACTCCCCCCGGGGAAAACCATCGGGTTTATCCAATTTGATTCACATGCAGATCTGCATAAAATCGACACCTCTCCTTCAGGTAACTTTCATGGGATGTGGTTGCGCGCGTTGACGACGGGCATCGGCCATCCAGCGTTAGACTCACTCGTGACCCATCGTCTCGATCCTCATGCCATCACCTTTTATGGCAACCTCGATCTGGAAGAAGAGGAAGTGAGATATATGCGTGAAAATCATATTGATGTATGGGGGAGTCAAGATATCGAGCGTGACCCGGCTCAAACTCTTGCGCATCTCCGCGCGTTTATCAGCCATTATGATCATATTCATGTCAGTTTTGATATTGATGTATTTGATCGTACATTAGCACCGGCAACGGGGACGCCCGCACCAAATGGATTGTCAGAGAAACAGGTATTTCCATTACTCGAGGTACTCTCGCAAGCAAAACGTATGTCTATCGATTTGGTCGAGGTAAACCCAAAAAAACCGGGTGCAGCTCAAACTATCGCGCTCGGACAGCGCGTGATAGAAACGCTTTTGAAAATATGATTCAGGCTGGGGCAGATGTGGGGTATAATGCCTTCGCTTTACTATTTATTATTATCATATGATTCATCCAAAGGTTCACACAAAAATGTCAAAGGAGCTTGCAGGGTTTGTTGATTTTCTGAAGAAAGAAAAAGTAGTTGGACTTGCTGTTGGTGTGATAGTAGGAGGTGCAGCTACCAAGCTAGTTACCAGTCTCGTAACCAATGTGATCACTCCCATCGTCGGATTGTTTTTAGGCGCCAAAGGAGCGTTTAGTGGCATGATGCTTGGTCCAGTAAACATCGGAGCCTTTCTCAACAGTCTCATCGATTTTGCTATCATCATGGCAGTCGTATACTTTATCATCAACAAGGCAGTAAGTATGTTGATGCCAGAGTCAACCGATCAGAAGTAACCATATGGTTGGTGCACGATGATACAATGTGGCATTTGTTTCACATATGATCGTGCACCTCATATACGCCACCTACTCGTCAGCGACTCTAAGTGTCGCAGAATATATCCAGTCTCTTCTTGCCCAACGTGGACACACGTGCGTGATCAAGCCTGTTGGCCAGACCATCCTTGAGGACCGAGAGAGTGCAGATCTCCTGTTGTTTGGGTCACCGAGCTGGGAGCGAGACAACTTCAAGTACAACGGTCAACCTCATGAGGACTTTTTTAAGCTATTTTCTACATATGGCTATGAGGTGGATGCAGCTGTTGAGAAAAGACAGTCAACTCTCGGCCTTGCCAACACCCCCTGTGCGGTATTTGGTCTCGGGGATAAAAAATACCCAGTATTCTGTGGAGCTGTTGATATCATACTCGATTTTCTAAAAGCCTCTCAGGCCTCGCTGGTACTTGAACCCTTACGCATCGACAGCTACTGTTTTCATGAGTCAGATCGCCAAAAAGAGATCCGAGTGTGGGTCGATGAGATACTAACAAAACTCAGTTGAAACTTTTATGGTTTATCTGCATATAGGTATGTAGAAAATCACCATTTATTATATTTTCCTATGAAAACTTCACTTATCAGCGTCCTATCCGTCTTAGCTTTCGTGGTAGTACAGCCAACACATGCAGTTTCAAGTGCCACTTCAGCCAATCCGCTTCGACCCACCCTGTACAAAGAGGCCCGTGAAACTATGGAATTAAAGCGACAGGAGGTCCGCGCTGAATCTGAGGCTGCGAGAGATACACAACGTCAGACAAACGAGAAGATGAGGCTTGAAAAGGAAGCAGAGCGTTGCACGAAGCTGCGCACATCCATTGACGAGAGAGTTAAAAAATTTGAAGAAAATCATGCTGGTCGTCGAAAACAACTCAACCTCGTGAGAATGCGCATACTCGAGTTTGTAACTCGTCGAGAGGCAAGAGGTATAGACACTTCAGCTATCAAATCATCTCTTGAGGTGTACAACTCAAAATTTGAGAAGCTCAACGCAGACCATGCGTCATACATCGAAAAGCTAAAAGCTGCGAAACTAGTTGCATGTCCTGGCCCCCAGGATGAGTCCCGCGCACAGTTTAAAGCTGCTATACAAGAAACTCGTGATGCACAGCGTCTCGTATTTGAGGACACCAAAGATATCACCACCTATTTCAAAAACACACTAAAGCCAGCGCTTGATGCTATACGTCCCGCGCCAGGTAGCGAGAAGCCACCACAACCACGCGCATCCAGCCCCGCATCGTTGGTGCCAGTGGAAAATAGATGAGTATGGTGCTAGTATATTGATGTGGTATACACCACTTGATATTTATGAATAAACTATTAGTACCCGTCATATTCACCGCAGTGTTATCTGCGTCGCTGATTGCATGGATTTTTATCAGTCGAAACCCATCCCTCGGCGCGGGAGGGATCAAATATAGCATTGATGATGCAACGCCTACCCCAAACCTCGGTACACAGGGGACACCGATGCCAGCAAATGCAACTCCGCTTCCGACCGCTGTCCCTCCAGAGCAACCCATAGATCCCTCAACACTCCTCAAATCTGAGAGTGACGAAATCACCATGCCTGTCATAGATATGGCAGACCTGCAGGCAGACTTCGATGACCTGCAGACGAACTGAGGCAATTCAATTCTGATATCGCCTTTTGCTCCTCTACGTGTCATCTTGACCCGCCGAATCGGCGGGGAAAGATCCCTTATATATGAGATTCTTCTCCGCCCTGGGCGGATCAGAATAACCAGGTGAAAACCGTCATTGAATTAATTGACTATTACAATCCCGCTTGCGGGACGAGGGGGAGTAGAGGGTGAACCGAATTGAGAGGATTCAGTATTACACTCTAAGCTCTCAGCTTTGCTCTATGATCCTAGATCACCTTAAATTTTCCGCTGAACATGCCCATACTACAGGAGAACGTGACGATGCCCTTTTCTTTGGGAGTGAACTCGACTTTATTCTCTCCCTCTTTGAGCGTGATAAGCTGTACCCCTATCCCTGGTGCCTGTACGGTACCCTGACATCCATTGATTTCTTTACCCTCAATCTGCCAGTGGACAGGTATGCCAGCGCGTACGATAAACTCACTGGGAAAATATCCAGATGAGCGAGCTGTCATTTTGACGATTTGTTTGCCATTTTCGATAGGCACAAGCTCCCCTGCAAATGTATCCGATTGGAACGAGGGGAGTCTATAGCCGTAGAGCTCAGCAGTATTTGAAACGTAACCCAAACCAACCGCGATGATGACAAGGGCAATCACTTTGAGAAAAAAGTGATAGAACTGATGCGTTCTGATTTTTGAAAGCAGGGTGATAGTCATGAGTGCAGGGAGGGTGCCCAGGGCAAACGACATCATGAGAAGGGAGCTCTGGAGTGGACTTCCGAGAGTGAGCGCGTACGCCTGAGTTGAAAGTGTAAATCCACAAGGTAGGAGGTAGGTGAGTCCGCCAAGTAGTGCAGCGCCCATCCAAGGCTTGAGGGTGCGAGATCTTTTTTCCTCGAGCGAGAGAAGGAATGCTCTGCCAGGGATAAAGACGAGTATCTTGCTGAGAGATATGAGATGAAGCATATCTAGTCCTACCACTATCAGAATCGCCGCCATAAGGAGATTGAGTGCCGAGCCAAACTGGACTATCTTCAGAAAGACACTTCCAAACAGTGCCAGGATAAAGCCAAAAACCCCGTAGCTGATCACTCTGCCCACCATAAATGCAACTGCGCTGGGAAGTGTTTCTGATTTTGATTGTTTGTTTACAAAACTCGTAAACACGGCGCCAGTCGTGGCCATACATGTCGATATAGAAGCAATAAGTCCAAGTACAAACGCACCGGCGATAGTAGTAGTTGAGCTCGTAGCCAAGGACGAAAGGAGGTCAAACTGATTTGCAAAGTAGTATATGATGAGCAGGATCCCTGCGATCCCGAGCGTCTCCTGAAGATCTCCGGATCCGTTGGGGGTCGAAACAGTATCTGTATGTACGATGGCTTCATCCATAGAATAAACCTTATACCCATACTCACAAAGCACTCCATTTATCTCGTCGAGCGAGAGCGCACCCTTGTGTGTGATGGTGACTCTGTTTTTGTCACGATCAGGCACAACCTCGATGATATTGTGCAGATCTTTCAACTTTAGCTTTACGAGGATATCGCAACTTGCGCAGTGCATACCGGTAATTTTGATGGTGGTGGTTTGTGACATAAGAGGATAAAACTTTGAGTCCATTGTAGCATTTGGAGCATCATTATCTATATAAAAACTCCCACCAAACCATGAGACATGAGAGTAGTGGGAGCAAGGGGTTATTTGACTCCGGTGGTATAGAGCTTCTGCAAATCCGCAACGAGCTTTTTTGGATTTTTTGCACCGAGCTGGACCGTATCATCAAGCAGCTGAGTCATGAGCGCACGCTTTGCAGCAGTCGCCAGACCCATAGCAGCATCGATCTGCTGTATGGTAGCAGCGTATCCTTTGTTGCCTTCGACCATGAGGATAACTTTTGACAAAGTCCCGATGGACTTTTTGATAGCGAGCACCGCAGGTGGCACAGTCACCTTTCTCACGATTTTCATAGGTAGTTGTATGAAATTAAATAATAGCAACCTTGAACGTAGGATAATGGTATGCTTTTTTATATCACCTGTCAACTAGGTCGAAATATATCAGAAGAAATACGTCATTCAGTCGAAAGCAGGTCGCGGCAGTAGTCTTTTATGATGACGGCGGTACGGATCGTCATGGCGACTTGTGCGGACTTCAAAGGAGATATCCAAAGATATTCATCATGCTCGTCACTCAGTGTCACCGGAGGAGTTTGGACATGAACCAGGTAGGTCATACAGATGGAGTGCTCATTTCTTTTATTCAGTCTTGACGATATGTTTAGTATCGAGGGCATGCGAATCTTGATGCCTGTCTCTTCAAAAGCCTCTCGTACCACAGAGGCATTTGGATGTTCACCAAAGTCTATATGACCTCCGGGGAGCTCCCACATGCCTATGTTGCCCACTTCATTTTTTGATCGTTTGAGGAGGAGTACCTGATCATGGACATTTTGGATGATGCATCTGACGGTGACAAATGTTTTACCTATGTGCATGGGGAATTAATTGAAAATTGAAAATGTAAAATTCAAAATTGCGCTTATTTGGTCTGCCGATTCGACAGATCGGAATTTGTGGCACTCTCATCCTTTCTGGGGACTAAGATTAGTATGAGGAGCAGAGCGATGATCACTATCCCCAGTCCGATGGGGATGAGATAGATCTTTTTCATACTGCAAACTCCCCATTTGTATAAATCACTTTCTTCGTACCGTCTTTTAGGGTCGCTGTCACCGTACGATCGGTGGTGGACACGATATCGGTGTGGACTGAGGAATCATTGAACCCCATAGATTTCCACTGGTGTTCAGGGACATCCTTTGGGTTCCCCACATAACTGTCACGATATGCCATGCCAAGCGCGACGTGAGTGTTGCCGTACCTGCCGCCTACGTTCTCATCATAGAGTGTCTCGCCCATAAACTTCGTGATACGAGAATATTTGTGATCAGTGAGCGAGAACTCCCCGATTTTATCAGCATTTTCTTGGGCGATCATATCTTTGAGTGCCTGTTCGTTCTCACTTGCCTTGGATGACACCACGAGACCGTCTTTGAACTCAAGCTCGACACCTTTGATCATCATGCCATAGCGATAGAGTGGTTGATTAAACTTTATCCATCCTGACGTACCGCGCCAATCAGGGGAGATAAACAGTTCAAAGGAGGGGATATTGCGCCCGCTGCCGCCCAACCACTTGCGGTCGGTGCCGAGCTGTACATGCAAATCCACATCCTCACCTTTTACGTGCACCGACTCGATAGGAAGTGCGTTAAGTTTATCTTTGGTCCCCTCGATCTGCATAAAGAGCTCCTTCCACTTGGCGATAGGATCTGCGTCATCGAGATAGCAAGCTTTGATGATCTCGCCCCAGTACTCCTCCTCAGACATACCAACCTCTTTTGCCATAGCGGGTGTGCCATAGAGTCCGAGGGTCCACGTGAGCTGACCGGCGTCCTCTTTGTCACGCCTCGCGTCCATGATCGGCTTCATCAGACGTCCACGCTCCATGATCTTTTTCGAATCTACTCCTTCAAGTTCGTGCTTGTCGTGCTCGGATATGATGCCCACAAAATGCGTCGCTACTTGTACCCGTTCAAGGAGATATGTTTTGGGCATCCAGGCGATCTGTTCTGGCGTTGCCATCTCGTAGTAATCACGTGTGATGCCATCTGGCTGATAGTTTAGCATCATATGTCCCCCTGCCTCCATGATGGAGCGCTGGAGATGTGGGAGTAGCGGCTTTGCGGACTCGCTGATAGTGACTGAGACTACATCGCCTTTGTCGATGCCGCGCCCAGACCAGAGGGCGAACTTTATCAGAACATCGGCGTACTTTTTGAGTATGATTTCTGGAGGGGTATACATAGTACGTATGATACCACGCGATCACCAGACAGCGGTAGACCGAGAGAGTACAATACCCTCACCCTTAACTATTTATCTACACAAGACTATGATCACACACTTTTTCAAAAAAATATATCGTGCAACGACAGATAAACAGTTTTACCAAGAGGCCACTCATGACACATTTTGGCAGCGTGTGCGCTACCTTTTCGTACTGCTATGGATCACGGGCGTGATATCCACTGTATATATGGGCATCAGTGCCTGGAAATGGATCCATGCTGAGATGCCAGCTGTATTTACTGAAATATCCTATGAGCTCGACCACCTGTACCCTACAGACCTGAAAGTAGCTATCGAAAAAGGCGTACTCAAAACAAACCAGGATAAGCCAGTGACATTTACACCTAGATTTTTGAAGAATGAAACCTCAGATGATGGATATTTATATGCGTTGGTACTGGATCCAAAAGGGACAGTCACCATCGATACTTGTAAATGTATGGCGCTCGTGAGCGCGACGGGTGTCAGTGTGCACACTGATAAGAAAGTAGAGTATCGCACATTTGAACAGATGGGGATCAAAAGCGACAAACCAGTCACGCTAGATAAGGCGGGATATGACAGCCTAAAAAAACAAATTACCCCATACCTCTCGAATGGCATGACATATCTTGAAAAACTGATTTATATAGTATCAGGTCTTCTGGTGCTCGTGATACCGGTGATTCTCACGGCGAGTTGGCTGATGACGTTGATCTTTTGGTCACTCTTTGGATGGATCACCAGCAAGATCATCAAACGCCCTATCACCTATGGAGAGACCTACCTCTTGAGTATGTATCTGATAACTCCGCTGATATTGATAGGCTTGATAAGCACATTTGTTGCAGTACCGATTCTCACCGGTCCCATGAGATTTATACTCTATATCATCCTCGTGGCTATATTTGTCCCGGCATCAGTCACAAAGATATCTCATCGCAAATAATCTATGAAAAATATATTCAAAATCATCCGCATCGCAAAGCCACTTCGAGGCATGTTCTTGTTTATCACCGGGTTTGTAGTCGTCGTATCATTGGTTGAGCTGATGAGCCCCGTCATCTTCAAGTTCGCGATCGACGAGGTCACTGCAAAAATCAAAGACCCTTCACATCCTATTGACGCGCTGTTGTGGATTCTGGCTGCTGGATTTTGTGTCAGTATGGTAGGTCAACTGCTCACTAACATCTCAAGTCATCTAGGAGACAGATATGCCGCAAAGCTCAAGAAGTATTTGACCGAGGTGTTTTATGAAAAATCACTATCATTGAGTCAGTCATATTATGACACGGAGCTTTCTGGTAAGATAGTCAATCAGCTTAACCGAGGGGTACAGTCCATATCTGACTTCTTTAACACTGCCACCAACTTTATCCTCACTGCATTTCTTCAAGCGGTATTTACCATCTTTGTGCTCGCGAGATACAGCATCTGGACAGCGCTTTTTGTGACTGCATTGTTCCCGATTTATGTGTACCTCACCACTCTCTCAACCAAAAAGTGGGGTGAATACCAAGAGCAGCGCAATAAACTTGAAGATACCTCCCGTGGAAGACTCTCAGAGACGATCGCTAATATTAGATTGGTGAAAGGATTCAACAGTCAGTCAGCAGAAGTATCATTTATCAAAAATATATTTGTATCTATAAATGACCTAGTAGGAAAGCAGAGTATCGTATTTCACAAATATGACTTTTTGAGAAATACGAGCTTGTTTATCATACTTCTGATCATCAACTTCATCACCTTTAGTGACGCATATCGTCAAATCATCACGATAGGTGAGGCGGTGCTCATCATCCAACTCATCAACCAAGTTAGAAGACCGCTGTTTGCCATGTCATTTATTCTTGCGCGCATTCAGGAAGCCGAGTCTGGATCTGCTGAGTTTTTCAAGATACTTGATCTTCCGATACATGAGCCCTTGCAGGCAGGTCATGTTCCCCAGCAAATAGCAAACCCCTCGCTTCATTTTAAAAAGGTATTTTTTAAATATGAGACCACCTCAAATGTGCTGAGCGATGTGACTTTTGATATAGGTCAGAGAGAAACTGTCGCGCTCGTGGGGCGGAGTGGTGCCGGCAAGTCAACTTTGGTAAATCTCATCATGAAGTTCTATAACCCAACAGAAGGGTCCATCCATATGGGAAAGTCTGACTATAAAAAGCTATCTCATCTTGATGTGCGTCACAATATCGCACTCGTGTTTCAGGAAAATGAGCTATTTTCCACCTCGATTGCTGATAACGTGAGTTATGGTTCACCCCGCGATGATGCGCGTATCAGGAAAGCCCTCGAGATGGCACAGGCACTCGACTTTGTGATGAAGCTCCCCAAAGGGATAGACAGTGAGGTGGGCGAGCGGGGAGTACGTCTTTCGGGTGGTCAAAAACAGCGGATACAGATAGCGCGCGCGATCTACAAAGACGCCCCTATCCTGATCCTGGATGAGGCCACGAGCAGCCTGGATGCACAGAGTGAGCTCGCGGTCCAGTCTGCGCTGGATACGCTTATGAAAGATAGACTCACCATCATCATCGCCCACAGATTTTCAACCCTCAGAGATGCAGATCGCATCATCGTGCTTGACGAGGGTAGAGTGGTAGATCAAGGTACTCCTGCAGAGCTGACGCAGCGACCAAGTATCTATAGTGATCTGCTTCGCTTCCAAGTGGAAGGGAACAAGAAGCTCCTGGAGACATACGAGCTATTTTAGCGCAATCTTCAGAGGAGCGCTTTTGGGGCGAGGGTAGTAACGTGAAACACGAGAGTCATGATAATTTGTGTTGTGCTCTGTAGCTCATTTGTGCTAGGATAGTCTACCTCTATGGCAACTCAAACTGATCCCATGGTACACGCAGTAGCGCTCCCCCAAGACATGCTCATATCCCCTCAGCAGATGGAGGAGAATCCTTTGAAGATCATGATCGTCACCTTCATCGTGGGATTGGTCTTTGGCGGCGCGATGCTACTGACTATAGTCAGCGTGTGGAGGATAGGACTCAAAAGTGCAAAAGCAAAGGAGCTTGCAGGCGCCTCACTCGGCAACCCTCGCGCTGGTTGTGATGTCGCTCAGACAAAATATAGTGGCGTACGATGCACCTTTATCATCCTATCTTACGATGAAGGTGGCGCTATCAAGCAGCACGGATCTGGTATTAGTATCGGTGATGGGTATGTAGTGACAAATAATCACGTGACAAGAGATGCGGCATCATTCAAAACGCGTGTAAATGGTGTGGAGACACCATTGCAATTTATAGGCACCGAAGATGAGGAGGACGTGTCGCTTTTGCGTGCATCATCGACCCTCCCTAAGTGCAACTTATATGATGCAGACCAACTCAATCCTGGCGAAGAGTTGCTGGCGATGGGATGGCCAAAGGAGCGCGATCAGATCGATCCCGCCATCACCAAAGGCATATTTTCGCGCTTTAACACTCAAAAAAATGGCAAAAAGTACATCCAGACCGATGCGCCTATCAATCCGGGCAACTCTGGGGGGCCACTTTTTAATGAGTGTGGGATCGTAGGTATGAACACTGCAAAGTTTTCGTGGTTTGACCCCAAAACCCCCACCGAAGGTCTAAGCCTTGCGATACCCAGCATGAAGATGATGGAGATAGTGCACAAACTCCAGGCAAAGTGATGAGCGTCTGCGAGCCTATTTCCTTACTTATAGACATCACACTCTGAAACCGTACCACACAACTGTCATACTGAGCTTGACGAAGTATGACCTCAGAAAAGCTTGAGAGATGACATGCGCGCTCCCCACCTCTAGATAGAAAGATACATCACTCCAACAAGACTGAGACGGGGCAGTGGTCAGAGCCAATCACGTCTGCGTGGATCTGTGCCTCTGTTATTCTATTTTTGATCTCCGCTGACGCGAGGAAGTAGTCGATGCGCCAGCCGACATTTCTCGCACGTGCGCCACCCCATGCGGTCCACCAGGTATAGTGACCATTTCCCTTTGTAAAAAGGCGAAAGGTGTCCGCGTATCCTGCTGCTTCAAATCTATCAAATCCTGCACGTTCCTCTTTTGTAAATCCATGTGCACCTTCATTGTCTTTTGGTCTGGCAAGGTCATCCTCGGTATGCGCGACATTCAAATCTCCACAAAACAGCACGGGCTTTTTTTTCTCCAGGTGTTGGCAGTGGGCGAGAAATGCCGCATCCCAGACAGTGGCGCGGAGCGCGAGGCGGGAGAGGTCGCCTTTGCTATTGGGTGTATACACCGTCACGAGATAAAAGTCTGAGTACTCAGCAGATATCACGCGACCCTCCTGCGTCGGGTCGCCATACGCATCAGTAAATATGTACGCTTTTTGCACCTCAGGTACGAACCCATTGATCACGTGGAGTGGCTCGGTCTTGGTGAATATTGCCGTGCCGGAGTAGCCTTTTTTGACGGCTGAGTGCCAGTACTCGGTGTAGTCAGGCAGGTCAATACGAGTGATAGGCGAGTCTTCCTTCATCGCCTTTGTTTCTTGCAGACACAAGATGTCAGGGGTATGCTCAGCTATAAACTTTTGAAAAAGTCCTTTGTTCCACACACTTCTGATCCCGTTCACGTTCCATGAGTATATGCGCATAGAGGCATAGTATAGAGCAAAGCTACAAGCTACAAGCTACAAGCCGCAAGCTGCAAGAAGTCAAACTCCCCCTCGTCCGGCAGGCGAGACGAGGGGGTGATCCCGTCCCTCCACGGCGGGACGGGATGGGGGTGTAGAAGTGTTTCATGTAGAGATCCCGGCATTCGCCGAGATGACAGACAAGAGAGGGAGCAAAGAAGAGATGAACTGTAACTTCGTATTACACCCCCCGCCAACTGCTTCATTATTAGGCGGGCAAGCCTTGCTCACGTGTGTTCTGGCACTCCTATGATACGAGAAGGAGTAGATCTCTCCGCCCGATCGCTTCGTTCTCGGAGTCGAGATGACAGAAACGAATACTTTGTCAGTTCACCCGCTTTGACTCGATCGTCACCTTGCCTGCCTTTGCCCCTGCCGTGATGAGGTCGCCTTTGTGGACCTTTTCCTCCACGATCTGGAGCGCGATCTCATCGAGGATGTGCTCATTGATGACACGCTTCAGCGGTCTAGCACCATAGAGCTTGTCAAAGCCTTCGGTGAGCAGATACTTTTCCAGTGATTCGAGTGCTTTGAAACGATACCCTTGTTTTTCCAATCTTGCTTCAACAGCTTTGAGCTGGAGCGTGATGATGGCCTTCATCATGGCCTCACTCAGTGGGTTAAATATCACTATATTGTCCAGTCGATTTAAAAACTCTGGCTTGAAAAATGATCGCACTACGTCAGTCACCTTCAGCTCCACCATCTCGCGTGAGTACTTCTCGACTTGAAACGCTTCACTGCCGAGATTGGACGTGAGGATGATGATGGTGTTTTTGAAGTTCACCGTCTTGCCTTTGCCGTCGGTCAACCGTCCGTCATCGAGGACTTGGAGCAAGGTGTTGAATATCTGGGGATGTGCTTTTTCTACCTCATCCAGCAGAATGACACTGTAGGGCTTGCGACGTACCGCCTCAGTAAGCTGACCACCCTCCTCATAGCCGACGTACCCCGGAGGTGAGCCGATGAGACGTGCGATCGAGTGGCTCTCAGAGTATTCGCTCATATCGATGCGGATCATATTGCGCTCATCGTTAAAGAGCGAAGCAGCCAGCGCGCGGGCCGTCTCCGTCTTACCGACTCCAGTGGGCCCGAGGAATAGGAACGAGCCGATGGGACGACCTTCGTCGGCGAGGCCTGCGCGTGCGCGACGGATCGCCCCTGCGATCTTTTTCACGGCTTCTGTTTGACCGATGACGCGATGGTTCATATCCGACTCAAGATGTGCGACTTTGGCACTCTCGCTGGAGAGAAGTCGCGACTGGGGGATACCCGTCCAGCGCGCGACGATGGCGGCGATATCGATCTCACTCACCTGCTCGCGAAGCACGCGATCAGCTTCGGGGATCTGCTCCCACTCACTTTGGACCTGCACGATCTCCTTTTCGATCGCGGGGATGGTGCCGTACTTGATCTGAGCTGCCTCCTCGAGGCGTGCCTCGCGCTCAGCTTTTTCGAGTTCGACCTTGGACTTTTCGAGCTTTATACGTGCATCTTGGAGATGGGAGATGATGGTCTTTTGAGCTTTCCATTTGGTTTCTATGACTTCAAATTGCTTCTGGAGCTCAGTCCGCTCTGCAAACTTTTTATCATAGGTATCCTTTTGGGTGGGTTCTTTTTTGAGTGCGGCAAGCTCGATGTCATTTCTGATAATGGTGCGCTTCAGCGTGTCGAGGGAGGTAGGCATGCTGTCCACCTCGATCTTTGCGGCTGAGGCAGCCTCATCGATGAGATCAATGGCCTTGTCTGGGAGATACCTATCAGTGAGGTAGCGCACTGAAAGGTTCACCGCTGAGATGAGCGCCTCATCGGCGATCTTGATACCGTGATGCACTTCATACTTCTCCTTCACGCCACGCAGGATAGCTATAGAGTCCTCGAGTGATGGCTCTTCGACATAGATCGGCTGAAAGCGCCGTTCGAGGGCAGGATCTTTTTCGATGTATCGACGATACTCACGGACTGTGGTGGCACCGACTGCGTGGAGGAGTCCACGGGCCAGTGCGGGCTTGAGCATATTGCCCGCATCTACTGCTCCCTCGGCACCTCCTGCACCGACTATGGTGTGAAGCTCATCGATAAAAAGGATGTATTGACCTTCGGAATTCTCGATAGCTTCAAGTACTGCCTTGAGCCTTTTTTCAAACTCTCCACGAAAAGATGCGCCTGCCAGGAGGGTCGCCATGTCGAGGGAGAGGATCTGCTTGTTCTTTAGTGTATTTGGCACATCGCCTGAGAGCATACGGAGGGCCAGGCCTTCGATGATGGCGGTTTTGCCCACGCCAGGATCACCGAGGAGTACCGGGTTATTTTTGCCTCTGCGTGCGAGAATCTGGATAATACGGCGGACTTCAGTGTCGCGTCCGATCACGGGATCGAGCTTGCCACTACGTGCCTTGTCACTCAAATTCACCGTAAACTTTTCGAGGGGGTTTTGGATAGGTTGGTCAAAAGGATTTTCCATATTAGCAATTAAACTAATAATCTGCTAAAGTATATATCTGGCAGAGAGATGTGTCAAGTGATAGAACTAGTTGATAACTGATAATGGATAGCGAATAACGAATAGCGTATAACGGGCAGCAAAAGTCTATTTGATAATTGAAGATTATGACATGGTTTTACCCGTTTGTTTTCGCAGCGTCTGTGGTACCCTTTCTTGATATGAAATACATTTTTACGATGGTACTTTTGGTACTCTTTTCAACTGCCTTCAGCGCATCTGCACAAGCAACAGGTACCACATTTTACAGAGGAGTAGTGCAGTCGCTCCAGGAGCAAGACAAAACGATGAGTGTGCGCCTGACGCTCCCTGATGACAAATCGACCAACATCGTCCTACCCACCTTCAAGGATCAGACTGTTGGTGTGGGATATCAGATAGGTGACAAGCTCATTATCAGTCGTCAAGAAACAGCGGACAAAGAGTTGTATGCAGTGTCTGAACGTGATCGAAGCATGGCGTATGGGCTGCTCATTGCGCTCTTTGTCACAGTGGTGATCCTCATCGGGAGACTCCAAGGACTTGTGTCTATCGGTGCGATGGTGCTGTCATTTGGACTCCTCACACAGTTTACGATTCCGCAGATCGTCGAGGGAGTGGATCCCATCGTCATCTCGATGCTCACGGCACTCGTTATCATCCCGCTCACCTTCTTTTTCTCCCATGGATTTCGTAAAAAAACACTCCTTGCCGTCATCTCTACCCTCCTCGCGCTGCTGATCACGGGAGTCCTTGCGGTCGGATTCACCAAAGCGGCGGCACTTACTGGCCTTTCCTCTGATGAGGCAGATGCAGTCATGTTCAAGTTTGGCTCGCACCTACATCTCTCAGATCTTCTCATCGCCGGCATGATCATCTCAGCTATGGGTGTGCTGGATGACGTGACTATCGCACAGGTAGGGATCGTACAGGCACTGAATAAAGTGCGTCCTGATATGAAAAACCACCACCTATTCGCTGAGGCGATGGAGCAGGGGAGAGACCACATCGCGTCTCTAGTGAACACCCTCATCCTCGTGTATGCGGGCGCAGCGTTGCCCCTATTCTTACTCGTGTATAGATCTGAGACACCACTGTGGGTGGTCATCCAACGGGAGGCGATCGCTGAGGAGATCACGCGTACTTTCGTGTCGAGCATTGGCATCATCGCCGCAGTACCTATCGCGACACTCATCGCCGTGAAGTGGGGCAAACGTCAGGTCGGACATCTACAGAAAGAAAAGCTGTTTTGAGGATTCGCATCAGATTTGGATCCAGCCTGTTTTAGTCACAATGAGGTGATCTTTGATATCAATCCCCAAGAGTGCTCCTGCTTGACGTACTCGTTTGGTAAAGAGTACATCCTCTGTAGAAGGTTCAAGGATGCCAGAGGGGTGATTGTGCGCGATGATGATAGAAGCGACCGGCAGCTCTTTGATCGGAGAAAATAGCTCGCGTGGGAGTAGTCGTGCGGTATTTGCGGTCCCCAGCGCCAGCACCTCTCGTTTGAGTAGCTCGTGGCGGGCATTAAAATAAAAGGCGATTACATACTCACGATCTTGCGTAGCGATATCTTGACAGAGTGCATAGATGTGTGACGGATTTGTAGGGTTTGCTGTTTTGGATGAATGCGCACGAGTACCCAAGGCAAGTGCAGCGACTATTTGCATAGCTTTTACCGGTCCGATCCCCAAGGCCACACAATCATCCATGGTAGGGTGAGGTTTTTTGGATAGAAGCGAGGAGACGCGTTTTGCGATCAATGTGACCGGGATCTTTTTTGTGCCAGACCCGAGTATGACGCAAATCAGCTCACTGACAGAGAGCCCATCTGGTCCATACTTTGTGAGTTTCTCGCGAGGGCGGAGGGAGGGAGGTAGAGTGCGGATGGGACGCATAATCTTTGTACAGTATACGAAGTGTACATGTTTGTCACAAGATCAATGCAACTCCCGACTCCGCAATGAGTAGTAGAACTTATTCGAGTACTTTTTCTATCAATTGCAGAGGATTGAGTTGGGTGTGGTCGCATATACTATTTTTTGATCCACCGAATGCCTTGAATTGGTCGGGTTCTGAGGTGATGAGACAAACCTGTGCATCGATAAACCTTTTTACCCTCCGTTGCACATAAAAATAGAGGCGGAGCTCCTCAAAAGGTAAGTCGTCAGCATATATCATGATACGCGTATACGTGGTCGTGGCCTGCCTGGCAAGTGCATCTTCGACGCTTCTCGCCTCGTCCACCTCGATATTCCGCCGAGAGAGGAGTTCGTGATATAATCGTCGTAGATCAGGATCGACACACAGGATCAGGATAATATCTTTCATAAGTAGATAAAATTCTATCCTAAGTAGATATGACTTGTCAACAGATATTATGAAATCTCTAGGTTTGAGAATCAAATCAGCACGCAAAGCAGCTCAGTCCACGCAGAATTCGCTCGCACATGCAGTAGGAGTGAGTGACAAATCCGTATCCGCGTATGAATCGGGAAGAATCAGTCCGCCACTGGACGTGCTGGAAAAAATCGCTCAATCGACCGGACACCCAATACAGTATTTTTTGGGTGAATCTGCTGAGTCAGCCGTCGTACAAAAACTAACCTCAATAGAGCAGCTTTTTCAAGAGATACGCGACCTCCTCAATGCTGCAAAATAAACCTCCACTGAGCGTATATATCGATTTGTGTATATTGTATGGACAGTCCATAAGTATATTAATGCGACCTAGTTGCATAATCCTGCCAAGTGGGGTATAGTTGCGTATTACCCATTCGCACCCTCATACGAAACTCGCACAAAATATCCACTGGTTTGATGCAGTGATGACCATCTCTGGATGCTATCTCATTGCACTTTTTAACACAGGTGCTGCGCTTGGGGATATCGGTGCGTGGTCGATCGTTGTGTGGGCTGCTGTGGTGTTTGTCGCACTTTTACAAGCAAAATTATTGTATCGACTCGCACTGCAACTACCTCACCACGCAGGTGGTACCGCTACCTATGCTCACGCTACATTCACTGGCAAGTCCAGATTGCTAGCATTTCTATCTGGATGGGGATATGAGATAGCCTGGACTCCCGGTATCGCACTCAACTGTTTGCTCATTGCGCAAATCCTTTTTATGATGATACCGGGACTTGAGTTGAGCACAGGCATGCTCGCGGTGATCATCATGGTAGCGCTGTATGGATTGAACTACTTCGGTACCGCCAGAGTTATCTCGTCGAGCTATGTCCTAGCGTTCATCACTATAGTCCCGCTGCTTGCGCTGGTATATATCGCGACCCAAGAAGTCGGAGTGAGTCAATGGCTGAAGGTCAGCAATCTCTCGCAGCCATTGACCGTGGCTTTGTTTTTCAAATGGTTCTTTGTGATCAGTTGGACTGGGTATGCGATTGAGATGATCAGCAGTGTTGTCTCAGAACTACATGATCGCGGTAAACATACGCGCAAGATATTCCAGTTGTCTGCGGTCATATCAAGTGTCGCTTTCATTGGCATACCGCTCCTTCTGGCACTTCTAGTTGATTGGACTGTAGCTACTGATCCCTTCAGCGCTCTTCAGCCACTTTTCTTAGCGTACTTTGGACAGGTTGGCACAGTCATACTACAAGTCTTTTTGATTGCATTACTGGTTTTCAGTGCACTCTCGTTCATCGTGCCATCTACACGCACGATCTACCAGATGGCTCAAGATGGACTGCTGCCGAAGGTATTTAGCTCGGTGAATCGTTATGGATCACCGACAGGATCCTTTCTCTTTGATCTCGGAATCAATAGCGTTGTACTGATCATCTTCCAGGATAGACTCATAGAACTTGTGGCGACTGCAAATGTCGGGTATATCGTGGTATTTGTGATCTTGCCGGTGACATACTATCTCCATCATCGGTATCAGAGAGTGTATTTGTCAGCTCAGGAAAAGGTTACGTTGATTGGTCTCTTCGTAATAAATCTCGTATCACTGTTCTATGGAGGGTGCCAGTGGGGAGGGTTAGTATTTGGAGTTGGTTGGTTGCTGGTGGCTGCGGGCATACCTCTTTATTTTTTCCACCAGTGGACCCAAAAAAATTCAAAGAGAGTGTCGTGAAAATGTATTTCATTTGAGCCTATGTGTATATGGTGCGTCATAGACAAATTCGATGAGAAAGATCAAGTGCGTATCATCAACGAGAACTTGATCGATAAAAGACCATCGCTCTGGAGTAGGCTCTGGCGGTATATACACTCATGTCTAGCATGGGACTGATGCAGGATCAGCGTCACATATTAGGTGTTCAGCACTGGCAGCTGGATCCACAGCAAGACCAATCCTCCAGGATCCAGTTGTGCTTGCGGAGCTTCTGTTTCAAATCGGTTTTGTAGCCCATCTTGCGCGCAATATGTGCAGCTACGACGCCAAATCGTTGGCGGAACTTGTAGATAAAGCAAAATATAACTTCATCGTGCCGGAGTGACGGACCCACGACATAGAGACCAGGGGTCTTGGTGGACTGGTCATATCGGTCTAACGTTACGTACCCATCAGGTCTCAGGTGAAACTGATCACGGATCAAGGTGAGACTGCCTGCAAACCCAGTGGCGAGGATAGGGGCGGTGGCAGAGGGTATCGATTCTCCCGTGCTGAGTGTGATGATATATGTTGATCCATTTTTGGTGACGGAGGTGACTCGCACGCCGCCGCGTGCTGTAAATCGAGCTATCTCGGAGATCTGACGATATCGGTCTTGAGTATAACTTGATAGACTGACGCTGGGGTCTGGACTGTCACTTCTCCATGGGTGACTGGAGTCGTACACAGTCACTTGTTTGCCATTTTTGATGAGGTGGTAGGCTGCATCGATCCCACTCTCGTATCCACCGATCACATGATATTCGCCACCTTTCATGTCTGTCCAGTCTCGCACAGAAGAGTTGTGGACGCACAGATCTGATCCGGGGAATAGGCCAGTCTTTGGATATCCATATTCACCTGCTGCCCAGATCACTCGGTCAGCTGTGGTCGTGCGACCTCCAAGATCGACAAGAAAGCCACCCGTTGACGTGGTGAGAGAGCTCACCGTTCCCTTTGTCACTTTGATGCCATAGTTTGATGCAACAGCCTGAAGGTATCTCTGATATTCTCGACCAGATGGATGCTCAGTCTGGAGTGTGTATGCAGGCGAGGTGTCATAGTGTATGGCATTCAAATCGCTCATGCCCCATCCATTGGTCGTCATGGATGGCGAGATAAATCTCATCTGTGCAGGCCAATGAGTGAAAGATGCGCCAACACCATCTCGATCGATATGGAGGATATCACGGGCAGGTATACCCGCTTGGAGGAGCATGATATGGACACCGAGACCCGAGGGCCCTGCACCGACGATGAGGATGGGGGAGTGTGGCATAGGTTTCAGTTGTGTTTTGCAGCCTGCAAGAACTTCTTGATATTTGCTTTACCAGATACCCACTGCTTCTTTGCCCGACACCTTGGGCATGATTCACTCTCGCATTGGACACCCGTCCATCCACATTTCTTACACAGTATGACATCGTGTTTATGATGGTGTTCCTTCTTTCCCTGCTGGAGACCACCCCATCCCCCAAACAGTGTCGGGGCCGCTCCTGCCATTTGTGTCGGATGACATGCACAACCGACATGCGAGAGCGCGCCCTGCATCATCGACATAGCGAGTCGTGGATCACTGAGACGGTAGAGTTCTGAGGTCATGGCTTGTAACTTGGTCGTATCAGTACCGAGAGTATCACCATAGGTTTTGAGTGCGAGCTTTTGGAGCTTAGCTTCTTGTTCTTCGCTCAACTCTCCTTTTTCTGCTGCCTTTTTCATTTCAATATCAGTTTCAAACACCTGTTGGATAGCGGCTTGAGTGCCCTCGTATGCCTTGATCCATGTCTCACCCGAAGTCTGTTTACCATTGAACACGTGTCCATCTGATCCGTTGCATGTAGCCATGTGTGCTTCGAGGGCTGAAGCGTATGTTTGCATGACTCTTGCAACGTTGTTTGTCATGTGTTGTATCATCTGATCGCGCAATGAAATCGTGGGTGCTTCTTGCATATCTGGGTGTAGAGATAGCGACCGGCTGTCATATAAGCCTGTGTCAGTCTGATCTGTATTTAGAGAGGATATTTGCTCAGTCACTGATATAGAAGTATCTGGTGTAGCGGCAACATGTCGTCTAGGCGGCTCATAAAAAGCATGTACACCAAATCGCATGTCAAAATCATCATCGATTGGTACTGTAAGTGGTTCATGCTGGACGGCAGGTACAGAGGATGCAGTTGTTACATAAGGCTCATGAATTTGTTCTGTTGGAGTCAACTGGTAGATTACCTGTGCACCAAAGAGACTATCAAGATCATCTGTTCCCAAACCTACATCGGCAACAGGCTGACTCTCAGACGGCACTGTCGCTCCAAGTATGGTCTGGTTACTAAATAGGTCTTCAACATATGCGCCACTTTCTTGGCTCATGTCGACCATATAGAGAGGTAGCTCTTGGTCTACAACAGTTGGTGCAATAGGTGAATTCTCACCACCTATACGACTAGATACCCCAGCGGGTAGGATCCTTGAATCATTCTCATGAGCTGGCATAGTATTAGCTTGTGAATCGAGAAATCTGTCCTTTATCTAGGTGTTCTGTTGCATATATCGCAGCAGCACCTGTTGCAGCATGGTCGAGCCCAACTACGTGGGCAATGGGCAAGCGTGGCATAGCATCTTGATAGCTCACCATTCGACTATGAATACCGACCTCCCATCCGAGAGCTGCTATGCCTTGGTGCGGTATGATCTGTGCTGATCCCAAAAGTGGCGCACTCGTACGAAGGAGCTGGGGCGTCTGATAGCCAGAGACTCTCGCAATCGCTCCTGCACGGTCGTATTGCAGCCGGCTTGCATTCGTGTTCGTGACGTTATGCGGAGTATGCGGATCTAGGCCAGTACCTATCCTCATCACTTGGTTAACATGTCGGTTGACCGCACTTCTTCCGTCATATACAGCACCCGCGAGGAGCGCTGCAAAGGTGTGTCCTGATTCTGAAGTGAGCGCTTTGTCTCCGACGCAAGCTGCTTCTTTGCTGATTTCGCGGAGATATGCTGCACTGACAGCCTGTTCGAGCATGAGTGCCTGATTTTCCATAATTTGCTTGAGGGTGAGTCCTGCACCCAAAAGATTCTGAATTTCACCAGGGACAAAAAATGGCGATACATCAGTTTCATTACCCCCAATCATATTGCCACCAGCTACATAGAGATCGGGTGCACGTGGGTTACCAGCCATAAGTGCATAGCGTTGAGTCTGCGAACTTGCATGTGTCGCGACCCACACGATCGACGGAGCTACTTGATGGAGTGCGAGTGCGAGGGGCAACGCCGTATTTACGACACCGCCTTTTGCTTGCGCAAGGCGCTTTGCCAAATCCGATCCCATAATAGTTCGCTCAACTACTTGTATGCTGTTGATGGGGCTCGAGTGAAGCTCGAGATTAGGGTTCTTCCAAGCTGACTCTGCAGCAGTAAGAACATTTGTTTCACCTGGTTTGCCAGCAGTGAGTTCGCTGGACATTGATCCAATACGCTGGAAGAGTTCATTTGACATAAATTGCATGCAAACTTGCAACTATGTCGCATTATACTCTGAACAAACAATATATGCAACTCAGTCGCATATATTGTTTTCCTAGTCATGCGGTATACTATGACCATGCGTACGACCAAAGCCCGCTCCATCATCACCGACATCATCGACACCGCACAGGCTCCGCTAGATGCAGCGAGTATCCTCGCGCATGTGCAAAAGAAGGATCCTACGATCAACCGTGCTACGGTATTTCGCACACTAAATACGCTGGTGGAAGAAGGCGCTGCCACCAAGGTGGATTTTGGGGAGGGGAGGGCCCGTTACGAATCAGCAAGCCACCACCATCATCATCTCATCTGCACAAAGTGCAGCTCTATCGAAGCAGTAGACATCTGCAAGGCCGAAGAGGTGATCGCACAGGCAGCACAGAATAAGAACTTCACCGTGACCTCACACAAGTTAGAATATTTTGGGGTATGTCATCGCTGTAAATGACACCATTATTCAAGCTGGAGTAGAAAATACATCCCACCGATGCCCATCACCAGAGCGATCAAGTGAGCGAGTCCGCGACGTATCCCCTCATGACGATTGAGCTCTGGCATGATGTCAGTCGCGGCGATGTAGATAAAGTTTCCTGCGGTGAATAGAAGTACTTGCTTTTCAATAGATTCAAATGTTTCTATCGCATAGGTGCCGATAAGCACTCCGAGGATCGCCGTGCATGCGGTGGTAAGGTTGTAAAAGATGGCCTTTCGCTTTGAATAACCACTATACAATAAGACTGCAAAGTCACCAAGCTCCTGGGGGATCTCATGTAATACGATGGCGACAGTAGTAGCGATACCGACGGGCAAGCTCACCGCAAATGCGGCAGCGATAGCGAGGCCGTCAAGGAAGTTGTGTATGCTGTCGCCGACGAGATTCATCGTGGCGATCCGGTGGGTATGTGCTTTGCCAGTGTGACAGTGGTGCCAGTGCACAAACCGCTCGATGGTAAATGAAAGTACAAACCCACCAAGGATAAACAATGCAACCTGTGGCGTATATTCAGTCCCTTCCAGTGATTCGCCAATCATATGGATAAATGCATCCCCAAGCAGTGTCCCGGCTGCAAAGGCTACCAGGAGTGAAAGGTATCTGTGATACCGTTTATCCCCGAGCGGGAGGAGCACGATGCCACAAAGCGAGACAAGACTGACGAGAACTGAGGCAACAAGAGGGTAGTAAAACATACGGAGAAGTATAGTCTATGCCTCCCAAATGCGCAACTAAGTTGCAAGTATTGCATGGTTACCATCGAAACTTTTCCCTATCACACGCTCCCCAGAGGCCCTTTTTCGCATCTTTTGCCACTTTTTCTAGCTCCACAAAATCATCTTTGTATCTATTATCACTCTCGAGGACAAAGACGCGTGCATATCCCTCACCGACCATGTAGGCATTTGTGTTCAGGTACTCGCCAGGTCTGCCCTCGAGTGGGACGAAGACGTAGCGGAGGAGACGTTTGTATTTGTCTGTATCTTTGGAGTCGCTAACGAGGAAGACATCGCGGTTTGCGATCAGTTGGGAGAGGCGTGCAGTTGCCTCACGCCCGTAGCACTCCTCGCGGATATGCTGCGCGGGATGAGAGAGTTCCGGTGTGTCAATATTTAAGAATCTCACCCGTTGACCGCCTTGTATAGTGATCGTATCGCCATCTGACACGACCGTGACGTGGGTCTTTTGGACCTTTGCATCAGGAGGCAGCTTGTACACATATGATTCGTGATCGACTGAGAGGGGATCTGACAGGTACGTGCGCAGGGGAACTTTGAAAAGGAGCACGACGATGCAGAGGGCAAACATGGTGACGAGAGGTTTGAGGTACGCGCGCATGGGCTTGGGGTGGATTATAGCGCAGTTGGATGGTATGATTCGACTGACCTTTCTGTCATTCCCGCGAAGGCGGGAATCCAAATCCGGATCTTTGAATATATGAGTAGCCAGTAGGAATTGAAAATAGATCAACTCGGGATGTAGCTCAGATGGCTAGAGCGCACGCTTTGGGAGCGTGAGGCCAGGGGTTCAAGTCCCCTCTTCCCGACATAGATTATAAGGGGACTTTCACCCCTCCGGGGTTCCCCGCCTTCGGCGCCGCGCCTGCAATGCGTTTGCGTAGCATTGCGGGCAGGGACAGGCCCGCCAAGGCGAGATTTGCTGACAGTAAGACACATTGTATATCGTCAACTGTTAGCCTAACGTGCCCCCGTTTCCCCACACATTCATTTTCATAGAGATCCTCGCTTTCGCGAGGATGACCGAAGCATTGAGCACGTTTTGTGATGTATATGTACTCTCAGCTCTTAGCTTTGCTCTTTGTTCTATAATAGCGCCATGTCCACCATTTCCAGCACCGTAGCACAGCTACGCAAAGTCAAAGGCATCACCCAAGAGGAACTTGCTGAAAAGGTCGGCGTGACACGCCAGACAATCATCGCTATCGAAAAGGGCAACTACACTCCCTCCCTCTTGCTCGCTTTCAAGATCGCCAGCGTATTTAAGTTACCCATTGAATCAGTCTTTACCTATGAGACATCATAACCTCGCCACCTGGTTCCTTTTGTTGACATTGATTGTCACCTATCTCCTCCATGCAAATCCTTTTGATTTGTGGATGCCAGACATGATTGCGATGGGACTCACCTCACTCTTTTGTGTAGCCTTGTTTGCCTACACTTCGCTTTTTTGGAAAGAAGCGCCTCGTGATGAGCGCGAGTTGGAGCACTCTCGCATCGCTGATCGATATGCGTACATCGCCGCAAATGTGGCTCTCATCGTCGCCATCTCAGTGAGTATGATCAGACACGCTGATGATTTTTGGCTTGTCACGATAGCACTCGTGATGAACACGGTGAAAATCCTCTCCCAATATCTACTCAACAGACACGATTGATGAATATAGCGATGTAAAGTAGACTTGACATGCACATACTATGTCAGTATGATTTAGTATCGTCAATTTACTCTTTCTATGAAACTCTACATACTGATTGGAGTGGTCGTGGTTCTCCTGGGTATAGGCGCCTATCAGATGCAAAAACCTGCCGCACCAGGAAGCGATCATATAAACAGCGGATCGATGATGAAAAAGGATGAGTATCCAGAGACGGGAGAAAAAATGATGCAGAAAATGACTGACGTGACGGGTATGATGCAAAAGTCTGAAGTAGATGGTGAGTATGATGTAACCGCAGGAGTGCCCGTGGCCGGCATGAAAAATGTCCTCTTTTTCTATGCGTCCTGGTGTCCGACCTGCCGAGCTGCAGATGCAGATATCACCACAAAGCAAAGTAGCATACAAAAGGGCCTGGTCATACATAAGGTCGATTATGACTCCGCCACTGAGCTAAAACAGAAGTACGGCGTGACGTATCAGCACACCCTTGTGCAAGTGGATGAAAAAGGTGACATGATCACCAAGTGGAGTGGAGGTGACCTGGCAACCATCATTGAAAAAATCAAATGATTTTATTTTTTATAAGCTTTATATCGGGGGTTTTGACCATACTGGCGCCATGTGTGCTGCCAGTCTTGCCAGTGATACTAGGAAGTAGCGCGACCCCGGGGCGGGGCCGCGCGTGGCGTATCATCAGCTCATTTGCAGTCTCGATCTTTGCTTTCACCCTCCTCCTCAAGGCCTCGACCGCGCTTATCGATATCCCTCCTACCTTTTGGAAGGGGGTTTCAGCGGCGATCTTGGTAGGGTATGGCCTCATCACTTTCTTTCCCTCATGGTGGGAAAAGCTGATGTCCATCCTACCACTCCAACGGACCGCAGAAGAGCGACTCCAGCACTCGCGTGTCGACAAATCGCCACTATCGGACATCTTGGTAGGTGCTGCATTGGGCCCGGTATTTACGACATGCAGTCCGACCTACTCACTCATCCTCGCCACGATTTTTCCCGTCAGCTTCGTACAGGGAGTCACGTATCTACTGGCCTATATCGCTGGGTTTTGTAGCATCCTCACCCTTATTGCGTACTTTGGATCTACCATCACGGTACGTCTGCGTTGGGCAGCCAACCCGAGCGGACTTTTCCGCAAGGCGCTCGGCATGGTATTCATCATCGTCGGATTGATGATCTGGACTGGTGCTGACAAACGAGTGCAGACCGTACTTTTGGATGCTGGTCTTTTCGACATCACCAAAATCGAGCAACAGCTCCTGAGCAGTCCACCCAAGTTTGAGCCACTCAAAACCTCAGTCACTGACCTACTCACGTCTGCTCCACATATGTCGACTCAGCGGCCGGGTCGTGCGCCAGAGCTGGTCGACATCACCAACTGGCTCAATACTGATGGCAAATCGATCTCCCTCGCACAGCTACAGGGCAAGGTAGTAATCATCGACTTTTGGACATACTCATGCATCAACTGCCAACGCACACTCCCATACCTCAAAGCATGGCATCAAAAATATGCGGATAAAGGACTCGTGATACTCGGTATCCATGCGCCAGAGTTTGCGTTCGAGCACAAGATCGAGAATGTGAGTCAAGCTGTACGAGACTTTGGGTTGACGTACCCAGTAGGTCTGGATAATGACTTTGCGACTTGGCGTGCATACGAAAACAGATACTGGCCAGCCAAATATTTTATAGACAAAAAAGGCAACATTCGTCATGAGCACTTTGGTGAGGGAGCGTATGAGGAGAGTGAGAGGATCATACAGTTTTTGCTTGATGAGGGGACTGGTATAAGCTCCTATGACAATAGCAAGACTAAAGTAAAGCCAAATAACAATGCCCAATCAATGGCTGAGAACAGGATTCGTCATGAATTCACTCCTGAGACATACCTCGGATACGAACGGGCAGAGTATTTTGCAAACCTTGCATCGTTGGCCAAAGACCGCATTACAATCTACTTGCTCCCTGCAGATCGAGCCTTGTCTGCTCATGAGTGGGCGCTCACCGGGCCGTGGGAAGTGCGATCCGAACAGGCGATCAGTCGGTCTGATCAATCGCGTATCAGCATGCTTTTTTCAGCCCGAGAGGCTTATCTTGTCGTAGACGCACTCACACCCGCAGAGATCGGAGTCAGTTTGAATGGTGTAGCCCAAAAGAGCATTCCCGTCTCTGGAGCAAAGCTCTACACGGTTACATCACTTCCGACCTACGCTACAGGTCAGCTCCTCGAGCTCACCGTCCCGACAGGAGTCTCCCTCCATGCGTTTACGTTTGGGGAGTAAAACGCTCGTCATTTCTTTATAATCACCACATGCGATATTTTCTCGCCAAAACAGATCCTGATACGTACTCTGTCAGTGACTTTGAAAAAGACCACGTGACGATCTGGGATGGAGTCCACAGCTACGCTGCACTCCAGGCGATCAAAACTTGGGCCATCGGTGATCGTGTGTATATCTATCACTCACAAGGTGACAAATCTATCGTAGGATTGGCAGAGGTAGTGGGGGAGCCACACAAGGATCCTCATGACTCACGCGGTATCAGTTGGGTTGCAACACTAAAACATCTCCAAACTTACCCCATCGCCCGTCGTATCACCCTAAAGCAAATCAAAGACTCGGGACTCTTTGCTGATTTTGCACTTGTCAGGCAATCGCGACTGTCGACGATGGAGTGCCCAGATCACTTCGTCAAATGGTTAGAGCTGAGAATGCGATCATTGTCAACGTTAGCACCGTGACGTAGACCTCGAGTCATCCTTGTACTACTCAATCATATCGGTGACAGAGTGTGTGTACGCCAAGTAAGTCATCATGATCCCTACTGTGTTACCCTACGTGTCATCTTGAGCCATAGCGAAAGATCCAGAAGATCAAGTAAGAGATTCTTCACTTCGTTCAGAATGACGAACCTAGGTCATCTTGAGCGAACAGTAAGAGGAGTCGACCGCGCCTGCCTCGCTTTTGCGATCGCAAGGCGGGAAGGAAGATCCCTGGCATATGAGATTCTTCGTTTCACTCAGAATGACCAGATAGAAATTAGCATTGAGTCAGCTGACTAATGCTGAGATAACGTATGGAATGAATGGTGGAAATTCAGTATAAAAAGTCGCCATATGACATTTCAGCGTGCATTTGCTATCATGAATACATGACGCTCCGTGATCCATACGCACACGCCACACACTTTGAGCTTTCAGAGTCTGTCAGTGATCACTACTTTGGACGTTTGAATCAGTTTCTCTTTGTGATCCTCCTGGTCCTCGCAACCTATATCATACTGAGTCCTTTTTATGCGGAGTTTGGATACACCCTCTACCAGATCCAGCATCGCAGTGACGATCAATCAAACGTCATCGGATCACCGAGTGCATCAGGAAGCGCTACAATGGGTACATTTATCTTTGCAAAAGGTCCAAAGCCCAAGACAAACAATATAGTCATTCCCAAAATCGGCGTCGACACGCAGATACTCGAGGGCAAAACCGCACAAACGTTGAACAACGGTCTCTGGCATAGACCCAAGACCTCAACTCCTGATCTCGGTAGTAACACCGTCATCACGGGTCACCGCTTTATGTACTCGACGGGCAACAAAACCTTTTACCACCTTGACAAGCTCGCTGTTGGCGACCCGATCACTGTCTATTGGAAGGGCAAAGCATATGGGTACCGCGTGACGAAGCAGGAAGTGGTTCCGCCCACGCAGACGCAGATAGAGGAGTCGACGACTGACGAACGTCTGACGCTCTATACGTGTACACCACTGTGGACCTCGAAAAATCGCCTCGTCATCACCGCGACCAAGGTAGCAGAGCAATGAGCGCGTACCTATAACAAATTGTGCTTGCAATGAGTTTTAAAACGAGTTACTATGAGTAGCATGACCGGTGTAGATATGAAATGATGCAGCAAAAATATTAGATATACCATGTCCCAAAGCCACAAACACTCACATCACTTTCACCTCGTCCTGTATGGCGCAAAAGCAGCGCTCTTTTTGTCGTTTGTAGTACTGTTGATTGGATTGGTGCTTGGATATCTCTCACCTGCAAGCAGATCACCTCTTTTTGGCTGGACCAAAAGCCCTGTGGTGCGGACCGCACAGACGCCAAGTGATCTCAGACCAGTGTCTGCCGTCCAAAGAATCATCCTACTCACTGCGAAGTCTGGTGTCTTTACGCCTTCAAAGATCGACGTCACCAAAGGTGAAGTGGTATCTCTCCAGCTCAAAAGTGAAGATAGAGCCTATACATTTTTCCTCCCCAGCAAAGATGTACATGTGTCGTTCGATGCTACTAAGACTGAACAAGTAGAGCTCACATTTGATAGAGAAGGCACCTATCCATTTGCGTCGACTGTTTATGCGCCGGGATATGAAAAGACCACCGGCAATATCATAGTCAGTTCGAAGCCCGACTAAATATATCCATGAAAGTATTTTTTGATTTTCTCCACACCCACTTTCGCAAGCTCGTCGTAGCTGCACTACTCACTGCGATGGCAGGGGCTCTCTACGGCCTTGGGACGACACTGACAGCACAGCTATATGCTCCGTATCTAAAGCAAAAAATGGCTTCTACTGAAAAACCAAGTTATTATCCTTTCAAAAGTGAAGAGATCAAGCAGCAGTATCTGAGCTCAGTCTCCGAGCTAGAGCGGAAAGATCCCACAGGGGGTAGAAATACAGGACTCACAAAGGTAGATGCGTGTTCGTATTCATGGGGAGTCTTGACATGCTCCAATGAGTCATATACAAAAGCAATAAATGACTATTATTCAAATTCGGCAGTCGCACAAAATGAAGCAGATAAGCTAAAAGGGGGTGGGGTCGCACCTCCGCCTGTAAGTAATACTAACATAGCCAATACAGCTCCTCCTGTAGCGTCTGTTGTAATCCCTAACAAACCTAGTACTGTTGGGACAGCTCCAGCAGCAGCCTATGAGGCGATGAAGCATGCTGGTGTTGACATGTCAAAGCCAGGTATATTTACAAATATGGATCCGAACAGGTCGTACACAGTAGCCGAGCTCAAGCAAGCAGGTGAAAATGGAGGATTTACGGATAAAGGCGATCCCATAGTCACTGTTAGTCCTCAGAATGGACCAGCAGGAGTTGCTGGTTCTCGCAGGACTTGTAATGTCGAAGGTTGTAGAGTAAGTGCTGATAGTGATGGTATTGCTGACATTGTGGTCAAAATAAAAAATCCAAATGGGACAGAGAGTTCAGTAACAGTGAGGATAGTAACAAAGATCACCATCGACGCATCAGGTAGGGTGACCACATCATACACTGTAACTTGCACTGCTAACTGTGATATCGTTACACCTGCTCAGCTTGCTGCAGCAGTCACAGGAGGAGGGTCCGGTAGAGTTGAAAGCTATACGTGTACTGATGGAACAAATAACAATGACTGTGCAAATAATGGCGGAACGGTTCCACTAACTTGCACTGGCTCAGGCCCTACGTTATCTTGTGCTGCAACAGTAGTACAGCAACTTCAGAGTAATGGAAGTGGTGGCTTTTGCGGATCTGTGCAGACTGACCTAGGAGTGAACGCCTCGAGTGGTCACAACACCGGAAGTGACTGCGGCGGTGGAGGAGGGGCGCCACCCACACTTATTCCACTGATAGGAGGAGGCGATCCAAGTGGTCCGTCATCCACTCCTGTCCCTACCAAAGTCCCCTGCAATGTCACTTGTACCACTGATGCTCAGTGTTCGGCTGGCCTGACCTGTATAAACACGATCTGCAACCCCAGCATCCCTGGTCAATCTACCTGTCAAGCCATCGACAAGCGCTGTCGTATGCCAGGCAACCCTGGCTCCGCCACTTGTGATGGGTATGCCACCCCGACGGTGACCCCCGTACCCACTGCCACGATCACTCCAGGTGGACCGACGTTGACTCCTACCTATACACCGGTGCCGACCAACACTCCCACCCCTCCCTCTAGCTACATTGTGTCAAAATATCAAAGTGGCGTGGTAAAAGATGGAGGATCACACATCGTGAGCTTTGCATTTACTATCCGCAATACTGGACCTACCGATCTGAGCGACATCACCCTCGTAGATACACTTCCACAAAAGAAGCCCGAGTTTGGCAATCCTCAGATCATATCTCTCTCTACATTCCCCATAGGATCGCTCGTACTCAGCGGTGAGTATGATGGTGTCACTAAAACCAACATGCTCGCATCAGGATCAAAGCTTCGCGCGGGTGAGTCTGCAGGAGTGATCCTCGCCGTCAAATATACCCCAAGCATAAAAGAGTACACCTGTGATGGAAAATACGACTTTGTAAACAAGGTGGACTCTCAAGCAGTGTCAACTACAGGGGCAAAACTCACCCAGTCTTCGAGTGTGTCATTTGCGATTCAACAGGACGCGTGTGCACCAAAGATCGATCTAGCCATCTCAAAGACAGCTGACAAGACCACCTATGTCACCGGCGACGAGGTCACCTTCACTCTTACTGTTACAAATCAAGGTGATGTCAAAGCTACCAATGTAGTTATTAGGGACTATATAAAACTGATCGAATCACACTTTCAGCTGACTTCTCCTGCCAATGTCCCCATGTGTAGCTCTGTATCAACAGGAGGACCAAACGCATCACTTCCGGTGTGTATCGGTGGTGCTGGCAATATCAATTTCTACATTGGCGACCTCGCCGGCAAAGAGGTATCCAAGCCGATCGTGATCAAAGGCAAGACACTCAAAGGTGGCACATTTACTAATACTACCGAGATCATCCGAGCAAATGAGATAGATATTGACTCCACTCCAGAAAACTGTGTCGAGGGGTACACTGGTGGGAGACCTGTCAAGAAGGATGAGGATGACTGTGCATCAGTACCACTCTCAGGACTCGACCCCACTCCAACCCCTACCATTCCTGGTTCGCCATTTACCTTTGAGAAAAAGTCTGTGGCAACCGTACCACAAGTGGATGGTTCTACTAATGTAAGCTACCTCATCACCATCAAAAACACAAAACCCATCCCCGTCACCGTATCTTCACTCGTTGACAGGATCGCACAAAATGAATCGGGATATAGTTATACAGTGATCCCTGCTTCGCTCGCTGCAGTGGGAGCTACTGACCAAGTAAACAAGAACTTCGATGGGAAAGACAATATCAATCTCTTAAACTCACTCCCCCTCACGCTATCTCCTGTAGGCACTGACAAATCATACGCATCAGTCGTCTATACGATACGCCTATCACCCAAGTCTGCATCGGTAGTACGTGTGTGCAACGAAGCGATACTCACTGGTGCCATAGATGCTACGTCGTTTACGTTGGCATCAGGAACTAAGGGAGACGAATGTCCACCGATCCAGCTCGGATCCCTCGAGATCAAAAAATCTGCATCACCCCAATCGATAAAGCTCGGTGAGTCAACGGTGTACTCGATCACCGTCACCAATCCTTCAAAGTCCACGGTATCTGGAGTCAGCATCGTCGACACGTTGGATGCTGGCATGAGATATGCAGACTTCCAAGGCATGATACCAACGGGTGGCGCATCTGTAGTCAGCTCCACACAGACCGTTTCAAATGACAAGACAAATATCGTCTTTGGCACCTACACACTGCCTGGCGGATCATCAATTGTATTAAAGTTTACTGGAACTGCCATAGGAGAGTGCACAAAGACATACCAAAACAATGTAAAAGCCGTCAGGATCATAGGCAACTCACAGTTGCTCCTGGCTGAATATGCACAAACCACTGCAGAGGATGTGACCGTTTCATGTGTGTCTACGACCTCGACACCTACTCCTACTCCCGTACCTGGCTCTGTAGTAGATGTAGCACTTTCGAAGATCGCCGATAAGCAAAAAGTCAAGCTCGGCGAAACTGTCACCTTTACCGTCACCGTGACAAATGAAGGATCAAATACCATCCTCGGACTCAAAGTCAAAGATGCACTCCCCACGAGTCTGCAGTATATGGGTCATGAGACCTCCTATGGTACATTCAACAACCTAGACGGGATATGGTCAATCGGCAACCTAAACCCCGGACAGAAGCAGACCCTCAAGCTTGTTGTACGTGTAGCTGGTAGAGATGATCTCAAAAACTTTGCAGAAGTCTATGCCCATGAGCAAAAGGATGTAGATTCAACACCAAACAATGGTAAAAACTCAGAAGATGATAACGCCCAAGTAGACCTCTCACTGGAGGAAGTATTCATCGCTGGTCCCACCAAAGGCGGAGTCCTCGCTGATACAGGATACGGAGTAGTAGTACCACTCGTCGCGGGTATGCTCTTCTTCCTCTCGCTCATCGCCCTCGCTGAAGCACATCCAAACCACAAGCTCGTGATAAAGATCGTGCATCCGGCACACGGCATGTCCTTCCCTAAGCTCCGCTTTATGATCATAGGTACCGTAGTTGCCTCAGGCATCGCATTTGCAGTGTCTGGACTGACGTTTACACAGGCAGTGCTACAGGCACGAGTAAAGCTCCAGCAGCAGTATGAGTATTTACAGGAGCTTAGACTTGTAGATGCCAATGTAGCGATAGATAGAAGATCCGTTGAGCTGAAGTGTGGTACCATCATCGAACCCACATATACCTTTGCTGAGAAGTCTCCAGTCGGATTCAAAATCACAAATACTACCGATGCAACCGCCGCGTTTGCAATACCAGGTATTGATGTGTTGCAGAGTGTAGCCAGCAAATCAGAGGTCACGATCCCTGCCGGCACTTCGAGCATAAGTTTCCCGAACACAGGTACCTGGTACATCATCAATCCCGTGTATTGCCTAGGTGCAACAGGCATGGGTATCTCAAAGATCACTGTGGAGAGCGGGGTAGTGCCAACTGCATCTCCCACCCCAACATCTACTCCTACCCCTAATACAAGTATCACCGTCACACCAGCTCCAAGTGGCAATGTAACACCCTCACCCACAAATACACTGACACCTACTCCAGTCCGTCCCACCAATACTCCCGTACCACCCACTTCGACTCCTGTACCTACCACCTGCTCACCAGGTGATGTTGTGTGTGGCTCTGTGAGTAAGTCATATCAGTGTGGTTGCTATGAAAGAGAATGTTGCAAAGACACTGCACATGGGTGTTGTAGTGGCACGTATACTTCCTGCTCTACTTGCTACAACAGCCCCACACCCCTCATTTGTAATATTCCAACTTCAGCTTCAAATGGTGACAAACGCACGGTGAATACAGGGGTGAATGGTTGTATCGCTACTATGACCTGCACTGCTGGCAAGTGGGTCGCGGGTTCTGAGTGTAACAATCTCAAAAAATAGTGTGCTAGCCATCGCTTCAGCTTCTGTTTTGGCAGAATCTACGGCTGTTTTCCGACTTTTTTCTGTTAAAATACCTTTAATCTATGTCTATCCGCAACATCGCCATCATCGCACACGTCGATCACGGCAAAACCACCCTCGTCGACGCACTGCTCAAGCAGACGCACACCTTCCGCGATAACCAGCGCGAGATGTCACAAGAGCTCATCATGGACTCAAACGATCTCGAGCGAGAAAAGGGGATCACCATCCTCGCCAAAAACACCTCTGTGTACTACAAAGACACCAAGATCAATATCATCGACACTCCAGGTCACGCTGACTTTGGAGGTGAGGTGGAGCGCGTGCTCAACATGGCATCTGCTGCCATCCTCCTCGTCGACGCTGCTGAAGGCCCCCTTCCTCAGACGAGATTTGTACTGAAAAAAGCACTCGAAAACAAACTCAAGATCATCCTCATCATAAACAAAATCGACAAGCGTGATGCGCGCCCACGCGCCATCATGGCTGAAGTAGAGAATCTATTCTTGGAGCTCGCTCACGATGAAAGTGCACTGAACTTCAAGACCCTTTTTGCAGTTGGACGGGACGGAAAAGCGTTCCTCGAGCTCCCAGAGACTTACAAATCTACTGATCCTGGTGATCTCTCGCCACTGTTTGAAACCATTTTGAAAGAGGTGCCAGAAGCAGTCAAAGATCTAGATCAACCATTTCAACTCCTCATCTCCACCCTCGACGCTGACAACTACGTCGGCAAGCTCTGTATCGGCAAAGTCACCCGTGGACGACTGAACAAAGGTGACAAAGTCACGATCGTCGATCAGACAGGTATAAAGGGCAACTTCCAAGTCTCAAAGCTCTACACCAGCCGCGGACTCGCACGTGAAGAGGTGTCAGAGGTATCCAGTGGTGACATCATCTCAATTGCAGGTATCAGTGAGCTGACCATTGGACAGACGGTGACCGATCCCAAAGATCCCACCGCGCTCCCCTCCATCTCAGTCGAAGATCCGACGATCAAGATTACGATAGGCCCAAACACCTCTCCTCTGTGTGGACGTGAGGGCAAGTACACCACCTCTCGCCAGATCCGCGAGCGTCTCATGAAAGAAAAGGAGACAAACCTTGGACTCAGGATCGAGGAGAATACCGAGTCTGTAGATTTTATCGTATCAGGACGAGGCGAGCTTCATCTCGCGGTACTCATAGAGACGATGCGCCGTGAGGGATTTGAGATGCAGATCTCGCGTCCTCAGGTCATTTACAAAGAAGTAGATGGCAAGACCTGTGAGCCGTTTGAAGAAGTCACTATCGACGTTCATCCCGACTATGTTGGAGCGGTAAATGAGGAGATGGGCAAGCGCAAAGCAGTTATGCAAAATATGCACAACGAGATGGCAGGCACCTCTCGGGTCGTGTTCAAAGTCTCGAGTGCCAATATCCTCGGACTCCGCAACATCCTCATGACCAAAACGCGTGGGACCGCAGTCATCTCCTCGTACTTCCTCGGCTATGAGCCAAAGGGCGCACATCTCGAGTCACTGCGTAACGGTGCACTCATCGCCACTCAGTCTGGTACCTCTGCGAGCTATGGACTGGTGGGCGCACAGGAGCGCGGGACGCTCTTTCTCGCCGCAGGTGAGCCTGTCTATCAAGGCATGGTCGTCGGTATTGCTGCAAAGCCTATGGATATTGAGGTTAATGCAATCAAGGAAAAACAACTGACAAACAACCGCTCCTCTGGAGAAGGTGTCAAAGAGCAGCTGACCCCGCCAACCCGTCTATCGCTCGAGCAATGTCTCGATTTCATAAATGACGACGAGCTTCTGGAGGTCACTCCCATGAGTCTGCGCATCCGCAAGCGATACCTCACTGAGGCAGATCGCCGCGTCGCAAAGAGAAAAGGGGAGTAAGACAGCATTAGGTAGAGTTTTAATGCTATAAAGTTTGTAATGTTGTAAAGTGACCTTGTAATGTCCTGCAATAGTCAATTAATTCGATGACGATTTTTGCTTGGTCATTCTGAACGGAG
>CAZUKL010000007.1:0-64443 GCA_964620925.1 uncultured Gammaproteobacteria bacterium | reverse complement strand
TATACATGGAGAGAGGTGAGCTGTGCAAGAGTGTGGGAAAGAACTGAATAGTTACATATTTTTATTGTAGAATGCGCGTATGAAATCGCGGGTTTTATATCTCCTTTTGTTGTGTGTGTTGGGGGCCATAGGCACGGTCATAAAAGTATATGTGTATGATCGGAGCTCTGGCCAAGTAGGCAACCTCCAGATCGTCACGGTACCGGAGTCATCTGTATTTGTAAATGCACAAGCGGTGGGTCGCACTCCTTTTATACAGTCATTTTCCCCAGGGCAGTATGATGTCAAACTGATCCCACTGGCGACTGATGTGGTGGCATCATCGTCTGCGGTGACTTGGCAGGGCAAAGTTGATATAGCTGCGCATCAATACACCTATGTGAGACGAGAGCTGAACAACACTGAGATCGAGTCTACCGGAGAGGTGTTGACCGTGCGAAAAGCTGATGTACCCATCGCAGAGGGAACGGGGGACATAGAGATACAGACTGATCCACCTGGCGCGACTGTCACTCTCGATAGTGAGGATGTGGGAGTGAGTCCGCACATCATCAGAGGAGTCCCCGTCGGCGCTCATGAGGTATCGGTCTTTCTCTCGAAAATGAAGCGACGCTCGATCCAAGTAAAAGTAGAGGGAGGGGGATATGTGACTGTCGTCAGATTTAACCTCGGCCTCGATGTAGACTTTGACAAACGATTTGAGCTCAACAAGATGCTTGGTGCCAGCAACAGCGCCAAGCTACCAGACATCCCTAGTGCATCTCCGACCTCTGCAGAAAAAAAGCCCACGAAGGTGACGATACTGGATACACCCACTGGATACCTGCGTGTTCGCGATGACGGAAGTCTAAATGGAAAAGAGGTGACGCGCGTCAAACCTGGCGAAACCTACCCGTATCTAGATCAGAAAAGTACGTGGGTCAAGATCAAATTGACTGAATCTGAAGGGTGGGTGGCAGGGGAGTATGTGAGGAAGGAGTAGAAAAATTAAAAGGTAAAAGTTAAAAGTAAAAAATATTGGCGACTTATTTTGCGATTTTGGCATGGAAAGGCTGTTGTAATAACTTTCTTGTCATCTCGTCCTGATCGGGATCCCATAACACAGATTGGCACGAGATCCCGGGATAAACACGGGATTGTAATTGTTAATAATATCGGTGACAGAATCGGTGTTCGTCAAGTCAGTCATCCTGATCCCGCCCTGGCGGGAGAGGGATCTAGTGAGTCAAAATTACAAGATTCTTCACTCCGTTCAGAATGACCAAGCAAAAATCGTCATAGAATTAGTTGACTATTACTGGGATGACAAACTGTAGATATTCGTCCATTGTCATTCCAGGGTATTTATCCCGCTCTGCGGGATGCTGGAATCCTCTGCCAGTTTCGCGAGTTACTTTTTCTTCCAAATAACCTTATTGTAGAGGATATAGGAGTACGGGATGATGACAAAGCCGATCGTGAGGACTTTGTACAGCGTCGCATGCTCGACTCCAAAGAGCGAGATGCCCAGACGGATACACCCCTCTTGGATGATGAAGCTCCCCATCGCGATGAGGTTGAACTGTAAAAAGCTTTTCAGATATGCTGGTATGCCGCCCTTCACACGCTTGTGGGAGAATGCCCAGAAGTTATTCAACAAAAAGTTTGTGATGACAGCGAGCTCCATCGAGATGCGGTTTGCGAGTAGCACATCCAGGCCCACTAGTTTCCAGAGGAAGCGCATACCACCTATGTCGACGATGGCACCCGTCACACCGACTATCAGATATTTGATAAACGAAGAGTTGTTGAATACATACGCAAAGGTTTGAAGCGCATATTGCCTTGCATTGATCTTGGATTCGCCATGCACTCGATCAATAAACTGGATTGGAATTTCAGTGATTTTTGCTCCTGCGAGTATGGCCTTATCTAGGAATGCCACTTGAAAGACGTAGCCTGTATACGAACCCATTGAAGGGGTGATTTGCTGGGCAAGCTTGCTCGTGATCGCACGGTAACCGTTCGTCCACTCGGTATTTTTCAATCTCATAAATCCAAGTCTGATCACCATATTTGCGCCGAGTGAGTAGATCTTACGATCGAGACCCCAGTTGGCGGGTATGGATCCACCCTGGCTATAGCGCGTCCCCACGACCATATCTGCCCCTCGATCGATCTCACGCAAGTAGTGAGGTATCTCTGCGGGATCATGAGAAAAGTCTGAGTCCATCTCAAAAAGTACTTCAGCACCATGATCTTTGATCGCCACCGCAAATCCTGTGAGATATGCTTTGCCCAGTCCTTCCCTTTTTGACTTCAGCAGGTGGAGTCGTGGATAAGACTTCTGAGCAAGGGTGGAGACTATGTCACCAGTTTTATCAGGGGAATCACTATCGACGACGAGGACTGAAAGCTCCCAGTTTGGGACTTTTTGTTGTTGGGCGAAGATGCCGTGGATGACTTTCTCTATATTGCTCGCTTCGTTGTAGGTGGGTAGGACGATGACCGCTTTTTGCATAACAGTTGAGATTATAGCAACTCTCACTCATCTAGGGTGATCAACTTGAGATCGGTGATGCTTTTTGTATCAGTAAATATCATACCCAACCGCTCCACTCCAATAGCGATCCCCGCGCAGTTGGGGAGTCCTTTTTTCAAAGACTCGACAAATCCCACATCGGAGGGATGGGAGATCTTGTGTGAGGCGGCGCGGAGCGCCGCTTCAGTCACTAATCTTTTTTCTTGCAGTACCGGATCTGCCAGCTCGCTGTAACAGTTGCCGAGCTCGATACCTGCGATGTAAAACTCAAATCGCTGGGAAGTTTTCCCATCTGTATTTGGCTTTGAGAGTGCTGCAAACTCGAGGGGGTAGTCGTAGAGGAGCGTGGGATATCCGTGGGAGCCAAGGTGTGGCTCGACCTCTGTTGCGTAGACCTGAGACCAAAGAGACTCGTATGGAAAGTCATCAGTCATTAGTCGACAGTCGTCAGTTGAAAGTCGAATATTTGCAAGGTGTGAAGATGGATTTGCGTTTGGGTATTGATCATTACTTGGAACTTGTAGCTTGTAGCTTGGAGCTTTTTCTGTCTGGTATCCCTTTTCCTTACATCTCTCTCGAAATAGCTCATGGTCGAAGAGCTGTGTGGGGGTGATCTGTGCATACGTTTCAAAAGCTTCAGCGACAGTCATCTTTTCCCAGCGGGAGAGGTCTACGTTCACGCCTTGATAGGAGAGAGCAAGAGAGGGTTGTGGGATTCCTGCCTCCGTAGGAATGACAGAACTTTGTGCAGGATTGACACGGTTCTGTGTGTCATCCCGGCGGATGCCGGGATCCATGTTTGCACAAATGTTTTGAAGGAGTGCGAGAACTTCATCCGCGAGATCCATATAACTTGCATCTACTTTGTACCACTCGAGCATCGTAAACTCACCCAAATGCTTGCTACTGGTCGGCTCACTGTTGCGAAACGATTTGCCCAGATAGTAGCTATTTCCGATCCCATCCACGAGGAGTCGCTTGATAAAAAGCTCTGGGGAGGGAGTGAGATAGAGCTTCTGATGGTGGTCAAAATAGCGATACTCTGTCTCAAATACTTCCACATAGGACTCAGGAATGAGTGCAGGCGAGAGAACGGGCAAGTCTAGCTCGAGGTATCCGCGCTCACTGAGAAACGACCTGATAGACCTCACCATGGTGAGGTATTGTCGATAAGCGGGGAGATGGTCAAGGTGAGTGGTGATCATAGGGCAAATACTCTCACGTGGTAGTTTTCACCCATTTAACCATCTGATTTAGCCCGTCATGGAGGGCTACTTTTGGCTCCCAGTCGATCAGCTTCTTTGCTTTTGAGATGTCGGCACGGCGCATCTTTGGATCGGTGTCTGGCAGGTCCTCGGCGCAGACGATCTCACTCGCTGATCCAGTGATCTCTTTGACGAGCTCGGCATACTCGCGGACGGAGTGCTCGTCTGAAGAGCCGATATTTACTACCTCACCCTTGGTGTGTTCGTAGTTCATAAGTCTCACGATGCCCTCTATCGTATCATCGACATAGGTCAAGCTGCGCGTCTGCGTCCCATCGCCAAATAAAGTGATCGGATCGCCGCGTAGTGCTTGATGGATAAAGTTACTGATCATACGCATATCTGCTGTCGCCATCTGAGGACCAAAGGTATTAAAGATGCGCACGATGCGCGCATCCACCCCCTGTTTGCGCCAGTAGTGTGCGGTGAGCGTCTCGCCAAAGCGCTTTGCTTCATCATAGACACTACGAGGGCCGGTCGTGGAGACATTGCCATTGTAGGTCTCTGACTGCGGGGTCACCTCGGGATCACCATAACACTCGCTTGTCGATGCAAAAAGGAACTTTGCACCCTGCCACTCTGCCATCTCGAGCATGCGATGTGTGCCCACAGTGTTTACCATCATCGTTTCCATGGGGAGCGCGTGATAGGAGATAGGCGAGTGATGGTTTGGTGATGCGGGTGAAGCGAGGTGGTAGATCTGGTCGATCTGACGCAGCCCTTGGAGTGTATGATAGGAGATGTCCGAGACATCCTTATCTACGATCGTGAGATCTTTGTCTACAGGCAAGTTGCTTTTACTCCCCGTGATAAAGTTATCAATGACTGTGACTTTATGTCCTTCGTTTAAGAGTCGTTTGGTGAGGTGGGAGCCGAGGAATCCGGCGCCACCGGTGATGAGGATGTGCATAGGAGAAGGGATAAAATTTACAATTTTCAATACGCAATTTTAAATAATATTAAATATCAATGTCAATGTGGCATGTCATCACTATCATCCCGTGCTACGACAAGGGATTCGTGTTCTGACCCTTCAATTCAAAATTTAAATTTAAACTATCATTATTTGTAAATTGTATATTGCAGATTGTACATTTGCCTAATCTACTCACCATTGTATGCCATCTTCGCTCAAAATGGGCACCCAAAATATCTACATGGCAAGGACGGTCCATCGACTGTCTCAGACTTCCCCCGCTGCCACGGGGGATTTTTCTTTTTGTGAGAGTAAATTTGCATGGCACACACCCCGCCCGCCAAGGCGTGCACCCCCCGCTTTGCAGGGGGAGCTTGTCAGGTGGGCATCTTACGGCAAAGTGCCGTAATTTAGGGCGCTTTGGTAGTGTAAATGACCAATTTACGCCCGATTTTGTGATCTAAATCACCGCGAAAAATGAGGAGGAGTATTAGATTACAAATATGCAAATCGAACGCTCTGATATACACAATAGTTCCCTCCTCGAGCCTACTCTGATGGCTTTCACCATGCCTGAGGGAGCTGAAAGGGATCCTCATGGAGTGCAAGGGCCTTTTGCAGGTACTCTTTACTGCTTGGGTGATAAAATGTATTTAGGATTTTGTCTTGGCGTTGGTTCGATTGTCAGAGCAGAAGTGCCAGCAGGTTCTGGAAGAATACAGCAACTAAGGGTTAGTGCGATAAAAAATGATGGGGTTGTAACTGTTCCACGAACTCAGACTTATCTGCTGAGGAAAAGCATATGTGACGAAGCAGGTGAAATTCAGGGTCTTGAGGTTGCATGTGTTGGCAATGTATTCAATGTTAAAACGTTAACGGGATATTATTGGGCCCCGAGATGACATGACCTGAGCATTACCCTTTCCTCCCCGTACTTACATACGTGAAGCCGAGACTTTTCATCTTCTGCACCTCATAGAGGTTGCGGCCGTCGATGACGAGAGGATTTTTTAAGATCTGCTTGATCTTTGCAAGATCTGCTTGCTTGAACTCATTCCACTCCGTCAGGATGCAGAGGGCATCAGCGCCCTCGATCATGTCGTACTGCTTGTCGTGATAGCTGATGAGATCGCCGAGCTGTTTCTTTACATTTGGCATGGCAGCGGGATCATAGGCGACTACCTCGTAGCCGTCTTTGGCGAGTTGCTCTACGATCTTTACGGCTGGAGCAAAGCGAATATCATCAGTGTTTGCTTTGAAGGCGAGTCCCCACACCGCCAGTTTACCCCCGTTTTTCACGTGCTTTTTCACTTTTGCTACATAGTTTTGCCAGACCAGGACGTTTACCTTTTCTACCGCTTCCAGGAGTGACACATCAACCCCTTCGCTCCGACCAGTCGCAGTCAACGCCTGTACATCTTTGGGGAAACAGGCGCCTCCATAGCCGATGCTGACGTCCAGATTCTTTGGTCCGATCCGATTGTCCAACCCGACAGCTCGGAGCACTGAGGGTGCGTCAGCGCCTACTTTCTCCGCAAAGAGTGAGATCATGTTTGCAAATGACAGCTTCGTGGCAAGGAGGGAGTTTGATGCGTACTTGATGAGCTCAGCACTGGGGATATTTGTCACAACGCGCTCACCAGGAAGTGGTTTATGGAGCTCGAGGAGGATATCTATAGCCTTCTGACTGTCTGATCCGATGATGGTGCGATCGGGGTTTAGGGTATCATGGATGCCAGTCCCTTCGCGGAGGAACTCAGGACAGGAGGCTACCGCATACATATGCGGAATATCTGATTTCAAATTTCGAATTTCTAATTCAGCATTGATGATCTCTTGCACTTTGTAGTTTGTGCCGACGGGGACGGTTGATTTGCACGATACCACGGTAAAGTGAGACGGATCCAGATGAGCTCCTATCTGCTTGGCCACGGTATACACCTGGGACAGGTCAGCTTCACCAGTGCCGGGGGTAGGTGGTGTGCCGACGCAGCTGAATATGATCGAGGAGTTTTTGAGCGCCTCATCGTACTCGGTCGTAAAGATCATACGACCCGCACGTGTGTTTTTTTGCAGCAGTTCAGCGAGTCCTGGCTCGTAGATGAGCGGATCGCCCGCCTTCAGTCGCTCTAGTTTTGCGGGAGTGTGTCCGATGACATATACCGTATTTCCGAAGTCAGCAAACACACACGCGGCGACGATGCCCACATATCCGTGTCCAATGATGGTGATAGTCATAAAACGAGTTTAAAGTTTGTAAAGTCCATAAAGTCCATAAAGCTACAAGCTACGAGCCTCAAGCTGCGAGCTCCTTGAGATACAAAACCAGATCATTATAGCATCCTGAGCCCTTCTTCAAATCGCTTTAGCTTCTTAGTGTCGCGATGAGTCTCTGCGAATCTATGAACAGATCCAAGGCATCGAGTATGGTAGGTACGACTATGTCGACTGTGGAGAGGAGCGGAGCAAAGACACCCTCTGCTTGGAGCGTAAGGATCGAGAGTCCCACAACCTCCATCATAGCTGTGTCAATACGTCCATTTCCGATCGATGCGCAGGTAGCTGCATTGAGGCTCAGGGCAAGGAGACGCTTTTCGTCAGCTGTTTTTGCCTGTTGCCAGGTGAGTCCAAGCTCACGACAAATATCTGCAGCATCACCTCTCGTATTACCTGTAAAAAGTACGATTTTGTAGCCCATCTGGGTGAGCATTGTGATGCGGTGCTCGACGCCTGCGACGAGGACACCTCCGACAGACAGTGTGCCGTTCAAGTCGAGGATGATGGTGTCGATACGGAGATCGTCTCTACCAGGGATAGTGTGGATCATCGAGCACGAATAAATTGCAACAGCTGAGAAGCACTTCTATCCTCCTGCATGTTCCCCGTCAATGCGAGCTCACTCGCCTCATCGAAACTACACCAGTGCGTGGCGATCTGCTCATGTTCGTGTGTCTCTTTGGCTATCTCGGTCATTGAGGTGACGTGAAAATAGTACAAGTCCCAGGTGATGGTGGCACCAGCACGGCTGATAGCCAAGAGTTTGGGATCATGTATGACGAGGCCCACCTCTTCTCGGGCCTCACGAAGTGCAGCATCGGCTGCTGAAGCTGTCATATCCATACCTACCGCAAGGGCGTCTGCATAGGCTCCATAGGTGTCATATACTTTGCCACCAGGAAGGCGATAGTCGTATGCCTGCAGCTCCTCACGATACTCGCGTGAGAGAAGGATCTGATCACCTTTCGTGATAATGAGACGCACTCCCGGTGGGCGCACTACTCGTTCGTAGGTTTGAGTGATTCCATTTTTTGTTACTTGTTTTTGGAGGACTGCATGGATCTTGCCCGTAAAGACTACTGATTCAGCAGGTGGAGTTGAGGTGCGTGTCATTGGTATTTAGTGGTGAAGGGCGCCCATGAGTTACAAAAGCATCAATCCCTCCTCAAATCCTTTCATCTTCACTCCAAGATCTTTGGTAGAGATGATGTGGGCGTATTGGGGGCGCACGGCAGCGCGCCCATGGCTGTACTCTGCATGCGTCGTGGACTTGATGAGTGACGCATCGAGATTCCACCTTTTTGCGATCAGCTGCCCCATCTCATAGGCGCTATGGGCGGTAGATCCGACCGTGTGGTAGATCTCAGGACTGTAGTGGTGGGCTAGATGTCCGATCGCGTGTGCGATGTCGTCTATATAGGTAGGCACGAGGAGATTATCGGTGATCATCGTCAGCTCCTTGCCTTGTTCGAGTAGTGATTTGATAGTGCGCACAATGTCCTTTTTTGGTTCAAACGATGCGCGATAAGGAGTGGTCAGGCGCACTATCATGGCAGCGCCTTTCACCACTTGCTCCGACTCGTACTTTGTCTGCGCGTAGTAGGAGAGGGGATGACGGGGAGAGTTTTCTACATATGTTGGTACTTGAGTATTGGAATTTATTTGTGAATTTGTCGGCCAACTGGCGGATTGGAATTTGTGATGAGATCCTTCTCCCGCCACTGCGGGATCAGGATGACTAGATACGCGTTTTCCATCAAACACAAAATCAGTCGAGATATGAATCATCTTTGCTTTTTTCTGCTGGCAGAGTTCAAATAGATTCTGGGTACCAGTTACATTTATCTTATGACAGAGCTCCCGATTGGTCTCGGCACCATCGACGTCTGTGTATGCAGCGAGGTGGAGTAAAAAGTCAAACTGACGACTCACGACTGTCGACTGAAGACTCTCTATATTTGTGATATCGACTCCGTCCTCTTGGCGCAGGGGGATAAACCCAAACTTGTTTGAAAGCAGCGCGACGATGCGTGAGCCGATGAGGCCTGTAGATCCGGTGATAGCAATCTGTAGCTTTTTCATAAGATAGCACATTCTATCAGACTGACCACAGCTTTGAGATAGCGCACATCACTTCATGCGCTTCTCAAGCCAGATCATGACGGGGGTCGCGACAAAGGGAGATGAGTAGACGCCAGTGACAGTACCTATAAGAAGTGCTACCGCAAAGTAGGTCACCGATGAACCACCCAATAAGACGAGAGAGAGCAACATGAACACGATCGTCAGCGAGTTGTTCAGTGATCTCACGAGCGTCGAGGTGACCGCATGATCTGAAAGCGTGGCGATGTCTGTGGTCGTCCCACGATTGAGCTCGTCACGGATCATGTCAAAGATGACGATAGTATCATGCACTGAGAAACTCATTGTGGTCAAAAGTGCGGTGACAAAAAGTGTATCAAGCTGCGCGCCGAGGTAGTGACTGACTATCGAGTACACGCCCAACACCACCAGTATGTCGTGTAGGAGTGCCACCACAGCCGCGATCGCAAATGACATCTTACGAAATGCATAGAAAATATAGGCGAGGATCACGAGCACTCCAAGGCCAGCGGCATACAAAGTTTTTCGAATCGAATCAATCCCAATAGTCGGGCCAACCGTTTCCAGTGAGGCGAGCTTGAGCTCATTCTTCAACGCCTTTTGTAGCTTGCTACGAAGGGCTTGTTCGGTAGTATCATCAAAGTTTGTGAGCTTGAGGACAAGTCCACCGTTGAGTGTGTATGCCGCATCGACAAATGCTGCTTTGTGATCAGATATTACCTTTGCGATGGTAGAGATTTCGCTATCAACTGGTTTTGCAGTAGCATATCGAAGCTGAGAACCTCCAGTAAAGTCTATAGATACTTTATAGCCATGCCGTATGATCGAGTACATACCAAGCCCGATGACGAGTGTAGAGATGAGTACATAAAGTTTGGTGTATCGGGAAAAATGTATCATACGGTGCGATAGAAAAATCCGAGTATGCGTCTGGTGACAAAGATGCCAGTAAATAGATTGACTACGACACCTATGGCGAGGGTGAGCGCAAATCCGCGTACCAGTCCAAACTGCGGGAGGAACTCCCAGTTGAGAGGATTGAAGAGGATAAACGCCACGAGGAGGGTGGTGACGTTTGCATCCTTGATCGCATGCATCGCACGTGCAAATCCGATGCGTGTAGCGACCTCACGAGGCTTCCCATGTCGGAGCTCATCTTTGATGCGTTCAAAAATCAAAATGTTTGCATCGACTGCCATACCTATGGAGAGGATAAACCCTGCTATGCCAGGCAGAGTCAGAACCACAGGCACGATACGATAGATCGCATGGGTGATCAGACCGTAGAGCAGCAGGCCACAGCTAGCCACCAGTCCCATACGTCCATAAAATACGATCATAAAGAATGCGACCATGGAAAGTCCGACTATACCAGCAAATATACTTTGATTCACCTCTTGGGCGCCGAGTGTTGCGCCGATCGTACGTTGCTCGACGAGCTTGATGGGTACGGGAAGCGCGCCAGAGTTTATGGATATCGCGAGCTCTTTTGCGGTCTCGACAGTATATCCTCCAGTGATGATGGCAGTGCCATCAGTGATCTCAGCCTGTACTACAGGGGCCGTCAGGACTTGATTGTCGAGGAAGATCGCCACCTGTTTTTGAATATTGCGTTTGGTGATAGCTGCGAATTTCTTTGCTCCTTCGGCGGTGAATTGGAGCTGTACATTTGGCTGGCCATCTGTTTGATTAAATACCACCTGGGCTTTTTTGATCTCGCTACCCGTCAATCCAGTAGGCTTGGTCAGCTTAAATATGGCTGAGAGTGTGGCTATGTTTGCAGGGATACTCGGATCGATCTCGCCCTCCTCTTTAAAGTTCAGCTGTGCAGTTTTGCCAATGAGATCGATGGCAGATTGAGGGTCCTTGATGCCGGGAAGATCCACGCTGATGCGGTATTGGTTGCCAGATTTGAGGGTTTGTACGACAGGTTCAGACACGCCAAAGAGATTTACGCGTCGCTCTACGATATTGCGTGTGGCATCGAGTGCGTCTTTGAGATCTGCGGGTTTTACATTTTTTATATCAGTATCAAACACAAAGTGACTCCCTCCCTGGAGGTCGAGTCCCAATCTGGTGATAAACTCACGAACATACGGCTTTTCATTTACAGTGGTACTGATTTTGGGAGGCGAGAGAGTGGTGTCGATTTTCCACTTACCTACCGACAGCTTGATGGGACGCCCTTCGGGGAAATTCAGCCACACCAGCAGAGAGATGAGGAGCAAGACTACGAGTCGTGAAATCCATTTCATACAACGGGGAGTGTAGCAAATGTGTAGCGAAAGACAACAACACAGACAGACACATATTGTCAAATTCCAAATTCCAAGTTCACAAATAAATTCCAAATATCAAAGACTAAATTTACTATTTATCATGAATCATTTTTCATTTTATATTCCTCTTGACATGTTAGCAGAACGTCTAGTATACTGCTAACTAAGCTATGCAAGAGCTCACCACCCGTCAAATCGAGATCCTCAAGGTCATCATCGAGGAGTACACCGCCTCAGGTGAGGCAGTCGGCTCTGATGTACTCGAAAAGAAGTACAAGCTCGGCGTGTCACCAGCCACCATCAGAAATGAGATGGTGGTGCTCGCCCAAAAGGGATACCTGAGCAAGACTCACTTTTCAGCAGGTCGTGTACCTTCAGCACTCGGGTATAGGTTTTATATCAAAAATATCATGAAGGAAAAGCACCTCTCGACTGTTGAGGAGGTAAGCTATAAAAACAGTCTGTGGGATGATCGTGCGACGGTGTACAAGCTACTCGCGCATGGAGTCAAGATCCTCGCAGAGAAGACAGGGATGATCGCGATAGCTGTCACTAATACCGGCGACATGTACTACTCTGGAGTCAGCAATATCTTTGATCAGATGCCCACCAATGAGCTAAACGTCACCAAGAAGATGTGTGGATTACTAGACCAGTATGCGTTTTGGCAGCAGGTCATGCAGCGCTACTTTGCGACAGAGCAAGAAGTATTTTATATGCTCGGCGAGGAGGACTTTTTTGACCCAGTGTTTGAACCTTGTGCTATCGTGATGAGCGATTTTCGCATAGGAGAGGTCCATGGAGTCATCGGAGTACTCGGACCAAAGCGCATGAGATTTGATGTCTATATCCCCCAGGTGAGATACTTTTCACAATTGCTCGAACAAATCGCCGTCACTCGATAAAGATCCAAGATGCGAGTAAAAAAGTTTTTACTTTGATCTTTGCTTTTTATACATACTATTTAACCTATGACAGATATCTCAGACCTGGTAGATCCAACTGGAGCACCTTTACAGAAGCCTGAACCAAAAGAAGTCGTCAAAGAGGTGATCAAGGAAGTCGAAGTAAACCTCGACTACAAAGAGCAGTATTTGCGCGCCCTCGCTGATTATAAGAACTTGCAGCGCAAGGTTGATGAGGAGCGCAAGTCTCTCTTTGAGATCGCGACCATCGGCGTGCTCGAGCAGCTCATCCCGACACTCGACCTGCTCCATCAGGCAGAGATCTTTATAAAAGATCCCGGACTCAAGATGGTCATCGCCCAGTTTGAAAAAACAATAGAGGATATGGGACTCACTGAGCTGAAGCTTGATGGTACTGAGTACGATCCCCATACCGCAGAGGTTGTGGACATGATAGAGGAGAGTGGCAAAGAGAATATAGTCAAGGAAGTGGTAAAACGCGGGTACAAAGTACACGAAAGAGTCGTCAGGATAGCGCAAGTCAAAGTGACGAAGAAGCCAGAGAAAGTAGAAAGTAAGAACTAAACTATGAAACCAAGACTCAAACAAATCATGTGTGCGGAGCTGATCTTGCGCAAAGAGGGAAAAGTGTTTTGGAAGGCGCGCCAAAACTCAAGTTTTCTGAACGGATTTTGGGCACTGCCAGCTGGACACCTGGAAGGAGACGAGACTGTACTGGATGCGGCACTGAGAGAGCTGAAGGAGGAGGCAGGAATAAGCACGTTTAAAAAGTATTTGAAGCTTGTACATTTCCAAACTCAAATCGGCATAGATGGAGTCAGGAATCACGTATACTTCGAAGTGACCAAGTGGATCGGAGTAGCGAGGAATGCGGAGCCTACGAAGGCAGCACTCGTCGCCTGGATGGATCCACTCAAGGAGCGGAAGAAGTTTGTGCCCAGTGAGCTTTTGGCACTCAAATGTATCGCAAAGGGAGAGATGTACTCAGAGTATGATTATCGAGAATATATCGAAAAGCAAAAGAAGACGTTAGACAAGTCATCTCGACTCCTCAAACGAAGTGCGAGGGTGGAGAGATCTCAGGACCAATTAACATAACCTATGAAAAAAAGACACGGAGTCATAAGCGGCGCAATGGTCATCCTTGAGAGGGATGGGAAGATCTTTATGATCAAGCGTCGCAACACTGGCTGGCAGGATGGATCCTATGACCTCATCGCGGGACATCTGGAGATGGGAGAGAAGCTGACTGATACTGCCATACGAGAGGCTCATGAGGAGGCAGGGATCACTATCAGCAAAGAAGATCTAGAGCTGGTCCACGTCATCAGTCTGAAGCGCTCAGATGGTGACGGAGTGTATGGATACTTTCGTGCGAGGCGTTGGGAAGGTGAGCCACACGCTGCTGAGCCAGAAAAATCTGATGGGTTCAAATGGCTCAGCCGTGACGACATGAAACAAGAGCAAATTCTTGAGATTGTGCGAGATGTGCTTGAACATATTGAGAAGGGCAAGATATATTCGGAAGGCAACTATTCATAAATTTTGATTCCGATACGTGACACATTTGTCACGGGTCGAACTTAGAATTTACTAATTATTTTTTATTCTATGTCCAAAATCATTGGTATCGATCTCGGTACTACAAACTCATGTGTGGTAGTTATGGAAGCGGGTCAACCAAAGGTGATCTTCAGCAAAGAGGGGCGCAATGTCATACCCTCTGTCGTTGATGTGTCCAAAAGCGTGGTAGGTGACGTTGCAAAGCGCTCGATGGTGATGAGCCCCAAGAAGGTCATCTTCTCAGCCAAGCGTCTCATGGGTCGCAAATTTTCTGACCCTTCAGTCCAACAGGACATGAAGTGGTTGCCATACACCGTCAAAGCAGGACGTGATGATATGGCAGTCATCGAGGTCGATGGCAAAGAGTACACACCACAGGAGATCTCAGCCAAGATACTTCAAAAGATCAAAGTCGATGCCGAAGCCTACCTGGGAGGTCCGGTGACCAAAGCAGTCATCACTTGCCCTGCATACTTTGATGATGCACAGCGCCAAGCCACGAAGCAAGCTGGTGAGATCGCGGGACTCGAGGTGGTCCGTGTCATCAACGAACCAACCGCCGCAGCGCTCGCCTATGGACTCGACAAGAAAAAGAACGAGACCATCATCGTCTACGATATGGGAGGTGGTACGTTTGATGTCACCGTCCTAGAGCTGGGTGACGGCGTATTCCAAGTCAAAGCCACTGGTGGAGATACCCACCTGGGAGGTGATGACTTTGACCAAGTGATCATCCAGCATCTGGCCGATGAGTTTAAAAAGGAGAATCAGATCGATCTCACCAAAGATGCACAAGCCATGCAGCGTCTGAGAGAGGCTGCAGAGAAAGCAAAGATAGAGCTTTCCAGCAGTGCCGAAGCGCAGGTAAATCTGCCCTTCATCTCAGCTGGCGCAAACGGACCACTGCATATCGCGGTGACTCTCTCGCGCGCAAAGCTCGAGTCTCTCGTCGCAGAGCTCATCAAAAAGTCATTTGTATCTGTTGATCAAGTGCTCAAAGATGCAGGAGTGACCAAAGACAAGATCAACGAAGTGGTTATGGTCGGAGGTATGACTCGTATGCCAAAGATCGTGGCAGATGTCGAAGCATACTTTGGCAAGAAACCAAACCAGGGTGTGAATCCTGATGAGGTAGTCGCAGTAGGTGCCGCCATCCAAGGAGGAGTGTTGATGGGCGACACAAAGGATGTGGTGCTGCTCGATGTCACGCCTCTCACCCTTGGTGTAGAGACGATGGGAGGAGTTACGACACCGCTCATCACACGCAACACGACGATCCCTACCAGCAAGTCCGAGACCTTCTCGACAGCAGCAGACAGTCAGACCTCAGTCGAGGTCCATGTCCTCCAAGGAGAGCGTCCGATGGCCCGAGACAACAAATCGCTCGGACACTTTACTCTGGATGGTATCCCCCCAGCTCCTCGTGGCGTACCTCAAGTAGAGGTCACTTTTGATATCGACGCATCAGGTATCTTGCATGTCACCGCCAAAGAGAAAACGACAGGCAAGACTGCAAATATCAAGATCACAGGATCCACTGGTCTTTCAACTGAAGAGATCGAAAAGATGAAGTCTGAGGCTGAGAAAAATGCAGCAACAGATAAAGAAGCACGTGAAAAGATCGACGCCAAAAATCACGCAGACTCACTCATCTACCAGTCTGAAAAGGCACTTGCTGATGCAAAAGACAAAGTCACTCCAGAGGTAAAGACCGAAGTCGAAGCAAAGATCAAAGAGCTCAAAGATATCCTCGAGTCAGGATCAAAAACTGATCTGGAGACCAAGTCCAAAGAGCTTCAGGAAGTCCTCATGAAGGTCGGACAAGCTCAAGGCGTGGGTCAGACACCTGGCCAAGCTCCTGATGCGGGTGCACCCACCGGTGCTCCTGATACAGCACCCACCGACGGTACCGATGCCAAGAAGGACGGCAAGGTCGAAGAGGGACAAGTAGTAGGATAATCACTGGTTATCGATCAAGACCATCTGTTAGGACGACAGATGGTCTTATGTTAACCTCTTCACAATAAACAATCTCTGTGCTTATTGTAAAAAATATCCACATCATAACAATCGTCTGCTTGAAGGATGAGGCACTTACATGGAGGGAATGGGTAGACTATAGATCGGTGTACTTCTTGTTATTCCCCTTTGATTTTTCGATGGGATATTTCTTTTTGTTTATGGTGAGCTTACGATAAAAAGCTTTCTCAATATCAATCTCAGTGACGGAAGCAAATTTCAGTAGGTACCAGAGTGTGTCGGCGATCTCATCAGCGATTTCATCTTTGCTTTTCACGAGGTGCTTCTTGATGGATGCTTCATCTTTCCATTGGAAGTGTTTGAGTATCTCTGTGGCCTCAAGTACGAGCGAGAGTGCGAGGTCCTTGGGCTTTTGAAATTGATCCCAATCGCGTTCGCGTATGAACTCGTTGATGAGAGAGGTGATGTCTGTAAATGTATTTTTCATAAATATAAATTTGCAAAATGAGATGATGTGCCGAAGAATTACTTTTCGTATTGCTTCTTATAATACTCGGCATACTCCCCAGACTTGATGCGCTTCCACCAACTCTCGTTATCCTTGTACCATTGGACTGTCAGATTAATCCATTCGTCAAAGGTGTGCAGAGGCCTCCAGCCGAGATCTCTATGGATCTTGCTCCAGTCAATAGCGTAGCGACGATCATGTCCAGGACGGTCTTTGATATATTCAACAGTACTCTCAAAGTCGACCCCCATGACCTCACAGATTTTTTTAATCACTTCCTTGTTTGAGACGTCTTGTGTCATCGAGCCTACACAGTAGGTACTACCTACTTTTGCCTTTGAGATAACCAGATCTATCGCACGACAGTGATCCTCCACGTGGAGCCAATCGCGGACGTAGAGTCCATCGCCATAAATAGGAACCTTTTTACCTTCTAATACATTCGTGATCGCAAGAGGAAAGAGTTTTTCGGGGAAGTGGTAGGGACCGTAGTTATTCGCACAATTGGTGATGGTGATGGGGAGACCATAGGTATCGTAGTAGGCGCGGACGAGGTGATCAGATCCTGCCTTGCTCGCGGAGTAGGGAGAGTGAGGATCGTAGGGAGTCTTCTCATCAAACTTCATCGTGCTATCCAGTGGGAGCGCTCCAAAGACTTCATCTGTGGATATATGATGGAACCGCTTGTTCCCATGCGCACGTGCCGCCTCCAGGAGCACCATCGTGCCCAGTACGTTTGACCGCACAAACGCCTCAGGTCCAGTGATGGAGCGATCTACATGACTCTCTGCTGCAAAATGTACGATGAGATCAACTTGCTTTACCACCTTGTCCACTGCGGTCCTGTCGGTAATGTCGCCTTTGATAAAGGTATAGCGTGGATCATCAGCGATGTGGGCGTGATTTTCGATGTTGCCCGCATAGGTGAGCTTATCAAAGCAGATGATGCTATCCTCAGGATGCACGCGTAGCCAGTAGTGGATAAAGTTTGAGCCGATAAAGCCGGCACCGCCGGTGACGAGAAGCTTCATAGTAAATGAAAAATGAAAAATGAAAAATTGATCATGATATTACTAAGGATCCTAACTGACACATAAACTCAGGAGAATATTTTGCAAATGCGTCTTGCATGTGTGGCATATCCATCCACTCGCACGACTTATTTGCGGGATCAACTAGCACGATTGGCATATTTTCATCTCTCAATTTGCAGACAAATATGATGAGAAAGAGAGCGACAATTCTATCAAGATAGTTGAAAGAAACATCTGTTTTAAAGCAGCCAAGCTGTTTCTGAACTGTAAAATCTGAAGGTTGCATACCCAACTCTTCGCGCAGTTCTCGTATCAGAGTTTCTTGAGTTGATTCCAGTGCTTGATTCTTTCCACCTGGGAGATCATACCATGATCGATATGGTGTAGTTTTATAATCGATATCTCTTTTTAGTACAAGACATTCGCCCTTTTTATTTATAAAGAGGGCTTTGACTCCGACAAAGCAAAGTTGATCTTGAGTAAGGATAGACATAGAGTGTCAGGATTGTATCAAATATTCAGCGTGACTTTTGGGATCTGCGGACCATCAGCATTGAGAGATGAGTGGGTGAAGCATTGAGTTTACCCTCAAAGATGCCAGCTTCCACAAGCGAGAGTATACGATGAAACAGATAATCAGTGTCAAAGCCATATGTATAGGGAGATTTGCCCAAAACCTCGCCCACGATATGGGCCGCAGTTTTATATTGTGTTTTTAGAGCAAGCTGGATAATGTCTGCGTCAAAAAAATCATCAGGTACGCCGCGTACTTTTTGCAAGAGCGGATCCCACACATAGACAACGCATTGACTTCTAGTGAGCTCAAGCCATTCGTGGTGTAGAGACGCAAGTTCATCATAGGTAAGAGTCCGGATTTGAGGCATGAGCTCTATCAGTTCCACTGGATGCATATATCCAGGGTACTTCGGGCACCTGATCACCACAAGTGGTTTCTTCATGAGGTAGGCATGATGTCCGAGATAGCGCAGTATGAGCTCATCAGCGGCGCCATGACCGTACCAGAGTAGAGGCGTACGTGTGCCATGAAAGATCTCGCCTGGCTCTGGGTAGTGTGCGTCTGTCGCAGTAATTGGATGGTTTGAGCCGATGATAACTTGTTGGTAGATACGGTGGAGCAAATGGTCTAGATAGGTTGTACGTACTTTCGCATCTGTACTAGGAGGCCCAAGGCTAATTGATTGAGAAAATGAGAGGAAATGTGTAGGCGGTACTTGTGGCAGTACAGATTTCAGTGACCCAATTACGCTCTCTGTGGATAGGTGCAAATAAGGTAGCGGTGATACTAGGGGAGACATATCAGATATTTACCGCTTAGATAACGTATAAATCCATACCGCCAAAGCACTATAGACTATACCCGCAAATAATACTTTCATGAGTACACCAGTCAAAAACAGCATGCAACACCCGAGAATGGCGGTAGTACACATATAAAACACCGCGATGCGGCGCCTTCCCCAGCCTGCTCGCAGGAGGAGATGGTGCAGGTGCTGATCATCACCTCGAAACGGGTTTTTGTGGTGTATCACGCGCCTGATGATCGTATAGATACCATCCAGGATGGGCACAGCCAAGATGATTGTAAGTGCCCCAACTTTGCCAAATGACAAAATAGAAAGGACACCCAGTAGATATCCGGCGAGTGACCCCCCTCCATACCCCGGCATGATGCGCTGAGGGTAAAAGTTCCACGGCAGAAACCCCGCAAAGGCACCAGCTATGACGACCGCAAATAGCTGCGTTTGCTCTGCTGAGAGCTCATGTGCTGAAAATCTTCCCGCAGTGATCGCCAGAAACATCGCAGCGATCGAGACATATCCGGGCAGCTGTCCATCAACCCCCTTGCTCCAGTTGACGAGATTCATGAGCGCCATGAGCCAGATCAAAGCCGCAATGTCTGCAATGAGCCAGATCGTATGAGTTGACCCAAAAAGTTGAAATGCAATCTGCGGCTCGATGAGAGAGAGCGGCGACCCAAAGGGATTTGAGATATATGGTATCCCCAGTCCGCCCGCGATAGCCACCCCTGCTGCCACAAAGTTTAGTCCAAATCTGAGATAGGGACTCAGGTCATACCTATCATCCAAAAGACCTGTGATGACCAGTATGAGCCCTCCCGCTAGTATAGAGATGATGCTTTTTTGCAGTGGCATAGCGATGGAAGTCACGATCACAATGGCTACAAATATGGGTAGTCCTCCTGCCCGAGGCACGATGCCGGTATGGGTATGAGCTGGATGGATTCGAGAGTCTGTGGTGAGGTGTATCTTCTTTGCCCATTTGATAGTCAAGGGAGTGAGGAAATAGGAAAGGATGAGCGAGGCGATAAAAGGGATAGATAGTGTCATATCAGATAGAAATCAAGATGGTACGAGTAACGATAATCATCGCAAGTCCCGCAAAGATGAGCTGGACAATCTGTACAATTTTCGTGATAAACGGATCATGGTGATAATACTTTCTCACGATGACATTGGTCAAAAGATAAATCACGTTCATTAAAATAATGGGGAGTAGGAGTACAAAAGAGTGAGCGAGGCGACCTTCGCCCCAGGTATATATATAGTAGAACGGGATCTCTGGTGGGAGGAATCGATAGTTGTATGCACCCAGCAAAATCATATAGGCATTTGCCATGAGCAGGATCCAGATCATAGATAGTCTATTGTAGCAGTTTGACTGAGGGACTCAGTATCAATTGAGGAAGTGGAAACATGCTTCATGTCATCCCTGTACTAGTCAATAATATCGGTGGCTGAATATGTGTTCACGAACTCGTCATCTTGAGCGTAGCGTAAGCGAAGTCGAAAGATCTCATAGATCCACTTTGCACTAGATTCTTCACGGAGCCTGTCCAGAGTATATCGAAGGATTCAGAATGACTAGATGGAAATTGGCATCAAATTATTTTATCAGAACGATCCATCCATCGAATCAATGGACAAGCCGCATGGTGTTGATAGAATCGTATACTTACGTTATTCGCTATGCGCTATGCGCTATGCGCTATGAGTTACTAGTACGTATCCTTCAATGGGAACGCCTTACAAAGTGCCTTGACTGACTTGTGCACCTGTGGGATCATGGCAGAGCCTGCGATGATGCGTGCCCGGACAGCAGGGTCTTTCTGCAAGAGCACATCCGATCCTTCCCTTTGAGCGAGAACTGAAAGATCTTTTGCAATATCAGTGATCCAGGTGCCGATACGTTTCATTTCCTTTTGCTTCATACCGCGGGAAGTGATGCCGGGGGTTCCAAGTCTGATACCTGAGGGATAGAAAGGTGGATTGGAGTCATGAGGCACTCCATTGCGATTAAGTATGATACCTGCAGCCTCACATGCTTCTGCCATCGTATTTCCGAGAAGGTGATACGGTCGCACATCCGCAAGGATGAGGTGAGAATCGGTACCACCGGTGACCAGCGTCATACCGCCAGTAGTCATTGCTTTGGCAAGCTGTGAAGCGTTGGTTACGATTTGCGCAGCATATTTTTTAAATGATGGTTTTGCAGCTTCACCGAGTGCGACGGCCAATGCAGCTATCGAGTTTAGATGAGGTCCCCCTTGGATGCCGGGAATGATGGCGGAGTTTATCTTTTTGCCCAGGTCGGGATTCTTCTTCAGTCCCACTTCGGTCACCATGATCATGGCACCTCGTGGACCACGAAGTGATTTGTGGGTAGTTGTGGTGATGATATCTACATAGGGGACAGGTGAGGGATACGCACCGCCCACGATCAGTCCTGCTATGTGGGCCACATCTGCTTGGAGATAGGCACCGACTTTGTCAGCGATCGCACGAAACTTTTTCCAGTCAAGCAGTCGTGGATAGGCGGTGGTGCCAGCGATGATCAGCTTTGGCTTGTGTTTTAATGCGAGCTGCATGACCTGATCGTAATCGATGTATCCATCAGGAGTAACATCGTATTGAACCGAGGTGAAAAATGTTGAACCAGCAGTCAATCGTGCACCATGAGTGAGATGGCCACCTGAAGCGAGAGAAAGGCCCATATACACGTCTCCCGGTGCGAGGAGCGCGAGCTGGACTGCAAAGTTTGCCGGTGATCCTGAGTGTGGCTGAACATTTACATAAGGTACCCCAAAAAGTTTCTTTGCACGATCGATACACAGCTGTTCGATCTGATCCGCGTACTCATTGCCTTGGTAGTAGCGACGACCAGGATATCCCTCAGCGTACTTGTTTCCAAAGCTGCTGGAGAGTGCTTCCTCGACTGCTTTTGATGCGTGATTTTCTGAGGGGATCATCATGAGCGATTCTGACTGCCTTTTGGATTCTGAGAGGATGAGCGAGTAGACGGATGGATCGGTTTTGTGAACAAGGGTGAATGGCATGCGAGGATTATAGCAACTTTGGCAAGACCTTCAATCGACGTGTTTGGTCAAAGACAAATACCCGACAAGTATCTTTGCATGGCTCTGAATGCTCGACCAAAGAGCTCTTGGGGATCAATGACTTGCCCACATACGAGGGGATGCGGTCATATTCATCGCCCAGGATTTTTACGTGATTTGGATCATGCCAGTAAATCTGTGCAGTATGGAAATCGAGAACTGAGGTGACATAAAGATAGTCTTTTGGACTGCTATAACGCTGGATATGAAATATTTGGCTCCGCAGATCTTCTTTGTGTCGACCTTTTATTTTGAGCGAAAGATGTCCGTAGAGGAGGAGTCCGAGCCACACGATCAGCATGACCCGATGGAGCGACTTATACCTGCGGATTGAAGTGACAAGCAAAAGGATGAGTGGGGGAGCCGAGATGATCATGTAGCGTGGGTGATAGAGTGAGATCGGAGTATTCGTCGAGATTAGATAAATTGCTAGTGGGGGAAGGATGACAGAGGCGAGGAGGATCATGGTCGCCCTTTTATTCGCCGAGCTACGACCAAACACAGCGAGGATCACGACCACATATGTAAATGTCGTCAGTGACCTCACATACTCTATGGTTTTTGTTGATACCTCTCGACCCGTCAGCAGCATCTCAGGAGCATTGATGAGATCGTGGAGTCGAGGAGCGGGGATCCAGAAACTTGTGGGTGACGCTCCTTGATGTGCATAGAGCGCGTAAAGGATCCACGTACCTGTAATGAGCATAGGGTATGCTGAGACTTTGATAAATTCTTTGTGGGTGAATGGTGTCCACTTTAGAAGTTGTACTACACAGTGTGTCGCAAATACAAAAAGCATCGAGTAGTGCGTCATGCATCCTGCCAACAGAGAAAGCGCATAGAGACGTGGAGATTTCGTGCATAGCGCATAGATGCTCGTTGTGGCAGAGAGTGCTAGGAGCGTGTATCCACGTGCCTCAAATGCGTAGTATGCGAGGACGGGAGTGAGGAGTCCAAGTGCGAGCATTACGGGTGATATGTCGCGTGATCGAAATCGAAATACAAATACCAAAAACTCCACCATCACAAACAAAGTCATCACATAACAGAGAAGTGACAGTGATCGTGTGGCTATTTCTGATGAACCAAACACCATCATCCACACCTTTAAGAGGTAGTAGTACAGGGGGGGACTAAAGTCTTGAGCGGTGAGCCAAGATATATCTGCCCACTTGCGCTGGGCCATGAGGATCGAAAATGCTTCATCACGCCAGTATGACTCGACAAACCATACGAGGGGGGTCTTCGTAAATAGCCATGTGGAGAGCCAGAGCATAGATGGATCTATCTTACTAAAGATAAGGGAGAAGAGCAATGGAATAATTCAAAATGTAAAAGGTAAAACGAGCACACTTCCTATTCCAAAAATAAATATGTAGCAGATCAAGGAGCTTGCGTAAGATGTGCGGTTCACAAGCATGATGTGGTACTAGTCGCCTGGCGGTCTAGTTTGAACCCAAAGTTTTGGATCGAGTTTAGTATCGAACGCGCTTTTTAAAGTATACAAACCGCTATAAAAAGCATGACACATATTACCGTAGAGAAAGCACCGCTCTGGTTGATTGAGCTTGACTGTTTCTTCAAACTTATGTTGTATTTGTATTTGCGATTGGGTCTGTAAGGTGCCCTTTTTCACGTATCCTGGTCCATAAAGATCAACGCCGATTAGATGGATGCAGTCATAAATGCCAGTTAGTTTTAGATTAATTTCTTTCAGATCATCTAATTGATCAGCATTGAGTCCATTCATCACCGAGGTAGCTGTTAGTTCGTGTAAGGCGCGGGGGAGGCCTTGCCAGAAAGAGCCACGGTTTCGGAGTAGATACGAAGAGGCTATAGCACAAGCGATATCTGGAGTATTATTTATTTGCCTTTGATCAATTTCACTCAAGGCGTCAGTCACACGTTTCCAGATGTACTCTAAGTCACCGGGAGCAGTGAGGTCATAGGGCAACTTATTCAGGAGAGCCTGAAATAAAAAGTCATAATCAGGTATCACATTTGGGTCAAGCTCCATGTTCATTAGTTGTTCTCTGTTTGCATACAAAGCTTCGATGATTGGATGATCATGTGGTCTCATACGTTCAGACTGTTCAAGGCGAGGCATAGTTCTATATAATAAAATGTATCACTTCTTATCCGTCACCTTGTAGATCAACTTTTTGCCCAGGAGGAGGCGCGTATGCGCATCAATCGCTGGCACAGCCGAGAGCACAAATGAGATGATAGGGAGGATATACCATTGGAGGATGAGAAATACTACATTCCAGGGGCTTGTTTTGATCTGTAGTCTCGATCTCACTTTGATGTCAATGATGGTATAGACGATGAGCATCGAGCTGGCGACGGTGAGGATGAATCCTGAGACCTGCGGGAGGATAAATCCCATCACCGTACGCTTAAACTCAGGATTGACCAATGGAGTGATGGTAGCAAACACCGTCAGAATAAAAAATGAAGTGGGCCAGAGGAGATGTATCTTTGCTATGTAGAGAAGCTTAGATATCTTGGGAAGCCAAGGAATGTGAGGTGTCTCAAACATGCGCTTCCAGGTGTATGCGATGTCAGATACACCCCATGCCCAGCGGCGCTCCTGATCATACCGATTTACAAAGGTACTGATAGTGCCCCCCGCATTGACCGCATCACCATTTACTATCGTATACAAGGGTATAGTTTGGACTTTCGTGCCATATTTGAAAAATGCCTGGAGGTGTATATGCCAATCTTCGGGGATGATATCGACATCCCAGTAGCCCACATCCTCAATGAGTTTCAAACTCGATGAATAGGTAGAGATCTGGATGAGTTTGTCCTTTTCGAGTAGGTAGGCGAGACGCACGACTGACGAAAGGGAAGCCTGTATCCGTACAAAAAATGAAAGATCCCAGAAGTTATTGTAGAGCAGCACCGGAGCCCAGTAGAAGTGATGGTACCGATCCTGATCCGTCAGAAATGCATAACTCAGATAGCTGACATAGTTTGTTGGGAACTTGCTGTCAGCATCGGCTATCGTGAGCAACACCTCTTCTGGCGACTTACCTTGAGAACGTATCAATTGCGATATATTCTTTGTGGCCCACGTTTGGTTACTTGCTTTTCCGGGGACCTCATCAGGCGTCATCCGATGATAGGTGGCGATCATGGTAATCTGATGACCAAATTGTTTCTGTAGCTCAGCCACTTTGTGTGGCGCGTCACCTTCGCGCTCTTCGCAGGCGATGACGATCGTGACTTTGGATAGCCAAGGATAGTCGCTGTCAACTATACACTTGATAGTCTCGCCCACTTTTGACACAGATTCTTTGTAGCAGGGGATCACAAAGTAGTGGGAAAGCTTTAACGCGTCAGGACATTCACTATGCAGCTTTGCGGTATAGTCTATATGGCTGTGCTGGATGAGTAGGAGATAAGACTTGACTGCATGTACGGTTACTCGAGCAGACTGAAGAAAAAAGTAAATGTTAAATCCGATGATGCCATAGGCAACCACTGCAGGGTGAAAAGGGGAAAGCCAAAGAGGAATCGTCAGTATGGCCCACATTATGGCCGTTACTGTAATCTCTGCAAATCGCGAAGTGTAAATCCATTTCATATAGAGCACTACAATCTAAATGTCTATTTTATAACAAAATCTTGATCCGATGTCCTTGACATTCGACAGCCGACTCTATAATATACAGCAACCAAACAACCAAGAGGTACATTTGGGTAATATTATTTTATTAATTATCATACACATATGGCAGACGGAGTATTCCAGCGCACCAAACCGCATCTTAACATCGGTACCATCGGACACGTTGATCACGGCAAGACCACGACAACTTCAGCGATTCACTATGTTCTTTCAAAGAAAGGACTCGCAAAGTTCTTGAAATACGATGAGATTGACAAGGCTCCTGAAGAAAAGGCTCGTGGAGTCACCATCAACATCCATCACTCAGAGTACGAGACGCTAAAGCGTCACTATGCACACATCGATGCACCAGGACATGCCGACTATATCAAAAACATGATTACTGGAGCGGCACAGATGGACGGAGCAATCCTCGTCGTTTCTGCGCCAGATGGTCCTATGCCTCAGACTCGTGAGCACATTCTGCTTGCCAGTCAGGTCAACGTACCTTCAATCATCGTCTACTTGAATAAGTGTGACATGGTCCAAGACAAAGAAATCATCGACCTCGTCGAGATGGAAGTCCGTGACCTCCTCACCAAGTACAAGTTCCCTGGAGACACTGTTCCTGTCATTCGTGGTTCTTCTTTGAAAGCTCTCGAAGACGATCCAGAATCAGTGGCAGCCATCGAAAAGCTCATGGATACCTGTGATTCATACTTTGCAGATCCAGTTCGTGCCCTTGACAAGCCATTCCTTATGCCTGTTGAGGACGTCTTTACTATCTCTGGACGTGGCACTGTCGTAACTGGCCGTGTTGAGCGTGGAGTCGCAAAGGTAAACGAAGAAATGGAAATCGTAGGTATCGCTGATACCCAGAAGACCGTTATCACTGGGATCGAAATGTTCCGCAAGTCACTTGATCAGGCACAGGCCGGTGACAATACAGGACTGCTCATCCGTGGTATCGAAAAAGATCAGGTACAACGTGGTCAAGTCATCGCAAAGCCAGGTTCAGTCAAGCCCCACACGGAGTTTGATGCTGAAATCTACGTGCTGAAGAAGGAAGAGGGTGGTCGTCACTCACCATTCTTCAAAGGATATCGTCCTCAGTTCTACATCAGAACAACCGATATTACTGGAGAACTTGGACTTCCTGAGGGTGTCGAGGCAGTCATGCCTGGAGACAACGTCAAAATCACTGCAAAACTTATCTATCCAGTAGCTCTGGAAGAGGGCCTCAAGTTTGCTATCCGCGAGGGTGGGCATACGGTAGGCGCAGGTGTCATCACCAAGGTGACCAAATAATGTTGAAAATCATCCTCTCACCAGGTAGAATAACCTGGTGAGAGGTTTTTTCGCCATAATTTGCGAAAGTGTGTGATACAATCACCACTGTACACCATTTACTCATTCGATCGCACTTTTTCATATGCCAAAGGGACGCATTCGCATCAGACTCAAATCCTACGATTATCGTCTCATAGACGAGACTTGTCAGAAGATAGTTACCTCTGCGTTGCAGACTGGCGCTGTCGTAAAGGGACCCATCCCGCTTCCAACCAAGCACGAGATGTTTGTAGTAAACAAATCATCCTTTATCGACAAAAATTCCCGTGAGCATTTTGGACTTAAAACACACAAGAGACTCATAGACATCGAGTCTCCCACGAATCAGACCATAGACACTCTCATGCATCTTGAGTTGCCTGCAGGAGTCGAGGTCGAAGTAAAGATGTAATGCATTGTTAATTGGACTTTATTGAGTATAATCAGACGTTCGGTATAAGCATATTAGTCGCACAAACAAATTTGAGTTTAGAGAAATGAAAACCATTCAACCCACCCTCATCACTACAAAAGAAGCCATGTCACAGAGATTTGATGCAGATGCACAGCGAGTCCCCGTCACTATACTTCGTCTTCATGATCTCCTCCTCGCCGAAGTCCTCAGTGAAGCAACTCATGGATATAACGCACTCAAATTTGCATTTGGCAAGCGTCGAAGTATCGATAAACCAACCCAAGGTACCCTCAAAAAGCTCGGAATCACCTCAACCCCCGCAAAAGTACAAGAAGTCCGCGTTAGAATCGACTCTCCCAAGGATCGCATCTCATTTACCGAAGGATCACTCAAGTCAGGCGAAGCATCAGTTGCTCCCGGCTCAGTAGTACCTGCTTCGTTTATGTTCCAGATGGGTGATCTCGTCGATGTCACTGGCGTATCAAAGGGAAAAGGATTCCAAGGAGGAGTCAAACGACATGGATTTCATGGAGGACCCAAAACTCACGGTCAATCTGACCGATGGAGAGCTCCTGGATCTGTTGGAGCCACCACCACTCCTGGACGCACCTTCAAAGGTCAGCGCATGGCAGGACGCATGGGTGGAGAGACTGTTACCGTACGCAATCTAAAAGTATTGCAAGTTGATGATACCTCGATCACTGTCCAAGGACTCGTTCCTGGACCTGCGAAAGGCACGATCATTGTACGCCTTGCTCACTAAACTCTATTTGCACTTGATATTTTATGGTCACTAAAACTAAAACAACCTCAAAGGGCCTCATCGCTACTGCGCTTGCATGTGATGGTTCTGTATCAGAAGCAAAACTAGACGCTGCCATTTTTGGTAGCGACGTAAATAAAAGTGTGCTTGCCCAATATGTCAGAGTACTCCTTGCCAATATGCGTCAGGGTACCGCTTCAACCAAAGATCGCTCTCAAATAATCGGAACCACCAAGAAAGTCTACAAGCAAAAAGGTACTGGTAATGCACGCCACGGCAGCATGAAGGCGCCTATATACGTCGGAGGAGGAATCGTGGGTGGTCCAAAACCTCGCGACTACTCACTCTCTATGTCAAAAAAACAGCGTGTGATAGCTATGAAAAGTGCTCTTGCCCAAGTAGCCGAGGACAAAAAGGTAGTCATGCTTGAAGCAAAGTTTGCTACTGCCATGAAAAAGACAGCTGAATTTGTTTCTTGCCTAAAGACATCGAAAATCAGTTCTCGTTCGTTTCTCATCGTTGTCGATCAGACTTCTGATGCAGGACTGATGCGTGCAACTCGTAACATCGCTGGCGTATCACTCGTTGGATATGATGCAGTCAATCCCTATGAAATCGCCAAGTCACACAAGATAGCGTTCACCAAAGAAGGATATGCAAAGTTTGTTACACGATTTAGTGCTTGAATTATATGAACATCGTACTCTCAAAACTAGTAACCGAAAAATCAGCAAGACTCGAGTTGGGTCTGGTCTATATGTTTGAAGTAGCACCTGAGGCGACAAAACATCAGATTAGTCAAACCATCGAAAACTTATACGGAAAAAAACCTCTTGCAGTGCGCACTATGAGCCGCAGTGGCAAGAGAAAAAGAGCAGGCAAAACACGCTCAATGCAGATAGAGCAAAATCGAAAGTTGGCGTATGTGACCATGAAGGAAGCACTCGTCCAGATAACCCAAACAAACTAATAGTTCCCTATAGCTATGACGGCCACCACTAAGCAATACTCAGCACAAAAACCAACCAAGTCATTGGTTACTCTCCTCAAAAAGCACGCAGGCCGTGATGTATCTGGACAGGTTTCGATCAGCCATCGTGGTCATCGCCAAAAGAGATATTATCGTCAGATTGACTTCAAGCGTGATAAGAGAGAGATGACTGCCAATGTCGTTTCAGTAGAGTATGATCCAAATCGCAATGCTCATATCAGCCTCGTGCGTTACACAGATGGTGAAGTCAGATACATCATAAATCCCGTAGGACTGAATGTAGGCGACACGGTATCTTCATCAGACACCGCACCTATCAAAGTAGGCAATTGTCTCCCTCTTTCAAAAATCCCCACCGGTATCGAGATCCACAACCTAGAGATCCATCCTGGTCAGGGAGCAAAACTCATCCGCTCAGCAGGAGCATTTGCCACGATCGTCGCTCATGACAAAGGGAAGGCTCAGGTTAAGCTCAACTCAGGTGAGGTCAAACTATTTAGTGACCAAATCCGCGCCACCATCGGTCGCGTATCAAATATCGTACACAAAGATGAAATCATTGGGAAAGCAGGTCGCAAGATCCTCATGGGTATCCGTCCTACAGTTCGTGGTACCGCACAGAATCCTCGTTCACATCCACACGGTGGAGGTGAAGGGCGAAGTGGTGAGGGTATGCATCCAAAAACGCCATGGGGCAAGCCAGCACGTGGAGTACGCACCCGAAACAAACGCAAATGGACAAAGTCCCTTATCATTTCAGCAAGACCTCGATAACTTTAGACTATGGAATCCACACATCGTGCCAAAAATGTAAATGTTTCTGTCCGCAAGGTCAGAATGCTTTTGCCTGCAGTAAAGAAGGTGTCTCCTGAGATGGCCCTTATTCATCTTGCGGTCATGCCACACTCCGCGGCAGTCGCCATACGACACGCTGTGCAGACTGCCATGGCAAACGCAAGTTCCGCTTTGAAAGTGCCCAAGAATATGCTAGAATTCCGTACCATAAAAGCAGACCAGGGGTTGGTCATGAAGCGCTTCCGTGCAGGTTCACGAGGAAGTCCACGCCCCGTATTACGACGTATGACACATATCACCGTCGTTTTAGGTGAAAAGAAAGTAGCTCCAGCTGCCACACCAGTTGTAGAAAAAGTAGCCACCAAAGCTGTTACCAAGTTGCCTAAAGCTCCAAAAGCCAAGAAAGCAAAAGAGAGTGCTGATAAATAACGTTTATTTTATAGTTTATGGGTCAAAAGGTTCATCCAAATGGTCTGAGATTGGGCATCACCACAAATTGGCATTCTCGTTGGTATTTTTCCAACAAGACTCAGTTTAGACTTGCTATAGCTGAAGATATGCGTATCCGTGAAGAAATCATGAAGAAGTTCACCTCAGCATCAGTGGTGCAGGTAGATGTAGAGCGTCAGATCAACAAGATTCTCGTCGTCATCCACGCAGTCAAACCAGGTGTCATCATCGGCAAAGGCGGCAAAGGACTCGAGGATGTAAAAGCAACCATCATGAAGTTCACTAAGCGTCTCGCGGCCAAAAAGGCAAAAGACCAAAAGATTGATATCAAAATTGAACCCGTAAAGAAGCCTTTTGCAATAGCTTATTACGTAGCACAAACCATCGCAGACAAACTCGTTCGAGGATTTTCACACCGTTCAACAGTACACAAGGCCATGAATCAAGTCATCGAGTCAGGCATGAAAGGTGTCAAAGTTCAGCTTGGAGGTCGTATCGGCGGCGCAGAGATTTCTCGTCGTGAGAAGTACTTTGAAGGCACCGTACCCACATCAACCATCCGCGAAGATGTAGATTTTGCCATCTTTCCCGCACTGACCAAATCTGGATACGTTGGAGTAAAAGTTTGGATTTGTAGACAATCTTAAGTATGTTAGCACCTAAAAGACTCAAATATCGAAAACAGTTCCGTGGCATGTGGCGCAATATCGCTGTCAAAGGCGACAAGCTTGCTTTTGGTTCTATTGGTATCAAATCCATGGAATCAGGATGGATCAAGGATCGTGAGATCGAAGCAACTCGCATCATCTTTGCACGTGCTACCAAAAAAGCTGGCAAATATTGGAATCGCATTTTTCCTGACAAGCCATATACCAAAAAGCCACCTGAGGTGACCATGGGAGCTGGTAAAGGAGATCTAGATCACTATGTAGCATCCGTATCACCTGGACGCATCCTCTTTGAGATCGATGGATTGCCAGAAGTTGAAGCACGTGCGGTATTTAAACAAGTCGCTTCAAAGCTTTCAGTTCTAACAAAGATCATTATCAACCAGTAATCCACACCCATGTTTTCTCTAAAGAAAAAGTACACCACCATCGACAAGACGGATATACAAAAGGAGCTTGTTTCTGTGAGTAAATCTATCACTCAGCAACAAATGCTCAGAAAAGAGGATCCAAAAGCATCCATGAACATCTATAAGTTGCGCTATCAAAAGGCACTCTTGTTGACTCGTTCGAATCAGAAGTAATCTATATATCCTATGGCACACTCAATCAAAGGCAAAGTCGTTTCCACCTCTATGAACAAAACGGTGACTGTGGAGTTTGAGCGCAAATTCCGTCACCCACGCTATATGAAAGTAGTATCTCTATCAAAGAAAATCAAGGCTCATTCTGAAGATCCCACCATCAAGCTGGGAGACGTCGTTGAAATCGTTTCATGTCGCCCCCTTTCCGCAACCAAATTTTATAGAGTCGTCAGTCCAAGTTCAAAATAACCTATGTTACAACTCAGAACCATGATCAATGTAGCCGATAACTCAGGAGCCAAGATAGTTTCTATGGTTGGTATCCCAGGTCGCGGACGAAAAAAGAAGGCATCAGTAGGTGATGTAATCACCTGTGTAGTAAAGTTTGCCACCCCTCATGCTCAGACCAAAAAGAGTGAAGTAGTTCGTGCCGTAGTCGTACGCACCCGCAAAGAGCGCAAACGAGCTGACGGAAGTTACGTTAGGTTTGATGATAACGCTTGTGTGATCCTCGCTGGAAAAGACGTGACCGATCCACGAGGAACTCGTGTGTTTGGTCCTATCGCAAAAGAAGTAAAAGAGAAAGGGTTTGCAAAAATCTCATCCCTTGCAGAAGAAATATATTAATTTAAGTTCGAGTATGAAAATCCATAAAGGTGATACAATACAAGTCGTAACAGGCAAAGATGCAGGCAAGAAAGGCAAGGTAGAACAAGTTGATACCTATGCACGTACGGTCCTCGTCCCTGAAGTGAATACATACAAGCGTCATGTCAAGAAATCTGAGGCGTATCCTCAAGGCGGAGTAGTTCAACTATCACGCGCTCTCGACATTTCCAAAGTCATGCTCGTATGTCCCTCATGCAACAAACTCGTTCGTGTGGGGTACTCCATCAAAGAAGGAGTCAAAAAGAGAGTATGTAAACAGTGTGAAAAGGTTATCTAAGCACAAAAGATATGTTATATTCAGAATTTTACTCACCAACCAATTTAAAGAGTGTACTCGTGCCCTTTGGAGTCACAAACATCTTTGCAATTCCTCGTATATCAAAGATCGTGGTAAACGTAGGCGCAGGAGATGCAGTTGAAAATAAAAATGTCATTGCTGAGGTAGTAAAGCAGATCACCCTCATCACTGGTCAAAAGGCTGTAATCACCAAAGCACGCCGCTCAGTATCAGCATTCAAGATTCGCGAGGGTTTGCCTATCGGAGTCAAGGTCACCTTGCGTGGTAAGAAGAAAGTAGCATTCCTCGATAAGCTCATCCACATCGTCATCCCGATGCTGAAGGATTTCCGAGGTATATCTTACTCATGTGTAGATCAGAGTGGCAACCTAAACCTTGGTTTTACTGAGCAGACTATTTTCCCCGAGATTGATTTTGACGCAATAGACAAACTCAGAGGACTCCAAGTGACGGTCACCACCAATGCACGATCACACGAAAAGGGAGTAAAGTTCTTTGAACTATTAGGAGTTAAATTTGCAAAAAAATAATATATGGCATCTAAATCAACCATGGTGAAGTTGTCTTTACCACAAAAATTCTCTGTGCGAAATCGCAACTTTTGTGCATTTACCGGGAGAACTCGTGGCTATTTGCGACGCTTTGGTATGAGCCGTATCGTATTTCGAGAAAAAGCATTAAAAGGAGAGATTCCTGGTGTTAAAAAATTGTCTTGGTAATTTAGTATGACACGCTCACTCAAAAAAGGACCGTTTATTGACCCAAAGCTTATGAAGAAAGTTCTTCTTCTGAAAGCATCAAAGGCAGTGACACCTATCAAAACCTGGTCTCGCGACAGTCAGATCGCCCCTGAGTTTGTAGGACACAAGTTTGCGATACACAATGGACGTATCTTTAAAGAAGTTCTCGTAACTGAGTCTATGATTGGTCACCGTTTGGGTGAGTTTTCATTGACACGCACCTTCCGTGGTCACGGTAAGGTCACGAAGCGAACCATGGAGAAGACCTAAAAGATGACCTATTAGTTTTTATGTATATATGAAGTCAGTAATAGATGCAATCATCAGAATCAAAAACGGATACCTTGCCTCACGTGAATCAGTGGAGGTAAAGTGCTCAAAGACGGTGAAAGCAGTTCTTGAGAAACTCGTAGCCCAAAAGTACATCACCTCTTTTGAGGTAGTGACCACCGGATTCAAATCCATGGCGGTTGTTCAACTGGGATATGTAAAAGATAGCCCACTGATGACGGATGTGAAACTCATCTCAAAGCCTGGACAAAAACAATACTTTGAATCAAAGATGATCCCCAAGGTGTTAAATGGTATGGGTGTCGCCATCCTTACCACCACCAAAGGCGTTCTGACAGGTTCCGAGGCAAAGAAGGCAGGAGTTGGTGGAGAGTTATTGTTTACTATTTGGTAAGTATCACGTATGTCAAAAATTGGAAATAGCCCTATCGCCCTTGATCAGACAAAAGTGACCATCGAAGGTCACAAGGTTATGGTCAGTGGTCCCAAAGGCTCACAAACTATCGAGATTCCCAAAGTCCTTTCTGCTTCTGTAGTAGAAAACAAACTCATCGTAAAGCGCAATGCTGAGACCAAAACGGTCAAGGCGCTGCACGGACTATTCCGCTCACTGATCGCAAATGCAGTGCACGGTGTAGTCAAAGGCTGGGAAAAGAAGATGGAAGTCGTCGGAACTGGATTTGGCGTATCAGTCAAAGGTGGAGAAGCTATATTTAAGGTTGGGTTCTCACATCAGGTCATATTTCCCAAAATTGAAGGATTGACCTATTTCGCAGACAGTATCACCATGCTCACTATATCAGGAGTAGACAAACAACTCGTAGGAGAAGCGGCACATCGCGTACGTGCAATCCGACCACCTGATGCTTATAAAGGAAAAGGAATCAGATACTCTGGCGAGGTTGTAAAGCTCAAACCAGGCAAGAAAGTGAAGACAGCCTAAATCTAACCAATATACTATACCTATGAAAAAACTTATTCCCCGACTTTATCGCCGCAAGGCACGTGTCAGTAAAAATATTTCTGGTACTGCAGAGAAGCCACGCGTGGCATTGCACCGTTCAAACAAGTTTATTTATGGACAGGTCATCGACGATGCTGCAGGCAAAACTTTGGCAATGGCATCCTCACAGACGTTTGATACAAAAGAAGTAACCAAAGTTCAGTCAGCCACCAAAGCTGGTGCACAGTTGGGAGAGCAGATCAAAAAGCTTAAGATCACTCAACTTGTCATCGATCGCAGTCGTTTTCATTATCAAGGCCGCATCGCCGCATTTGTAGAAGGTATCCGTTCAACAGGTATACAAGTTTAATATTCACGCACTCAATTCTATGAAACCAGCCAGAGAAAAAAACACAGACGGAATGGAAGAGAGAACGCTTCTTTTGAGACGCGTCTCAAAGAAAACCACTGGTGGTAACCATGCAACCTATTCTGCCCTCGTTGCAGTAGGTGACAAGAATGGCAAAGTTGGTATTGGACTCGGCCGTGGACTTGAGGTACCTCAAGCGCTTCAGAAAGCCACCACATATGCACGCAAACACATGATTCACGTACCTCGTTTTGAGGGAAGTATTCCTCATCAGATATTGAGTGAGTTTAAAGCAGCTCGTATACTCCTCAAGCCAGCACCAGCAGGTACCGGTCTCAAAATAGGAGGCGTTGCACGTGTTCTCTTTGACCTTGCAGGCATATACAATGCATCAGGAAAAATGCTCGGTTCTCGAAATCAGATCGCAAACACCTATGCAGTTATGAAGGCTTTTGCCAATCTAAAAGAGCGCCCAGCCAAAGCATAATATACCGATTACTGAATCATATTCAGTTACTATCATTTTCAGCTTAGCATATGAATTTTCTCAATACACTCCCCTCACAAGTAGACAAGGCATACAAGCGACGTGGTCGTGGTCTCGGATCTGGTCGTGGTTCAAAGTCTGGACGTGGTACCACTCGTCACCAGACTGCACGCACCACCATGCCCCTTCACTTCGAAGGAGGACAAGGCAGAATCGTCAAAAAATATCCCCTTATGCGCGGAAAGTCACAGAATCGTGCCATCTCACCAAAGGCATATGTAGTTCCTTTGAGTCAGCTTGCAAACTGCACAGAGGACGTGACGGTAGATTTTCTGATCAAAAACAACCTCGTCCCCTCCGATGCGTTGACTGTCGGAGTAAAGGTATTGCTTGATAAGCCAATCACCAAGGCTATCACCTTGGCAGTATCTGCATCAGCATCAGTAAAGCTTGCAGTTACGAATGCAGGAGGTAAAATTCTCTCACTATCATGAATGCAGCAGCTCGCTGGATAGCTACCGTCTGGCATGACAAGGCTATCAGGCGCAAGATCATCATCACTCTTTTTCTCATACTCGTATTCCGAGTATTTACCTATATCCCCACCGCCATCATCAAACTTGATAGTTTGAGACAGTTGTTTGCCAGCAATCAGTTCCTCTCACTCCTTGATGTCTTTTCTGGAGGCACTCTCATCAACTTCTCAGTCATGGCACTTGGACTCAATCCGTACATCAACGCATCCATCATCCTGCAACTCTTGACCATGGTGCTCCCTCAGCTTGAGGCGTTGCAAAAGGAAGGGGAGTACGGAAGATTCAAAATCAATCAGTACACCAGGTTTCTTACGATCCCTCTGACTTTGGTCCAGGCGGTAGGTATCTTTTATCTGCTCAAGAACAACAACCTGATTGTGCTACAAAATGGTCAGGTTCCTTTTCTGGAGTTCGTCTCATTTATTGCTACGATGGTAGCAGGCACCTTTATTCTTATGTGGTTTGGCGAGCTTATATCTGAGTATGGCCTAGGTAACGGGATCTCACTCATCATCTTTGCTGGTATCGTGAGTCGTGTGCTGCCCACCTTTTTACGCACCACCACCATCACGAGCCAAGATAATGCCATAAACACGGTAGTCTTTGGACTCCTCATCTTCGTAGTAGTTGCGGGAGTTATTTATGTCAGTCAGGCTGTCAGAAAGATCCCCGTGTATTATGCAAAGCGTATCCAAGGTAATCGCATGTACCAATCAGCCTCCAACTTTCTTCCTCTCAAGCTGAACCAAGCAGGAGTGATACCCATCATCTTTGCCGTGTCATTTGTACTATTTCCTCAGATGATTGGTAACTTTTTCCAATACTCATCCAACAGTACACTCCAAGCAGTTGCCAAATTCCTCGTGGTCACGTTCCAGCCAGGGAGCATCGTCTACAGCTCGTTGTACTTTATCCTCGTAGTAGCCTTTACATTTGTGTACACCATGATCGTATTTAATCCTCAAAAGATCGCAGAGGAGATACAAAAGAACGGAGGATTCATCCCTGGGGTGCGTCCGGGAGCAAACACCAAAGTATATCTCCAGCAAGTCATCATGAAGCTCACCACAGTTGGTGCTTTTTTTCTCGGCGTTATTGCTATAATACCTTCAATCATCTCCGCGATCACAGGAGTTACTTCCCTGGTTGTAGGAGGCACAAGTATTTTGATAGTAGTCTCAGTAGTTTTGGAGACTTTGAAGACCATAGAGTCTCAAGTCACCTCGCGAAATTACGACAAATTTTTATAAACGATTCTAAATTGAATTAATCCTATGGCAAAAAAAAGCTCACGCGTGCGAGCTGGTCTCGTCTGTGCGAAGTGTGGATCACAAAACTATGTGACCACCAAAAATAAAGTAAGTACTCCCGATGCACTTGCTATGAACAAATTTTGTTCAGTATGCAACGCGCATCAAAATCACAAGGAAAAGAAAAAGCTTGGGTGAGGACCAGCTGAGTCACATCTGTAAAGTTGTTGACTTCGTAATTATTTTTTCTGTTCGACTTAACTCGTACCCCTCCGTACGGTAGGGGCCACAAGCAGAAATCACGAAGAAAAAATAATCTCGAAATTCCATTGTTTGAAATTTGCTAAAGATCATTACATTCAATCACACATGAAAATAGTTCTTCTTGGTATCCAAGGGGCAGGCAAGTCTACACAGGGCAATCTTCTTTCAAAACAGCTTAAGGTTCCGTATCTTTCTACCGGACATATCTTCCGTGAAATCGCCAAAGAGAAGACAAGTTTGGGCCGTCACATCAAAGAGACTATCAATGCTGGCTCACTCGTATCTGATGATGAGACCATCGGTATTGTATTTGAGTATCTCAAACGCCCCGAGTATGCACATGGCTTTATCCTCGATGGTTTTCCTCGAACAGTCGTGCAAGCAAAAAAGTTTAAGCAAAAGCTTACCAAGGTCATTTACCTTCACATTGATGAGAAAGAAGCACTCTGGCGCATCTCGCTTCGTGATCAAGAGGTACGCGATGATAACACCATCCAAGCGGTCCAAAAGCGCATCAATCAATTCACCGTGAATACCTCAAAGATATTGGAATATTATGAAAAAAAAGACCTACTCGCTACAGTTGATGCGCAGCTTTCTGTGGAAAAGGTCAATGAGGAAATACTAAAGTCTTTGGGCCAGGATCTGGTCGACGAGCATCTGACCAAGTGGAATCCACACAAAAAAACACTAATCTGCATCACGGGACTTCCTGGCTCTGGCAAAACTGAAGCGATTGAGTTTTTCAAATCAAAGGGCATACCCGAGGTATCTTTTAGCAACATCATCAACTATTACGTTGACGAGCAGGGTCTTGAGCACACCGAAGCGGTGCATAGCAAGCTTCGTGTAGAGTTCCGTCAGAAACATGGACCTGCTTGTATGGCAATCCTCTCAGAGCAAAAGATACGCGACATGTTGAAAGATCATGCCATGGGAGTTATAGGGGGGATGTACACCCTCGATGAGTACACATTTGTAAAAGAACATTTTAAAGACGTGTTGGTGGTTGTTCTTGCGATACATACTGACAAATCTATCCGCTATGAGAGGAGTAAAGGGCGCGAGTATCGAAGAGGCTTATCAAGTGTCGAGCGAGATCTCAATCAACTCACTCAGCTGAATATGGGCAACTTGATTGCGTTTGCTGACTATATGGTAAAGAACAACTTTAGCCTCGTCGAGTTCCACGATAAGCTCGAGGAAGTCTATCGCTCGATATATTTCAGTTAGGAGCTTTAAGCTTATCTGCCCGGCAAGAGGAGTTTATTCTTTTCGACTTAACTCGTCCCCCTCCGTACGGAGAGGGACTCAAACAGAAGTCTCAAACAAAAAACCCTCTCGCCTGACATTCCGATTAATTTTATATACTCATGCTATCCTACGCAAAAAAACCTAATGAAATTGAAATCATGCGAGAGTGTGGTAAGCGACTTCGTGCGGTCACTAATCAGTTGATTCCTAGTATCAAATCTGGACAAACGGCACTTTCCATTGATACCTACGCAACTACCCTCCTCCGTGATGCAGGTATCGAAGGTTCCTTTAAAACAGTTGATGGATATCGGTGGAACACGTGCATAGCTATCAATGACCAAGCGGTACACACGATACCCTCATTGCGTATTCTAAAGCCAGGTGATGTGGCAACCATCGATATTGGAGGACTCTATCAGGGATACCATACTGACTGGGCAACCACCATCATCGTTGATGATGTTGCTGACCCTCGCAAGAAAGCGTTCCTTGCGGCGGGGCAACGCGCACTCGCAGAGACGATAACCAACTTGCGAGTTGGTGCACCTCTCTCTATCGTGGGTCAGACCATGGAAGGCTGTATTCACTCAGCGGGATACCAGGTCCTTCGGGACTTGACGGGGCATGGGATCGGTCGAAATCTACACGAGGACCCTTATATTCCAAACTTTGTAAGCCATAAGAAAGGAAAGGAATACTTCATTGAAGAAGGTTTTGTAGCCGCCATAGAGATCATATATAGCCAGTCTGCCACCGATATCATCCAGAAGAATCCTGACAAATGGTCACTCGATACAGCCGATGGGAGCCTTGCTGCGTGCTTTGAGCACACGGTGCATGTCACTCAAAATGGCGTAGATATTTTGACCTGATGTGGTACAATTTAAAGCTCATATATGACTAGTCAGCTCACACATCAGGTAGCCGTTGGTGAGGGAGAAGTACTCAAAAGTCTTCCAAACACCCTATTTGAGGTCAAGCTGAAGGACACAGAAACTGTCATACTTTGCTATTTGTCTGGTAAAATGCGAAAGCACTATATCAAGATCATGCCAGGTGACAAAGTTAGGTTCGAAGTCACCCCTTATGATTTGGGGAGAGGAAGAATTATTTTCAGACAAGCAAACTAACCATGAAATCACACTCAGCAGTCAAAAAAAGATGTCCCAGTTGTCGCATAGTAGTCCGTCGAGGACGTATGCAGAACGTATGTAAAAATTCAAAATGTCGTCAACGACAAGGATAACCCTATGGCACGTATATTTGGAATGGTTCTACCCGACGCAAAACGTATTGATTATTCCCTTACCCTTCTGAAGGGTATCGGTCGTACCAATGCTAAAAAAGTTCTTGCACAAGCAAAGGTCGAAGGATCTGTTCGTATCAAGGACATCACCGAGGAGCAACTCAAGAAAATCTCAGTAGCCATCGAGTCAAATATCAAAGTAGAAGGCGACCTTCGTGAAGAAGTCACAGAAAACATCAAGAGACTCAAAGAAATTGGATGCTATCGTGGCATCAGACACATTCGTAACCTTCCTGTCAACGGACAGCGAACAAAGTCAAATGCACGCACCAAGCGAGGAAAGAGAAAGACAGTCGGAGCTCTCAAGAAAGAGGACCAAGTCAAAGTTGAAGCAGCAAAAGCAGCAGCTCCTGCAACCGCCGCAAAGAAATAACTATGCCACCAACCAAAACACCATCCAAACAGAAAAGACAGATTGATTTCGCAAACGTGCATATCACCGCAACGTTTAACAACACAATCGTCACGATAGCTGACCAAGCAAATAACCCAGTCATCGTAGCATCAACTGGTATGCATGGATTCACCGGGACTCGCAAGTCTACTCCACACGCAGCCACCATCACCGCAGACGCAGCCATGCAAAAGGCGAAGATGGATCATGGAGTCAGAAAGATAGATATATATGTGCGAGGAATCGGACCAGGACGCGAAGCAGCCCTTAGAGTCATGAGGGCATGTGGATGCGAAGTAGAAAAAATCGTAGATGTCACCCCAGTCCCACACAATGGTGTTCGTGCACCAAAGTTGAGACGTGTCTGATTTAAAATTTCAAATCTGAGAGATCATGAATCTTTTTTCATGATGTTTGATATTTGATATTTTGCTTATAGTACATTATGAGATATACCGGTCCACGTAATCGTCTCGCTAGACGAAATGGGGTTGACTTGGAACTCAAGACTTTTGGTTCCAAAAATCACAACAAACTGATGAGTAAATTGACTGTGCCTCCAGGAGAGCACGGACTCAATACACGCCGAAAAACCTCAGAGCACTCAAAACAGTTGCGTGAGAAGCAGAAGCTCCGCTTCATGTATGGAGTCAGTGAGCGCCAAATGGGCAACTACTTCGATCGTGCAAAGAAATCCAAAGGAAACACGGGCAACTTGCTCTGTTCACTTATGGAATCACGCCTCGACAACACAGTATATCGTGCTGGCTTTGCACCTACTCGTGCTGCAGCTCGTCAACTCATCACTCATGGAAATGTAAAAGTAAATGACCACAAGCTCTCAATCCCTTCATATGAGATCAAGGTAGGACAGAAGATCAGTCTTGGTTCAGAAAAAGTAGCAAAGATCCCCACCGTAGAAGCAAGTCTCGCCCGTAAGGATATAGTTCCTCCTTCATGGATCAAACGCGATGGTGTATCTGCTGAGGTACTTCAATCACCAACCACAGACTCTATAGAAAAGTTGATCAATGTCCGACTTATTATTGAGTTCTATTCCAAATAACCCTATGTATACACCTGCTTTTTTCACACAACAAACTGAGGTTCAAGATGGAGTACAAACTACCTTCGTATTTGAGCCTTTGGCTCAAGGATTTGGTCAGACCATGGGTAACACCTATCGTCGCACTCTCCTTTCAGCAGTCCCAGGCGCTGCTGTCACCGCAGTAAAGTTTGCAGGTGTGTCTCATCTTTTCACTACACTTCCTGGAGTCAAAGAATCTATCCTTGACATCGTCTTAAACCTCAAAAAAGTCAGGTTCGTTGCACCAAAAGAAGGCAAGCACACGATCAGTCTCATCGCAAAGGGTGTTGGCAAGATCACTGCCGCCGATATCGAGGGTGATCTACAAGTCGTAAACAAAGATCTTCACATCGCTGAAATCACCGCAGAAAAAGGCAAAGTTGACTTTGAAGCTATCGTTGAACTTGGGTATGGATTCAGTCCTACAGAGGAGCGCACCGAAACTGAGACAGGATTTATCGCGATCGACGCCTCATTCTCCCCAGTCAAGCTCGTCAATTTCACCGTCGAGGATGCACGTGTCGGAAGAAAGTCAAACTATGAGAAACTTATACTTGAGGTGACCACCGATGGCAGCATCAGTCCTCAGGAAGTGTTGAAGAAAGTGTCAGGCATCATCGTAGAGCACTTTACTCATGTGTTGTCAGGCAAAGATACTCCTGTAGTTCAAGAAGAGGTCCCAGTACTTCCTACTGCTCAAAATGACAGTAAGTCCAAAGTCCTCGAGACCATCATCGACGAGCTGAACCTACCATCACGCGTCATCAACGCTTTGCTCCGTGAAAAGATCGAGACCGTATCAGACCTTATCGCACGTGGCAAATCAGATCTCGTGGGACTCAAGGGTGTTGGACGCAAATCTATTGACCTCATCAATGATGAACTCAAGAAGATGGGTGTGGAGCTTGCTTAACTATCAGTCGCATTGAACGTATGAAACATCAAATATCAAAATTCAAAGTCAAAGACGGGTCTGATGCAAATCAGATGCTTCTCAAAAAACTAGTGCGCAATTTTATAGCCCATGGCAAGCTGGTAACCACTTTAAAGAAAGCAAAACCACTCTCAGCTATCATGCAACGCTTGGTACACAAGGCTGCAAGTGGATCTGAAGCATCCCTCAATGTATTGCTTCCCTTCCTTCAAACCAAAAAGTCAGCAACTCTTTTTATAGACGAAGTCAAGTTGAGACTCGGCGCAAATCCTACCTCAGGTAGTGTACGCGTCGTAAAGCTCGGCAATCGTATCGGAGATGCGGCTCCAGTAGCTCGTGTCGAATGGACCAGAGAGATGCCAGAAGCCAAAAAGGTTGAAAAGAAAGCCTAAATTTATCTGTCTTATCATATGCTTACCACACTTACCCACACCACGAAACCAAAAAGTGCAACCACTATCAATCGGAAGTGGGTACTCCTTGATGCCACTGGCATGGTCCTTGGTCGCGTAGCCACCAAGTCCTCACGCATCCTTCAAGGCAAGCAAAAAGTAGACTATGTTGACCATCTTGACACTGGTGATTCACTGGTGATCATCAATGCTTCACAAGTGACCATCTCAGGTCGCAAGTCGATTCAAAAAGTATACTCAAACTACTCAGGTTTCCCTGGAGGTCTCAGAAAGCAAGCTTTTGAGCAATTCTTTGCAAAGCAACCTCAAGAAGTCGTACGTCATGCCATCTCAGGAATGCTTCCAAAAAATAAGCTTCGCGATCGCAGACTTGCACGCTTGCACATATTTCCAAATGCATTCCACACATTTCAAAAAGAGTTAGCCTAATCCTATGCCAGAACCAAAAGTAGCAAAACCAAAAAAAGTAGCATCAACGCTCTCCTACTATGAAGCAGTTGGTCGCTGTGGAGAAGCAGTAGCGCGTGTACGTGCATACATCGCAAAGAAAAATATAGCTACTGTCGATAAAAAAGAGCACAAAGCGGGATCTTTTATAGTAAACGCCAAGAACCTTGACAAAGCCTTTGTCACGATCTCCGATCAACTTAACTGCCAAAAACCTCTCAAACTCACTGATTCTGCTGATCGCTTCGTGGTCAGTGTCAAAGTCAGAGGTGGAGGAACTTCAGGCCAAGTAGGCGCTATCGTGCATGGACTCGCCCGAGCCCTGTCACTAGAGCCAACTGGTGCCGACAGGCTCAAGATGCGCGCCGCAGGTCTTTTGACCCGTGATGCACGTACCCGTGAGCGCCGTATGGTAGGTACGGGAGGCAAATCTCGTCGCCTCAAGCAGTCACCAAAGCGATAAGTCCGTTCTACTCATAAACGCTTGTGGGATTCACTATACCTGGCTATAATCGATACATGGATCTCTCCATCATCCTTCTTTCGTACAATACTCGCGCTATCACTCTGCAAACACTACAGAGTCTTGATCTGGCACTCACGGCTGATTCGGCACTGAAAGTCGAGGTCATCGTGGTAGATAATGCATCGACTGACGGGAGCGGGGAAGCGATCGCAAATTTCAAATTATCTAATGCAAATCAGGGAAAAGAAATATCGTATAAATTTATACAATCACAAGCAAATGAGGGATTTAGTAAGGGAAACAATAAGGGACTCGCACAAGCCACGGGCAAGTACGTCTTGTACCTAAATTCTGACATGAATGTAGATGGGCTCAGGCTGTCTGAGCTGGTAACCTATATGGACTCGCATCAAAAGGTAGGCATTGTCACCCCCCGGGTGAATCTCACCTCAGGTCAGATAGACCCTGCATCACATAGAGGATTTCCCACGCCATGGCGATCCCTGTGCTACTTCAGCGGGCTTGAAAGATTCTTCGCTCCGCTCAGAATGTCCTCGAGATGGTTTGGGGGATATCATTTGCGAGATATAAGCCTGGATACAGAACATGAGATAGAGGCATGCACAGGTGCATTTCTTCTCATTCGCGGAGATCTCGTGAGCGAGCTTGGTGGGTTTGACGAGCGGTTTTTCATGTATGGAGAGGACCTCGACCTCTGCTATCGAGTCAAAGAGAAGGGTTTGCAGGTGATCTGGTTTCCTACACAGAATGTCATACATCTTAAGCATTCGAGCGGTATCGGATCAGTATCATCAGAAACGAGAAATAAAATAAGAACGCATTTTTATGAAGCAATGCAGCTTTTTTATGACAAGCATTACCGCCAGCAGTATCCAGGAATTGTAAACTTGATAGTTCGAGGTGGTATTTGGCTTAAATCACAGTTATGAAACGTATAGGCATCGATGCACGACTCATCAACCAAACTGGCGTGGGGGTATATATTCGAAATCTTCTGTATTGTTTAGCAGAACTGGATACTCCCCAATTCAAATTCTATATTTATACGCTTCCATCTGATTTACACCTTGTTCCAGAACATGCTAAATTTACAGTAAGGACCACGAGCGCCCGCTGGCATGGATTTGCTGAGCAGACGACATTCTTGTTCCAACTCCTGCGTGATGGTCTAGATCTCATGCATTTTACCTACTTTAGCTGGCCTATAGCCTATTTCCGTCCATTTGTAGCCACAGTACATGATCTGACGCTTCTCACTCATGAGACAGGACGCATGTCTACTCAGAATCAACTTGTATATCGGATAAAAAAGGCAGTGTTTCGACTCGTATTTTCCTCACAGATCTCACGTGCGCGAAACATCATAGTTCCTACGCACGCTATTGCAAAAGCCTTAAAAGATCGATTTGGCAGACATGCAGAGGTGACACATGAAGGGATAAATAGAGAGCTTCTGGCAGAAAAATCTGTGGCTACGAGTGAGCTTTCTCACAAACAGTTCTTGCTCTATGTGGGAAACTGCTATCCTCATAAAAATATCGCGAAGCTTCTTGAGGCAGCCCAAGGATTGAAACTCGTGATGGTGGGTCCTCAGAATAGTTTTTCTGAGAGATATGAAAAGATGCACCCTGAGGTAACCTGGTTGTATCACCTCTCCAGTGCGCGTCTGAAGTGGTTATATGAGCACGCTCAAGCACTCGTATATCCCTCTCTCGCCGAGGGATTTGGGCTTCCCGCAGTTGAAGCGTTGGCTCTAGGCTGTCCAGTTGTGTGCTCCGATATACCCGTATTTCACGAGGTGACGGAGGATAGAGCGACGTTCTTTGATCCCACTTCCGTCACAGACATGCGATTAAAGCTGTCACATATACCTGCACGCACCTCGAACACTCAGATGCCTGTGACTCATTCATTTGAGAGCATGTCTGCTCAGACACTCCATATCTATCAGTTGGCATCACGGTGATACTTTGCCCATGAAGATAGCATTTGTATATGACTGGTTTGATAAGGTTGGCGGTGCGGAGCGCATCCTGACGGTCTTGCATGAGATGTACCCAGATGCACCATGGTATACCTCATATGTCGATGAGCAACATGCACAGTGGTCAAAAGGATGGGATATAAAGACAAGCTTTCTACAAAAACTACCTCGCTTTTGGAGGCGCAATAGAATCCTCTCGTTACCCTTTTTCCCCCTTGCGTTTGAGAGTTTTGATTTCTCCTCATATGATGTGGTCATGAGCATCACCTCGAGCTTTGCAAAGCACATCGTCACGAAGCCAACCACGAGACATATCTGCTATCTCCTCACTCCCACACGCTGGCTCTGGCATGATGACTACGGCAAATCAAACAAACTTCACGAGAGTGTGCGATCCCTATTCAAACAGACCGATCTCATAGCGGCTTCTCGGGTGGACACCTACCTGACGATTTCGCAAGAGGTGGCGCGTAGGTGCGAAGCTATCTATGGCCGGGAGAGTGAGGTGGTGTATCCACCATTTGACGAGAAATATTGGCACAGCCTGAGCCAACGCACCGGACAAACCACGTCGTTGACACCTTACTATTTGGTAGTATCGAGAATGGAACCCTACAAACGTATTGATCTGGTAATTGATGCGTGGAAGGGTCGAGAGGATCGCCTGGTGATCATCGGAAAAGGCTCGCAAGAGGACATGTTCCATAGACTTGCTAGCGGGCTCAATATTGAGTTTTACTCGGACCTATCAGACGCTCAGCTTGCTACCTGGTATGCAGGTGCAAAGGCGCTCATTATGCCTCAAATCGAAGATTTCGGATATATAGCGCTGGAGGCACAAGCGTGTGGGTGTCCGGTAGTCGCCTATGAGCGGGGCGGAGCATGCGAGACAGTGCGTCACGGCGTGCTGTTTGGAGAGCAGACCACAGATGCCGTACTGCGTGCACTTGTGAAGTGTGAAAATCTTCAGTACAATCCAGCTACCTATGAAAATCGTCATATTCGCGGGTGGAGTCGGAACACGTTTGTGGCCACTTTCTCGCAAAAAATCTCCGAAACAGTTTGAAAAGATCGTGGGCGATCTGTCAACACTCCAGCATGGAGTCAAAAAGCTTTTCCCTGAGATCGATCCTGAAGACATCTACATCTCTACAGGTAAAGCATACCGAAACATCATCGAAGCTCAACTTCCAGAAATACCACGTGAAAATATCATCGTTGAGCCCGAGATGCGTGATGTGGGGCCTGCAGTGGGACTAGTGACCGCTATTTTTTCAAAGATAGCGCCTGATGAGTCTATGGCCATTTTGTGGGGTGATCATTTGGTAAAGAATGAGCAGGCATTTAAATCTATGCTCTTCGCCGCTGACGCTGTGGTGCAGAAAAATAAAGACAGTATCGTATTTCTCGCACAGTCACCTCGTTTTGCAAACCAAAACCTTGGATGGATCGAGTACGACGTGCAGTCGTCTGAGCACGTTCAGGGCTATGATATCCACAACTTGCTTGATTTTAAGTATCGCCCAGATATTGAGCTCGCTGAAAAGTACACGGTCTCGGGCCAGCATGCATGGAATCTCGGCTACTTTATCACCAAGCCTCGCTTTTTGTGGGAGCAGTTTGTCCAATATGCGCCACAGCTCAGTGGAGAACTCTCAAAAGTCCGCGATGCATACGGAACTTTAAATTATGGCAGAGTACTAAATGATGTCTATCCGAAGCTTGAGAAAATATCCTTTGATAACGCTGTTCTCGAAAAGATTCCCGCTACGCATGGTAAGGTCATCGTCTCAGATATGGGCTGGTCGGATGTAGGCGCATGGGAGGCGCTAAAGGAAGCGCTTGAGACAGACAAGGATCAAGTAGTAGTAAAGGGTGAGGTGGTTGAAGTTGGTTGCAAGGATAGTCTTCTCATGGATTATCAAGGCAAGAAGCTAGTAGTCGGGATAGATTTGGAGGACATGATCGTCATAAATACTGACGATGTGCTTCTGGTAGCAAAAAAGTCCTCTGCTTCCAAAATCAAGAAGTTGGTGGAGTCGTGGAAGAATACCAAGTACGATGAGCTCACCTAATTTGATATTTTCTCGCGCATCATGTATCAAAAACTATTTAAACGAGCTCTAGATCTAGCTATGTCCATATTTTTGATGATCCTATTCTTCCCTGTCTGTATCATCGTCATGATTGCGATACGACTGGATTCGAAGGGCCCGCTCTTGGCTGATGTGCCTATGCGTGTAGGACAGCATGGCAAGCAGTTTAGGATGTACAAGTTTCGCTCCATGATCATGAACGCTCACAATCTGCTCCGAGAAGATCCTCAGTTCGCCCAGCTCTACGCCGAATACAAGAAAAATAGCTTTAAGCTAAACCATGATCCACGGGTTACCCGTGTGGGACGCATCATACGAAAGTATTCACTCGATGAGCTTCCTCAATTGATAAATGTATTGAGAGGTGAGATGAGCATGATTGGCCCTCGTGCATATTTGCAGGATGAGCTGGATCACCAATCAACTATTTATCCCGATACCAAGGAAAAGATCGATTTGGTACTCAACGTAAAGCCTGGCATTACGGGACTCTGGCAGGTATCCGGACGATCAGATGTGAACTTTGATAGACGCATCGTCATAGACGAACAATATGCTACCAAGGTCACCTTCCTACAGGATTTACACATCATCGCCAAGACCCCCTTCGCCATGTTGACTGGTAGAGGAGCGGTATAAAATCTTTTTTTATCTTCTTGTCACAGAGCCCCAAAAAAATCTTGCTGTTATGAAATGATATGGTATGATTACAAAATATCTATGATAAAAAAAATTCTCTTTACAACACTTGTAGTCATATTTGCGATCCTTTTTGCAGTTGCAGGAGTTGGATATTTCTTGATATATCAGCCTGCTATGGGTATCAAAGCAAAGGCAGCAAAGCTCAAAATGCAAGTATCTGAGATAAAGGAAGTAGCTAAGCAGAACGACCTTGATCTCATCGCTACCAAAACCGCTGAGCTCAGAAAGACGTTTGATGAGATAAAAAGTGACTCACACGCTTTTGATAAGTTTACCTTCATCCCTCACGTTCGTGACTATTTTGCCGCACTAAACGCCGGTGATAATATGTTTTCTGCCGCACAAGAGGCGATTGTAGCGATTGCGCCAGTCTCGGACCTGATCGGATTCAAGAAAGGCAAGTCTAGCCTCGCAGATAAGAGTACCGAGGAGAGACTCGAGACCGCAGTACTGACACTGGACAGCATTATGAGTAAGATCGACCCTATTTCGACCGATGTCGCAAAGGCGAAGTCAAGCATTGACTCCATCGACCCTGCAAGGTACCCCGAAGAGATACGTGGTATCAAAGTGCGCGAGATGATCGCTCAAGGAAAAGATCAGTTTGATGGTGCCTATAGACTGATTGTGAACGCCCAACCCTTTTTGAAAGAATTGCCCCGTATCCTTGGAAAAACAAGTAAGCAGCGCTATCTGATCATATTTCAAAATGACAAAGAGCGTCGCGCAACGGGAGGATTTTGGACAGGTACGACTGAGCTGACGATGGAAAAGGGCAAGTTTGAGTTTGCAAAGGTGACCAATATATATGACATCGATGCGGGCGTGCGCCCCGGGACAGCTCCAGATCCGATTAAGCGCTATTTTAAAGGCGTAAGCCAATGGTATCTCCGTGACACAAACATCTCGCCTGATTTGGTAGAGTCGGTGAAGAACTTCCAATCACTGTACAAAACATACGGCTCAGCAGTGGAGTATGACGGTATATTCTTTATGGATACGAAGATACTCGTAGACCTCATCAATATCTTCGGAGAGGATGTTACCGAAAAGGGAGCAGTAGTCGGCAAGGCACGATATGTAGATGGGGTGCAGTTCTCCACCAAGATAGACCCACGTTGTGACTGTCCTCAAGTCATTTATACCTTGCTTGAGTCCATTGGCACACAAGTCGGCTATGCGCGTGAGGATCGCAAGGCCATCCTTGGTTCCCTGCTCAGGGACCTGACACGATTTGCCATCGGCGCTTCACCAAAGCTTTATTGGGGACGCACTATACAGACCATGCTTCAAAATATGGATGAGAAGCATATACTCATGAGCTTCAAATACCCGAGTACTCAGGCAGCAGTCGAGAAGATGGGCTGGGCTGGTCGTATCACAGATGCGCCGGGCACTGATTATCTCCATATCAACAACGTAAACTTTGGCGGACAGAAGTCAAATCTCTTTGTCAAAGAGTCTGTTGTATCAAAGACTGAGGGAGCAAAACGTACCGTCACCATCACCTTTAAAAATCCGTTCCCCGGCTCAAACTGTAACCTCGAGCAAAAGGCAGTGCTCTGTCTAAATGCGCCGCTGCGAAACTGGATCAGATTCTATGTACCAAAGGGATCAACACTAGGCAAGCTCACAGGCTCAAGTACTGAAACGCGTACCTATGATGAACTTGGCAAGACCGTCTACGAAGGATTCCTCATCGTAAATCCAGAGGGACGTGCCGAGGTAACGGTCGAGTACTCATTGCCTGCTGGCATCGATAGCGCAAAACTTGCCATCCAAAAGCAAGCAGGACTAAGTGATCAGACCTGGAAGGTAGATATCGGTGGTAAGAAGGTATTTGACGGCATACTGGTCCAAGATGTGACTGTACAGTGATATCATAAGGGATGACCATCTCGACGAAAACAGTGGGGATCATCTTGCGCAAGCGAGTATTGAAGGATGCCGATATTTCCCTAGCGATATTTACTCAGGCTCATGGCAAGATTTCTGTCATGGCAAAAGGCGTACGTCATCTCACCTCTCGCCGTGCAGGACACCTCCAAACAGGTTCCTATGTGACTTGCATCATCAGAGAGTCAGGAAGTGGCAAATATCTCCAGCAGTCTACTCTCATCTCAGCTCTCTATGAGATCAAAAAGGACACACACAAGCTTGAGGCATTTATGCGCTCGCTCTTTCTACTTGATCGACTTCTCCCAGAGGATTTGGTTGAAACGGAGCTCTATACGATATATCAGATATTTATAAAAAACCTATCTACTTCAGCGAGTCACGAGGCTACCGAGCAGCTGACTCGTCTGACGAGTCAGCTGCTCCAGCATCTGGGCCACCACGATCAACCCATCACAACCTGGAGTGAGTGCCGAGAGATATGCGAGAGGGTGATAGAGGAGAAACTGCCGTAGTTTGATTGATAGTCTTTTGGTACTACTATATACTGAGAAAACCATATGAAATCGATATTGAAAAAAACCATTCTCATAAATACAGGATTAATACTCGTATTTGCTGTGTTGTATCATTTTTCTTTGGTTTTTCTCGATAGGAGTACAATGATTTGGGAAGAATACATAACAAAAATGTACAATGCCATATTGAGACTTGGACTAAGTGTGACCATTTTTTCTTCGCTTGCTCTGATTTCAGCTGGAGTTGTACTATTTGTGATTCATAAATTTAAAAGAAATGTCGACACTCGAGGTTTGTCGTGCGTGTCTGCAGGACTAGTTATATTGCTAGCGTTGATTGTATTTATTGCATCCATTATCTTTTTAGAGCAAATAGTTTTCAAAGGCTCTGTCTGCTTTGGAATCAGTTGTCCAATAGCTCTATCCAGAGTAGGACCAATTATTGATTGAGAGCCTCCTCATTTAACTTACTCCCTCCCCGAATCCCCTCTTAGAGCATCGGACAGAGCGAAGAGGAGTCTATAGATGGGTTACTGCTATGCGGCGGGAATTGATTTGTCTGTACCATTACGGTACAATACCCCTATTACTTTTCGCATGGATCCACTCTTGGCAGGGTGGGGAGTGAGAGGTAGACAAACAAAAGCTGGGTACTGTAAATGGACAGCATAGAGTACCAAAACGGGTGGAACCGCGACTCAGAGAGAGCCGTCCCGATAAACTGACACTAGTCATTTTATCGGGACGGTTTTTTGATATAGTTACATGCATTCCATCTAAATAGTCTGAGACTTTGCATTTTTCAATTTGAAATTTAAGTTTATGTCACCTCTCACCCTCGACACACTCGTTGCCTATACCAAACGTCGCGGATTTGTATACCCCACGTCAGAGATTTATGGGGGACTTGCCAACTCATACGACTACGGACCATACGGGGTCCAGCTCCTCAAAAACTTGAAAGACCTCTGGTGGAAGACCTTTATCGAGGACAGAGATGATATGGTTGGTCTGGATTCACAGATCATCCAGCATCCCACGACTTGGGTAGCATCAGGACATGTGGGCTCGTTTACCGATCCACTCGTGGAGGATCTGAAGACGCACAAGCGATATAGAGCAGACCACCTCATTGAGGCGTGGCTTGGAAAAGACAAGAATCAAGAGATGCTTCGTCAAGCTCAGCATGACATGCCAGTAGTTGAAAACATGAAGATAGAGGAGATGGCGGCATTTATCGCGCAGCACAACATCAAATCGCCAGATGGCAACGTGATCACTCCTCCCAAAGCATTTAACTTACTGTTTGAAACAGAACTAGGCACTGTCTCTGGTGAAAAGTCAGTAGCATATCTACGCGGAGAGACGGCACAAGGGATATTTGCGAACTTCAAGCAGGTGACTGATTCGTGTCGGGTGAAGCTGCCTTTTGGGGTAGGTCAGATTGGCAAATCGTTCCGAAATGAGATCACCCAGGGACAGTTTGTATTCCGTACATTTGAGTTTGAGCAAGCTGAAATTGAGTACTTTTTTGACCCTGAGAAAAGCAACTGGCAGGATCTTATGAACACGTGGAAGGGTTCGATGTGGGACTTTATCACGAAGGTGGTGGGCATCCGAGAAGAGCATATCCGCTGGCGCCAGCACACAGACAAAGAGCGCTCTCACTACTCCAAAGACACCTATGATCTCGACTATCACTTTCCCTTTGGATGGAAGGAGCTGTGGGGAGTCGCTTATCGCACTGACTATGATCTGTCCCAACACATGAAACACTCAACCAAGTCACTCGAGTACGTAGACTCAGCGACTGGGCGCAAGTTTGTCCCTCACGTCATCGAGCCCGCTATAGGTGTAAATAGGCTGTTTTTGATGGTGCTCGCTGATGCGTATACTGAGGAGGATCTGGGTGAAGGCAAAGTTCGTACAGTGCTCAAGATCTCGCCTCGACTATCTCCAGTTCAGGTAGCAGTGTTCCCACTCCAAAAGGACGAGGCGCTCCGTACACGGGCACGTGAGATCTATGCGAAACTCAAGAAGCAATTCAGATGTGAGTTTGACGACTCAGGAAATATTGGTAAAATGTATCGCAGACAAGACGAGATAGGAACTCCGTACTGTATCACCATAGATTATAAATCGCTCGAAAGTGGTGTGGTGACCGTGCGCGATCGAGATACAATGAAGCAAGAAAACATATCGATCGAGCGCATCAGTGAGTATATTTCCAGTAACATAAATCATTAATCACCCCTCTATGAAATCACCACACCAAAAGAAAATTGCAGCAGGAATCATCGGCGTAGTGGCACTCCTTGTCACGGGAGCCATAGTCATGTCGCGAAATCAGGTCGCACCAGTTAAAAGCACCTCGGTCATCATCACACAATCACCCGATCGAGATGTGATTCCTACTGCGGGTCCCAATGTAAAAGTCAATCTTGTGTCTGTAGACGCACTCAAGGAGATTAAGCTCACCGTTGCCGGCGTGCCTACCGGCACCTCCTCGATAGAGTACGAGCTCACCTACTCGACCAAAGACCAACCCTCAGAGGGAGTTTTTAGCACCGCCAAACCAAAAGATGGTCAGACCGCATTTGGCTCTGCATTTGAGCGTGCGATCACCCTGGGCACTTGTTCACGCAATGTCTGTAGATATCACGCGATCACGAGCCCCATCAAAGTTACTCTCAAGTTTGAGGGTGCCTATGGTGCTCAGATTGCCCAAAAGGATTTTGAGCTTGAAGCCATCAAGTAAAGGGAACCCTATCAGTATTGTGTTCGGGGGGTCTCGATGGTACAATAACCCCTAGTTTTACGCATATTATGGCAAATATCAAATCAGCACAAAAAAAGGCTCGCAAAGACATAGTCCGCACAGGTAAAAACAAGTCTGCGCTCGCAAAGATTGACACGATCCTCAATACTGCACGAAAAGTAGGCTATACCGCTGGCTCCCCTGAGCTTAGTAAGGCATACTCTACTATCGACAAGGCCGCAAAGCGCAACATCATCAGCAAGCAGAAATCTGCACGCTTAAAGTCAGCCATCTCCTAATCCCTCTCTTTCTTTTCAACTTTCAAATCATTTCTTCTTGATGTGCCTGTCCTTTTGCGCTACTATGAGAGGCATAGTATATGAGATACGAAATCAATCTATTTCCCAAAAAAGAGGTGGCTATTGTGTCAAAGGCGCAGTACTTTGTCTCTCATTACCTACGCTACATATTGGTATTGACACAGTTTGTGGTTATCTGCGTGTTCTTTTATAGGTTTTCTATAGATCAACTCATCATCGGCGAAAAAGAAAAGCTCGCACAGAAGCGCGCCATCATCAACGCTACAAAGCCATTGCGGGATGAGATGAATAAGACTCAAAAATCTATAAAATCAGTTCAGACCATATTTGCAGCCCAAGATCTTTGGACGAGCAAAATGGACTACCTTCTCAGCATCTTTCCCACCAATGTGACCCTCACCTCGCTCAAAGACGAGGGGGCTACATTGAGGTTTAACGCAACAGCTACAAGCCCCGAAATCATCAAGAAGATGTATAACCGACTATTGATGGATAAGCAGTTTGGCAAAGTACAGCTAGGTCCTCTCACGATCAAAAATAGCACGGAGTATCAGTTTGATATGACGCTTGATCAATATAAGCCAAGCCCAATATAACTTATGGATAGAGAATCGCTCATACAAAAAGTATACAACCCTCGCTTCGTAGACTATGGCTATGCCATAGCCTTTTTTGTCATATTTGGTTTTTTTGTACTCGGTATCATATGGCCAAATATCACAACTGTATTTGAGCTCAGGCAAAAATACATTGATTTGCAATCAATAAACAAGGATTACACCGCGACGATTGATAACTTGACAAAGCTACAACTTATCCTTGCCTCAAGACAAAGTGACTTGTCACTGCTGACTGAGGCAGTGCCGCCACAAGTGTATGTCAGCGAGATCATCGACGATCTTACGAGCATCTCAGACGCGCCTACCATCTCGCTGCCAAAATTTGAAGTGGGCGCGACAGATAAGACGCTGCCATCGCAAACAAAAGCTCCCCCAGGTCAGCCTGCATCACCAAAGCCAACTGTGCAAACATACAAAGTCAAAGTTCAGGTCACTGGCAACTATGAACATGTACGCGAGTCATACGAGAAACTCTACAACCAGCTGAGGCTGAAAACCATAACCGCCTTTGCGTTGTCTGCCAATAACCAGGCGACTGCCAGTGGAGAGTTTGTAGCAGATATAGACACTGAGTCGTATTATCAATAATCAATCCCTATGAAAGTCGTCCTACCGAGCTATTTTTCCAAACGAGACTTCTTATGGCTTGTGATCGTTCTATTTGTGGGGTTGATTTTTATAGTAATTGTAGATTCGTATCGATCTAGTCAATCAGACAGGCTGAGTGCTGATGATACTATGGTTCCAATATCTATATCTGCTTTTGATGCCAAAATACTAGATAGGCTCAAATCGTTGACGAAGTAGGAAAGTAGGTAAGTAGAGAAGCGTGTGAGAGTAGTAAAAAGTATGAATGAATATGCTAGTATGTGCCGTGTAGTTTATCACCATTATGTATAGCGATTTATATCTCCGCCCTTCAAATGCCGACAGGCAGGTTCCTCCGTACCTCGTGGTGGTCACCGCAGTATTGATGGTGGGAATATTTGCAAGATACATGTTTGTGCAAACAGATCGACCTACTCAAGCATCTAGCATCAAGCTGATCGAACGAGAGCAAGTAAACACCGACACCACTGCAACTATTTACTTTGCACTACCTGAGTCACATCGAGCGTATGTACTCTATGGTGAGTCAGCTAGGAACCTCTCTCAGATGGCATTTGATGTGAGATCTCCCGCAGAATCAAAAAGTGAGAGATCGTATCACCTCATCGAGCTGGTAGGACTGAAGCCACTCACCACCTATTTTTACTCAATCGTGGTTGATGACAAGGTAGTGTCTCCGACTGATAAAGTAGACTCGTTTACTACCCTCACCAAGAGGCAAGCAGGGACATTGTCAAAGCCCATCTATGGCAAAGTGATAGATGCCCAGGGAGCACCCGTAGTGGGCGCCACTGTCACCATCTCCACCGTGCCAAAGTCATCAAATAGATTTGCATCTACCTTTACCAAATCCACGGGTGAATGGCTTATCAGCATCCCATGGGCCACAACGCCAGAAGACTCGCTCCGTATCCAGATACAAACCGAGGAGCATGCATCTTCCACTGTTCAGTCGGTACTTTCTCGTTCGGCGCCCTTGCCACAGGCTATCGTGCTTGGAACCGACTACTCGTTTATGTCTGTAAATCAACAGAATGTGCTCCCTGCATCCACTACGCGCGCGTCACAACAAGAGCATGCAGTATCAGTTTTGTTTCCAGTTCAAGGCTCTCTCATCCCACTCGGGAAACCACTGATCAAAGGAAAAGGGGTTCCAGGCACACGCATCGTGATGACACTAGACTCGCAGCCACCTCTCACCTACGAAACTACTGTGCGGAAAGACGGTACGTGGATAGCCGAGGATGCAGCAACGCTAGCGCCAGGTCGGTATACACTCACCATCCATATACCGGATAACAATGGCACAATCCGCAGCTTGGTTCGCACTTTTGTGATTGCCAAAGCTGGAGAACAAGTGCTGGGAGAGACTACTACCAAATCTCCCAACCAAGTATCTACTCCCTCAGGGCAACTTACACCCACACGTGTTCCTGTAGTGCCTGCTGGGGTGACTCCACTCGTCACCCAACCTCCACAAAATACACTTGTTGTCAAAGGGGTTCCACCGGGCGGCATGCCACAGTGGCTCATATGGATGGGAGCATTCTGTCTGTTGGGTGGATATATATCTATCCGAGCCGGTAGGTATACGCGAGACTAATCTAAGAGTGTTTGTATCACCTCTGCGAGGGAGCTGTCTTTTTTATCCTTTGGTATGAGGACATATCTGTCTTCAAAGTCAACTGCAGGAGGAACGATCAGGGAATCATCAGGGATCTTTTTGTGGGACATGGTGAGTGAACTTCGATGTTTCACCATATCTGTGACTAAAAGGAGCACATCTGCATTTGACATCGTTCGAGCAACGTGGGCATCAGCGTACGAAACCAAATCGACAATCCGAGAAATTTGTAGTGAAGAGAGTAGTGTGATAAGCTTCTGCTTTATACCAGTGACCACCAGCTGTTGCCTATGAGAGCGTGCAAAATCTGTACCTTCATCTCCTATTGCGTGACGAGACCTGACAAATTTGAGGGCCTTAGATCCATCCATCTGTATAGGCCCTTTGATAAAGCTCACTGATTCGTATCTACATCCGTAGTTGACATCAAATGGAACGCAGTCTGTATTCTCAGCACCAGCAATAGGATATTGAGGATCAGTAAATGCCACATCATTGACCACCGTCACTCCTCCCATGATGTCGATCGCCTTTGCAAAAGTACCAAAATCAATCACAATCACCTGGTCGATGCTGACACCGGTGATGCGTTCAAACTTCATTTTTGTATAGGTATAAGGATCAACCACTTTTTGTGCAAGGGCGTAGGTGTATGTAGCATTGATCTTATCCTGCGTATCCGTGTCCCAGATATCGCGAGGAAGGCCAAGTGTAGTCAGGGTATGGGTTTGAGGTCTGTATGAGGCGAGTAGAATAGTATCTGTGAGATTTGGGCCTTCGTGACCAGATCCTCCTATCCCGAGAACCAAAAAGGTATGAGTTTGATTTTGGTCAATCACTTTTGTGGTGGCTGACCAGACCTCAGACCAGCTGAGCTTTGCTGCTGTCCTCAATCTATTGCCTATGACAAAGAGGAACAAGGTCGCCAATAGAACTACGCCAATGACCAACCTGAGCACGAAACGGAACGAGAGTTTAGGCATGGGCGGCAAGGGCATTTGCTAATTGACTAAAATGGATTGGATCCAAACTTGCAGCTCCACACAAAAATCCATCGATCTCCGGATGAGAGAGGTAGAGAGTGATAGTATCTCTGTTCACGCTCCCGCCATAGATATATTTCACATCCGTAGGAAGTGAAAGAGCCACACGGAACTGAATCACCTCATCTGGAACAGTTGCATGGCCAGTGCCAATGGATTCTACTGGTTCGAACGCCACGATGGGTGCGCCAGCAATGTACTGAGCTACCGAACTCACACAGAGGAGAGGGGTGAGTCCAGCCATTTGGGCCTGTGCATACTTCATGCGTGTCGTCTCCGCATCCTCGCCTAGCTTCCGTCGTTCATCATGCCCAATCAGAACATAGGTTGCGATGCCAATATATGCCTCGCCAGATACTTCACCCGTCATGGAACCCTGGGAATGAGAAGATATATCCTGGGCACCTATGGCGATAGGATAGTCCGTCAACAGAGTTTTGAGTGGGTACAAGAGAGGGGCAGGAGGACAGATCACTACCACGAGTTTGCCTGAGTGGAGCGCCTGAACAGTATCAGGGTGTAGAGCCTCCAGAAACTTGTGTACCCAACTTCGAGTACTGAGGAGGTCTCCGTGTGATTTCCAGTTTGCGATGAGGTACATAGGGGAGAATAAATTTACAATTTACAATCAAATTTGCAAATAACTAGAAAAGGGTCAATATCAATCCAAATCAAATTGATATTATTTGCCACTGTATATTGTACATTGTAGATTTACCTCTTTTCCCCTCGTGACATATTTCGCTTTTATCTCGTATTATTATACTCACCTATGTCAGAAGATATCCTTAAAGACCTGAATCCCGAGCAACAAGAAGCGGTGCGTTATACCTCAGGACCCTCGATCATACTCGCGGGTGCGGGATCTGGCAAAACGAGAGTACTTATACACAAGGTGGCATATCTTCTCGCTGAGAAGATATGCCACCCCGAAGAGATCCTCATGATCACCTTTACAAACAAGGCAGCTGGCGAGATGAAAGAGCGTATGAGGCGCATGAGTGGAGGAGGGGATTCGCGGGTGAAGCTCGGGTATATCGGCACCTTTCATTCTTTCTGCGCGCGGATACTCAGATTCTCGGGACATCATATAGGCATCGCAACAGATTTTGCCATTTACACTCAAGATGACCAGGAGTCACTCGTAAAGCAAATCATCAAGAAGATGGACGTAGGCAAACTCACTCATGGATTTTTTCTCGCAAAGATATCAGATGCAAAAAACCAACTTATTTCCCCCGAAAGATTTCTGGATGTCTTTTCGTTTTATAAAGCCGCCCAGGTTGCCCAAGTATATTTTGAATACCAAAAACAACTGCAGCAGTATCAGGCAGTTGACTTTGATGATCTGCTTATGCGCACAGTGGAGCTCTTTAGAGCGCATCCCGAAGTGTTAAAAACCTATCAGGATGAGTACCGCTATGTACTCATCGATGAGTTCCAGGATACCAATATGGCACAGTATGCCCTCGCGCGCATGCTCGCACAAGCACACGGCAATATCTCAGTGGTAGGCGATTTCTCACAGGCTATTTATAGTTGGCGAGGTGCAGATATCCGCAATCTAGAGCGGTTTAGTGAGGATTTTCCCCACACCAAAATCTTTTATCTGGAGCGAAACTATCGATCCACACAATCCATCTTGAGTTACGCGTACGAGAAGATTATCCAAAACCAAACCCACCCAATACTAAAACTTCACACTGATGGTGAGCAGGGCGCAGAAATCGTAGAAAAAGAAAGTGATAACGAGGAAGGTGAGGCGCTCTATGTGGGTAGCATGATCACCGATCAAGCACAAGCATATCTCTCAGACCCTACTGATACAGATCCCTATGCTCACTTTGCAGTACTCTATCGTACGAATGCTCAGTCACGCGCTATCGAGGAAGTTTTTCTCCGCTATGGCATCCCCTATATTCTGGTCGGAGGGACGCGATTTTATGATCGCAAAGAAGTGCGCGATGTACTCTCATATCTGAGACTGCTGGTTGAACCAGAAGATCCAGTTGCAAAAGAGCGTATCCAAAAGCTTGGCAAGCGACGATGGGAGCAGTTTATGCTGGCATATCCTGACCTCCTAAACTTTGTATCTGATTCAAATCCTGAGACTCTTTTGGAGCTGGTATTGGCAAAGACCTCATATCTAGATATATACGACGCAGATGATCCAGAGGATGCGTCTCGAATCGAAAATATAAAAGAGTTAAAAAGCGTCGCGTCGGGCAGAGCAACACTCACTGAATTTTTTGAACATGTTGCACTCGTGGAGAGTGAGCGCTTTATGGGCGAGCGAAAGCACAAAGGAAAAGGAGTGCGTCTCATGTCTCTCCATGCTTCAAAGGGTCTGGAGTTTGACACGGTATTTGTGATAGGTCTTGAGGAAGGGCTGCTTCCTCACTCGCGGAGTCTTGAGGATCCGCCAGCGCTCGAGGAGGAGCGAAGACTTTTTTATGTCGGCATCACGCGCGCACGAAGTCGCTTGTACATCACGTGGGCGAAGAGACGCGGGATGTATGGGAGACGTCAGTACTCCACGAGATCGCGGTTTATCACCAGTATCGACGAGAGCGCATCAAAGACAGATACGATTATCGACAATTGGGATATAGATCCTGCGGTCAGCCAGTGGCAAGCGACTCACTCACTCCGCACGCAGACTGAAAAAGGAAAGATTTCATCGAGCGATTTTGATGATATAGATTTTTGATCAGGACTTTCGCTCTAAAGCGTTCTGCATGTCATCTCGACTCCTCAAGCGTAAGCGCGAGGGTGGAGAGATCTCACACCAATAATATATTGTAAGTGTATATGTTCTCATTTTGAGATCTCTCCACCCTCGCGACCCAATGGGTCTTGAGGAGTCGAGATGACAAGTGAGCGAAAGTCCTGTTGATCTTGCCCCTGTTCTTTTGTGGCGTACAATGAATGTATGGCAAAGAAAAAATCTACTCGCAAACAGAGCACGTTCATCTGGATCACCCACAAAATCCTTCGCCGAATCCGTACAGTACTCATGGAATACACTGTGTTATGGCTCCATATAGTTGGTAATATTCCGAGCCACCATGTACGTAGATTTTTCTATCGCATGTCAGGCATGTCGGTTGGATCAGGCTCGAGCATACACACGGGATTTCGAGTATATGATCCGTTTGGGATCGCCATCGGTGTTGACAGTATCGTGGGAGAGGGATGTGTGTTTGATGGTCGGGATGAGCTGCGTATCGGCGATCATGTAGATATCGCCTCTGAGGTCATGATCTACAACAGTCAGCATGACATCAATGATCCCGCATTCAAAGCTATATCAAAAAAAGTGATCATCGACGACTATGTCTTTATTGGCCCTCGCGCTATCATCCTGCCCGGTGTCACCATTGGGCGAGGAGCGATTGTCGGAGCTGGTGCAGTCGTGACCAAGAGTGTTGCTCCTTTTGAAATAGTAGGCGGAGTACCTGCAAAGCAGATAGGTATTCGCACCCTCAAGCGTCCGGAGTACACCCTCGGCCGCGCCGCATGGTTCCGCTAAAATTCACGGTTTACTCCCTCGTACCCACGAGATAGACTGCCTGCCATGGTCTATAGTTTGAAGTAAATCTTCTCTTCTGTATCACTTTTGTATCCTTCGTCACCTCATAATCAAACCATGCATTGAGTCCCGCAGCTGCCCAGTCAACCTGTCGGATCACCCCTTTGGGAAGTGTGGGATCATCCTGGTATCGGGGGGCAGGAGCTCCTACTGCTCCACTAGTTGATATGTCAGATATCGAGACAATGCGATTGTCTTTCGTACCCCAGAAGCGATAGGTGAGTAATTTTTTCTCTTCATCCGTTTCTACCTCGATGAGTATCGCCGAAGGGGTATCATTCACAAACTTGAGGTCAACAGATGGTGAGTATATAGTAGCATCTCTACCCGGCTTGCTATCGTTCTCATAGTACCCCACTCGATAGGCATGAGCATGCCACTCGGTGATTTTGAGACCAGAATTGAGAGCGGCACGAAAGAGCGTGGTTGATGTCTGGCACACCCCCCCTCCATCACCAAGCACAGTGCGACCATTTACGATGACATACGCAGATTGATACCCAGTACGTGCCGATATCTCTCCAACCGTATCCACATACGAAAAAGTGCCACCCTTTGGTATGAGCACCCCATGCAGCCTCTTTGAAGCTAGGAGTAGATTGTGAATACGTCCGGGGATGGAGTGAGTATAGTCAGACTTACCCTCACCGATGACTTCTTTGATCCCGTGAGTATTTGATTGTTCTAGAGTGATTTTTGGTTTGATGATATCACTGTGGACGAGTATCTTCTTTGGGACTGAGGCGCGAGTGCCAGCCAAGACACCGGGCGAGGAGAGATGAGACTGCACATCAGCGAGTACCTTTGATTGATTGATCCGTATACCATCCTTTTCTGGAGCAAACGCAGTGACTTTTCCCTCTGCCATTTTGAACAAAGCATCTCGGGGACTCACGTCATGTTTGGTAGAAAGCTCCGTAAGGGTACTGAGAAGGGTCCTCTCATCAACCTCGATCGACGAGTGAAACACATGCGTTTTTAACTGCAGTAATACCAGCAATTTCTGCATAGTGCGTTCGCTCCAGGTCCCCTGTCTTCCGATTTTATATGCTCGGGCGACAAGATCTGCTCCATTTGATCTGACATGAAGCATCTTGCCTGAAAAGGATGCCACCAGATCCTCCTCATACCAGAGTTCGAGTTGTACTGACGAGAGAGATTCGTTCAACATCTCATATTTTTTGGTAAGTTCGTGGGTAGTTTTGCCAGAGATGGGTTGATTATCTAGTTTGATACCAGGGTATATGTGTCCTTTTGAGTTTATATCTTGCACCGCGATCCCTATGACAAATCCTACCAGTACTACCAAACAGGTCAGTCCTATACCTACAAAAAATGCAGTAACTTGAATAGCAGTATGAGGAATACGACGTTTTACGAACATGTGATATATGATATCATGTGTACCAGTGGTTTTTAGCTTCGAGTTAGACTATTTATATGAATCCCGATAAAACAAGTATTCCTCAGCCACCCCCGGAGACGCCAGATCCAATATTTGAAAATGTAGTAGCTGAAAAGTACCCTGATGCATACGCTGCTTCTCAAGTGCCAGAAGAAGTTCCTGAAGAGGTATCATCAGTAAATGAAGTAGATCATCCTACTGCTCAAGTTCTCGATGCAGTGCCCAGCGCTGAGAGAGAGGATACAAAGATCAAGTACCTTTTTATAGGTATCGTGGTGGTGATTTTTCTGGGAGTATTTTTTGGACTGATTGCGTTGTTTAACCGAAAAAGTGCAAGTGTAGCGGTCCCGGTGACCCTGACCTATTGGGGATTATGGGAGGATGAGGCTATATACAGATCGGTATTTGATGCATACAAACTCGCCAATCCGCACGTCACCATAACATATGAGAAAAAATCACCCAAAGACTATCTCTCATTATTAAAAGGAAGATCAGTAAATAAAAAGGGACCGGATATATTTCGATTTCACAATACCTGGGTGCCACAGCTTGTGTCCACCACTGAAAAATATCTTGCCCCGCTCCCCGCGACTGTCATGACCGCCAGTGAGTATGAGAGTACGTTTTATAAAATCAATCAACAGGACCTCAAATCATCTAGTGATGAGAAATATTACGGCATCCCCCTGTACATCGACAACCTTGTGCTGCTCTACAATCAAGATATTCTAAAGGCGGGAGGTATAGCCGCTCCTCCACGTCAGTGGGTAGGAGGAGAGCTTCAGGCCACCGTAAATGCAGTTACGGTCAAGGGGATCGATGATGTCCCGGTGACATCAGGCATCGCGTTGGGGACATCAAACAATGTAGAGCACTTTTCAGATATTTTTGCAGTGCTGATGATGCTCAATCCACCCCCCAAACAAAGTGACCTAAACAACGACTGGGCACTGAATCGTCTAAAGACGTTAAGCACTCCAGAAAACACTGCGTTAGCTGGAGAGGCGCTCAATGTATATAGATTTTTTGATGAAGAACACGTGTGGTCGGCAAAACTTCCAAACTCGATAGATGCATTTGCTCAAGGGAAGGTAGCCATGATATTTGCCTATTCCTGGCAGATACCTATCATCAAGGCAAAAAATCCAGATATAAAGCTTGCAGTTGCTGCACTTCCTGAAGGTATCCAAGGTGAGAAAGTTACCATAGCGAGCTATTGGGCCGAAGGTGTATCACCTTATGCCACTGCCACGAATCAACTCGAAGCGTGGAAATTGCTCAAATATATGGCTAGCCAAGCCAGCCTACAAAAAATCTTTGAAGCACAAACAAAAACTCGAGGGTTGGGAACCGTATATTCGCGGGTAGATATGAAAGCAAAGCTGAGTGACAATAAGCTACTTGCTCCCATCATCGAGCAAGCCGACTACTCGGTGAGTCTTCCGCTCAATACGCGGACGTTTGACAAGGGGATGGATGATGAAATATCAACATATATCGGTAAGGCTATCGACAGCACGAGTACGGGAGTCACTTATTCGGCAGCTATAGCCGAGGCAGCAAAGGGGATCGACAGCACGCTGACCAAATTCAAGATAAAGTAATTGAGAATTAATAATTAATAAGGCTCTAGACCAGCACTTTCACAATTTGTAACAGAAATCGGTACAGTGAATTAG
>CAZUKL010000006.1:0-73562 GCA_964620925.1 uncultured Gammaproteobacteria bacterium | reverse complement strand
CAGCTATACCGCGGTGAATACGTTCTTGCCTCTTGCACACACCGCCCGTCAAACCAACAAAGTCGACAATATATGAACTGCGGTTTTGCCGTGGGCGTATATCGCCGGCGATGAGGGTTAAGTCGTAACAAGGTAACCGTACTGGAAGGTGCGGTTGGATCACCTCCTTTCTTTTTTCTTTTTTATCGAACGGAAGTCGATAATTTCCTGTCATAGATGACACCGTCATTCTATGAGAGGTCACGCAGTATTTGCGAAGAGTCTGAAGACATAGTCAGCCGGAGACAAAAAAATATTTAATAACAACTGAAACCTGCAGCGGTATGTATACATTTCGCGATTCTATTGCCTGATCTAAAAGCTTTTTTGTGTGCATAATAGAAAATCATCCCCTCCACGCAAGTGGAGGGTTTTTTTATACCTTATTCACCTATAATGAGGGTATGAATGGACGGACTTCTGCTTTTGCTATCTCCTATTTCCTCTGTTTCTCTATTTCCCTATTTCTCTTTCCTCCCTCCGCATCCGCCTCCATCACCCCCAATGCCCTCGTGATCATCAACCAAGTCCGCGGTGAGGAGTGCTGTAGTAAGGGGAGCCTCGCAAATCTAGAGCTGCAGCTCAAAACTACCACACGCCTAGGACTCCCTGCTACCTATGCGGTCCGGTATGATGCGCTCACCAGCGATGCATATGTCCAACTGTTAAAAACCTACAAGACGACATATCCTGACCTGATCGACATCGGAGTCATGGTGGAGGTGGTCCCGTCCCTTGCGGAAGCTGCAGACGTCAGCTATCGTGGCACCAGCGAGAGCTGGTATCAAGCACATCATGCATTTACGATAGGCTATCCAAAAATAGCGAGAAAGAAACTGCTCGACACCTTGTTTGCACAATTTAAAAAGTCATTTGGGAGTTATCCTCGTGTAAGTTCGGCGTGGATGATCGATACTGACAGCGCAAACTATATCAAGGATGCATATAGCATCGGCTTTCACCAAATCACACGCGAGCAGTGGGGGACAGATAGTTATACCCTCTATGGAGGTCCACCTCATTATCCGTACCCCGCATCAAAAAACTGGCTCATGGTACCTGATTTTGCTACTCCTGATCCACTCTGGATCGTGAGACAAACAGTGACGGATCCTATCTATAACTACGGAGATGCAACCAGCTCCTACACCTCACAACCAAATGACTATGCGCGCGGAGGAAGAACGCTGGAGTATTTTAAAAAACTTCTCACTCAAGCATTTGACACCAATCTAAATCCTCTTGGGTTTGCCTGTATCGGACTAGAGAACAGCATGGATATCTCCTATCAAAATGAGTATGTAAAGCAACTCGAGTGGGTTGCACAAGAGTACGAAAATACTCGGCTGATGCCGGTACCAGTCGATCGTGTAGGACTGATCTTCGGCTCGCACTCAGTCACCAGCTACACAGGGGTGCATGATGAGGCACAGGCGACCTGGATGACTTCTTCCACCTATCGTATACGCATTGTACGAAGCAGAGGAGAGCTTTATATCAGCGACATACGTGTATATTCACCGAAGTTGACAGATCCTTACAATAATACAATCGCCAAGCATGAAGGTTATTGGATCGTGCCATTTCTCATAGATGGATCCAGATGGCACGATACCACTGACCACACCTACCGGCATATTCCTCATGAGTTTTTACCCGTGTATTACGACACCGTAGGGGGATCCACTCGTTTGATAGTTGATGCCAGCGTACCACAAACATACAAGGCAGTGCAAGATGCTTTTGATACCGTAGTGATCAAGCTGGGTGATCGATCAATACGATTTGATCCGTCGACCACCACGTTCACTAGTCAAGCGCAGGAGCTGGCATATATCCCCTTTACACCTCTTTCGTTCCCCGTCACTGAATCTCATGGGGCATATACATGGAGATGGGGGGATGTGCCACTTTTTAGCATGAATCTGCGACCAGAGGGAATGGTACAGCAGATGACATTTGACCTGTCGCATATTGAAGGGTGGAATGAGCAACGATTTGTATTTTATCCCTATGCATATCCTGAGTCGGTAGGCAGAGCCCTCAGCACACACTATAGCCGAATCAATGCGACGAATACGTTTGCTATCGCGGGGAGAAATCCTGTTAGACTCATCATAGAGCCGCATGATGATCTGAACTTTCCTATTCTTCTAGATGAAGAGGCGCAGATCATCACTGTGCCTGAGGGGATGCAAATAGACCGCCTTGGGGAGCTCCGAAAATCCCAACACCAGTATGTAGATATCGTGAGTGAGGTCCCTACAAAAGTCGATGCGACTGTACGCTTTTCACAAGGAGGAGTAGATATCACCAGGCAGCTCACCGTCTACTTTGCACCAAACTGTAAAAATGAGCTCAAATACTGCATCACTCATCCAGTGGAAGCAGGCTGGTACCTAATCACTAAAATGTCTGATTGGTGGAATGCGAGGAGATGAGTCAGCATAGAAGTATGTAAGAAGAGAGTAGGGCAGATAAGAATAACGGAACTCAGAGTCATTTCAGTACAACCCCATCTCCTGGCATCACATCGAGTCGGGAGGTGGAGTCTGCAAGGACATCCATATATGGATTGTGGGGATCGCCAGAGGGACCTGGGTACAGATGCCAGGAACGCATGTGCGCAGAGGCAGGGTTGTCAGAGTAGGTAAACGTATGGGACTTGTCAGCAAGTGAGAGGACTACTTGGTCGCCTGAGGTAGATCGCTCACGAATATCGTCATGGGTCAAGGAAGTCGTGATGACTCCCCGATGGTCATGACGCAATACAAAAAAATTACCTTCGGGTATGGAGGGTATCTGCGCCGTATGAAGCTCTTCGAGGTCGAGCTCGTCTTCCATATAGTCAGCGATGTGTGCTGCCAAACGTGCATGACTATCACGATAGGGCACGAGGGTGAAATCGGTATGTGGCTCAGAAAATGACCAGCACTCATCTATGCGCTTGTGGATCAGCGTGTACTCATATCCCCGCTGCAAGCCACAGATATACAACCCAGATACAAGTTTGACAGCGAGAAAGGGGTGCGTCACTCTCATTTCGTCTGGTGTATCATCTGATTTCTCAGTAACATCTACAAATATCATGGCTTCGGTGGGCGAGCCATATCGCTCCTCAGTCATAGATATCTGTGAGAGTAAAAATCCTGCATGTACGGTAGATTGCTGGGACAGCACGAACGAAATTTTGAGATCTACTGCAACCTTTGAGTATCCATACAAAGCACTTCGAAACTCTTGACATGCAAGACTGTCGTTTGCCCAATCTGATACAACCACTATCTTTCTCATATATAAAATATACTGTATATGATGCTAAATATCGACGCCGAGGCGATGAGTACTGCCGACATCGAAAGAAGAAATCTTCTCACTGGATCAATCGCATGGTTGTTCATCAAACCTTTGTCAGATGAGAGGCGAATCAGATAATAGAAGATAAACGGCAGCAATATGCCGTTGAATGACTGAGAAAATGCAGCGATTTTAAACGCGGATACAGCAGGAAACAGTACGATGATAAAAGCGATGACGATCTGCACATAAAAAAGTTTGTAAAAGTTTTTTCCCTTTGCATAGCCCACATCGAGAGTTCCCTCAAATCCGAAAAACTCGGTAAATGCGTATGAAGTCGAGAGCCCGACAATGATGATGCCAATGATACCCGCATTCAGAAATCCAACTCCAAAAAGTGCTGAGGCAAACTTACCTGCAAACGGCTCAATGGCGAGAGCAGCTTGCTCGCCCGTTTCTAATATGATGTGGTTATCATATAGCGCAGCAGAGGTAGCTACTATGATAAAAAAAGTACACAGGTTAGAGATAAACGCTCCAAAGTATGCCTCAAATCTGGATATTGAAAGATGTTCAAGAGGAAGTTTTTTGTCCTTCATAAAGCTCTGGATGAAAAACTGTCCCCACGGAGTGATGGTGGTACCCACAAAGGCAATTGAGGCTATGATCGCAGTGGGCTGGAGGCTCTCACGAGTAGGCCATATCAAGGCTCCAAATGCAGCTTTCCAATCCGGCTTTACATTCACTGCGGAGACAGCGTAGGCCACATAGAGAAACATGCTAGCGAGAAATATCCGCTGATTAGTATTGTAATCAAACCGGGTCACCATAAACGACACCGCTACCACAATCACGATGCAGATGATGGTGATCCAGAGTGGGCTCACACCAAAAAGTGCGAGAGATGACTTGATCACGGCAGCGTTGGTGATGAGGGTACCAGTGTTTGCAACAAAGAAGAGGGAAAATACGACCACTGAGGTGCGTACTCCAAATCGCTCGCGGATCAAGTCTGCCAGACCTCGACCCGAGACTATGGCGATACGTGAACCAATCTCTTGGGTGAGTCCATAGATCACGGTCAAAAACGGCAACAGAATAAGGAGTCCAAATCCAAAGGTAGCTCCAGCCAGTGAATAGGTCACCACGCCGCCGCCATCGTTACCAGCCATCGTAGTCACGATCGAGGGACCGACCACTGCAAAAATGAGGAGCAGTTTTTTGTTAATCTTACGGATATATGCTTTCATAATAGAGTATGTACTAATACTGCAACTTGTCCTCAACTGTGTCAAACCATCGCACTATTCCTACCATCTTTTTTTCGCCGTCGACTACTGGAAGATATCCAAACTTATACTTTACCATCTTCTTCCAGGCGATCTCTTTTGGAGTAGAGAGGTGTATGACCACGAGGTTTTGAATCATAAACTTGTATACCTGAGTATCTTCAGTATGTGCAAGTAGCTCATGGAGGTTGAATACTCCGACAAGCTGGCCGGTCTGATTGACTACATATACATTGGAAGACTCAACTTGTGACTCGAGCTCTTGACTGAGTACAGCTTTGACCTGCCTGACGGTTTGGTCTGCGGTCACGGTGGTAAACTCAACAGAGATGATGTCGCCAATCGGCGTATGGGAAAGAGAAATGAGTTTTGCTATCTGATCATGTTTTTCTGATTCAAAAAGGGAGAGGATCTTGGCCCTTGCATGCTTATCCAAGGTGAGAATGATATCTACAGCCTCATCAGGATCCAAAATGGATAGTACTTTCGCAGATTTGTCTGGAGGAAATGACTTGAAAAGGGCAGTTTGAAAACTAGGATTGAGGTTGTTTATGACTTCTGCTGCATATGCTTCATCCAGGAGTCCAAGAATACGGCGCACGTTGCGGATGTTGGTTCTGTCGAGATGATCGGCGAGATCCTCTGGATTCAGTTTTTTGAGGTTTGTCTCTTGTTTACGCATCATCACTCGTCCGCGCGCGAGCTCGAGTGGAGCCACATCAGCCCATGATAGGAATCGTGGATTGATCGGATGGCGAAGAAAACGTGCAACTTTGCAAAACGAGTCTTCAAGGCCAAACCAGCGCAAGATACCCAGGATACCCACATCGACTCCCGTGATATGGAGTCCTGGAGTTTGCACCAGAACTACATCGTTTACCCTCACGATTTTACTTCCTGAGATATCGATGATCTGTTGGTCAGTGATATTTTTACCTATAAAAAGCTCATTTTCCTCCAGTATGGTAGGCTCTATGTCGCTCTGTATACGGACAATCTGGGAAACTTTTATGATCGCAGAAACGGGGAGCAAGATCTGTTGACCCGAAGGCTGTCTTATCAATATCTTTGTGACTGGTGCTGTCGAAATGCAGCGAAAAACCATGTCAGCCACGACGCCAATATATATATCATTTTGATCAACGACTGCTACTTCTTTGAGTTCAGAAAAATACAACATGCGGTTTGAAACTCACCAATTAGAAAATGCAACGCTCGAACATTAGATCTACAGCAGGCGATTGTGTAGCAATCTGCTCGTTGTATAATAAGTACCAGTTTGCTAGAATCCGAGGTACTTGTCAAGCGCATATTGATTGTACTCTCCTTTTGATCAAATAGGGCGTAATATACGGTTTATAGACTGGTTAAAGGATGTATAATATGCTTTTGGGTTTGCGTGATTAGTTCATCGGTAGAACGCTGTCCTGATAAGACAGAGGTGCATGGTTCGACTCCATGATCACGCACAGACAAAAGGAAAGGTTAGTTTCTAATGTTTATAAAGTTTATAATGTTCCTAATGTTCAGAGCATGAAAGCTTTATGGCATGTGAGCTTTATAAACCTGATTGCATTGTAAACAACCTTGCCTTCTGGATCCTTAGCTCAGTTGGTAGAGCGCTACTTTTACACAGTAGATGTCACAGGTTCAAGTCCTGTAGGATCCACTCATTTGCCTCAGTCACGTAGCTTGTGAGTGAGCGGAAACCGCTAATATTAAAATCAATCTGCATTATCGCAGTCTATGGATTGTAAAATTGTTGAATTTACATCTGAATATACGAGTGAGGTAAAGAAAGTTATCTTATACACCCAACGTGATTTGGGTATAAACAAGGATCTAAATCCCCTAGGGAGAGATGCCGATTTGGACATGATACCTGGGGTGTACAAGGATAGAGGAAGATTTTGGATTGCACTTGTTGATAGCAAAGTTATTGGAACTATTGCTGTAGAAAATAACGATGGGCCAATTGCTAAGTTACGCAGAATGTTTGTCCTACCAGAGTATCAAGGAACAGGCGTGGCTCAGCAGCTTCTAAATACTGCCTTAATTTTTGCTATAGAAACAGGTTATACGGAGATGGAGTTGAGTACCGCATTATTTATGAAACGAGCGCACTCCTTTTATAATAAAAATGGTTTTGAGAAAATTGGTGAGGATGCAAAAGAATATTTCTATAAGAAATCTTTGAAATAAATTGCGGATAGGTCAGGCGACGTGCTCATTTATCAAGCGCGAGGTCTCTCCCATCAATTGGTTGCCGAGCAAGTATAGTGATACGCTTCACAGCATCTTCGACGACTATCTCGCCTCCCATAACAGAAAATGCAGTGGGATACCGAGCGCGCAGATGGTCAGCAATGTATGGCATTCGCGTGATATACATCCCCCTTGGCAAAACGCTAGGAATACTGGCGTCTGAAGGTATCGGTCCAACAAGAGCAAGCTGATCGTCAATATGATTTGTTTTAAAAGCATTTTCTACCTCATACACTTCCTTGTCAGTCATCAGAGCTGAAGTATTTAAAACGATTTTTTCATCAAGTATTTCCTTTTTAAGAATCGCAAGGTGAGGTATAAGTATCTCTTCTGCCAGGAGAGCTCCACGAGAGTCATGGACAGTCCCCGGTCGTCCAAATACCTTGTGCGCTGTCAATATGGAGCTTTTGGTAAAGTGGGGAATAATCAAATCATCTTTCCATTGAAACTTTTTCATCCCACCCACCGTGTAAATATGCAGGGTTCCCTGTTGACTAATAGTACCAAGATGCGTCTTGTAACTGATCGTATATGGCATATCAATTTGCGTTTTAAAATGATCCAGATTTGCTGGTTTCATGTCAAATGTCAGGTCTGATCCTTCGATTTGATTCCACGCACGCAAATTGTGAGTCCAAAAATCTTCTCTGGTCTCAAGATCAGCCACTCCTCGGTCGCTCATCATATATAACTCCTTATAGAGCGCATGATGTGCGTTATATCTGAGAGATGAGACAAACTCAGTCAGCGAATCCTTCGCATAGAAGGGCAAGAGGGCCAGCATAATCGCAACGGATATCACCGCCGTGATTTGTAAGAGTTGCTTCTTGCATGAACCAATCCAGGCCAAAATCAAAAAGGGCGTCAGAATGACGAGATATCGTGGATAAAATGGCACTACACAGTACAGTAACAAAAGAAAAAGTGAGATGCGCAAGGGAAGGACTTGTGGCCTCTCGGAAAAAAGCCAGGTCCTAATAGTTTTAAGTTGCACCACAAGGAAGATGGTAGATATACTCAAAATCGGACTCCATTCTCCTTGCAGTGACCAGCGAGCCGCGGCTGTGAAATGTTTGTACATACCAAACACCAGTGTGATGAGTGGCATGCCTATATTTGCATGGATCTTTTCACCTGCACCCATCCAGAAGGATAGTAACCACTTTTGATTTTTTGCAAATTGCACTACTCCCACGTGAGAAATGTGCGAGGCATAGGGAAGTGAATAGCCCAACCCAAAGCCAACGCACAGGATAAAAATACAAACGAGTGCTAATTTACGAGGAAGTCTGATGAGTGGGAGTAACGCAAGGACTATGGGGACTAAAAAGAGTCCAAATTTGATACACGCTGTAAATCCAAGCAAAATACCAGCAACAAAACAACTACCTATCCTCACGCGTGCATGTTGTTTTGTTTGCCACACAAAAAAGGCAAGAAACCAGAGTAGTGTGGCAGTCTGCAAAAGATCAAGCATAGTCTTTCGCATCTGTACTATCACCAGTGGCTGCAACATAAAAACAAGAGCTGCTAAAAATGATCTTTTTGCAGATTGTCCTATCGCCCTGCTCAGCGCATATACTCCCATACTCGCAAGACAGAATGAAAAAATATTTAGTATATATGCGTTGCCAAACAGATATATCGACCATCCATAGAGCATTTTGCCAAGGGGAGGAACCTGTGGGTCGATCGAAAAGGGATCTCGCTGATCTTTGACGAGTCGATCACCAATGGTTTGATATACCAGCTCATCAGAAATACCTCGAAAACTTTGGGGTATCACATACTGGGCATGATCGTATAAATCCGTTACGTAGACTCTATCGTAAGGAGTAGTATAGAAGCCTCGCATCATGATCACATAGACACCACAGATAAGAACAGTTGTAAATGCAGTAAAAAGCGCCCATAGCCTACTATTTGATTTGAACATCTGAGGAAAAGTATAGCATGACATGTGTATATAAATTATATCTAGCCTGAGTATAATCAGCGAGTTATTATGAGACCCACACCATACAAACCAAGCACTAAGTCGTATCCTGTCGTCTCAACACGAGTACCCGCAGGATTTCCATCTCCAGCCAGTGATCATATTGAAAAACATCTCAGCCTAGATGAGCTGCTCATCTCTCATCCCATCGCCACCTTTTTTGTGGAGGCATCAGGCACGAGCATGCTGGGCGCGGGGATCCATCCAGGTGATATCCTCATCGTGGACAGATCGAGGCAAGCTATAGATCGTGATATCGTCATCGCCGTCATTGATGGTGACCTGACGGTCAAGAGACTGTCTCTGACTAATCCTGATAAACCAGAACTCCACTCTGAAAACCCTGCATTTGCACCCATCGTGTTTGGCAATCATCAGGAGATGACTGTCTGGGGTGTGGTGACCAGCGTCATACATAGGTTTAAGAAGTGACACTACTATTATCTATAGATATCACATTTAGAAGTGCTCCTGTGAAAGATCCTGAAACAAGTTCAGGATGACAGAGGTGTTGGCGCATCTGAGAGTGTGATGTCTATAATCGGATAATCGGACTATTCATACGCGGTGCCTTATCGTTTCAAGAGTGGGCGTCATTGCGCCTGCCCCGCTGTGGCGGGGAAGCAATCTCTCGGCTGGTAAGGGATTGCCACGTCGCTCCATTACTGGTTCGACACTATCGCTCCTCGCAATGACATACAGGTGTGTTGAGAACGAAACGTATGCATTTATTTTATGCGTAGTCCTAGTATTCATTGTATAAGACTATCCTTTGACATTTATCCTGTATCCTGTATCTTCCCATGTACGCACTCGTCGACTGCAATAACTTTTACGTCTCATGTGAGAGACTGTTTAACCCACAACTAGAGGGCAAACCAGTCATTGTCCTGTCAAGCAACGATGGCTGTGTAGTCGCGCGGAGTCAGGAGGCAAAAAAGTTGGAGATTTATATGGGACAGCCGCTGTTTGAATGCAAACAGATCGTGCAAGCTCATAACATACAAGTATTTTCTTCAAATTTTCCTCTCTATGGGGACATCTCAAATCGTGTCATGTCCACCATCTCTGAGATCGTGCCTGATATTGAGATCTACTCTATAGACGAGGCGTTCCTGACGGTCAATCACTGGGATGATCGGACGGCGCGCGCGCGGGATCTGCGCGCGCGCATCAAACAAGATGTCGGCATCCCCGTATCCATAGGCATCGCTCCTACCAAAACGCTCGCAAAGCTTGCAAATGCCTATGTAAAAAAACGCCAAGCCGAAACGGGAGGCGTACTTGACTGGAGCATGCTGGACAGCACCAAGACGCGGGCCATTTTTACCTCGATGGGAGTAGAAGAAGTGTGGGGGATCGGTCGCGAATCTGCGCGTAAACTCTACATACTCAAAGTAAAGACGGTGGCTGATCTGATGTCCATGAGTCACGAATGGGTAAAGAACACACTTCATGAACCAGGAGTGGCGACGTGGAAGGAACTTCACGGCACGATTGTTCATGCAAGATCAGCCAATCCACACCAGAAGTCTCTCATGTCTACCCGCTCGTTTGGAAGACCCATCACCGAGCAAAGTGAGTTGGGTGAAGCGCTGGCGACGTACGTCGCCAGCGCTGCTGAGCGGCTCCGTGCCCAAAAACTCACCACTGCCGAGCTCACTATATTTATCCAAACAAACAGATTTCAAAAAAATCAGCCTCAATATAATGTTTCAAAGCATGCGATTCTTCTGCAGCCAACCAATCACACCAATGTGCTTATCGCTGAGGTACTTGCCTTGCTCAAAGATATTTACAAGAAAAATTTTGTGTACAAGAAGGCTGGCGTGATACTCTATGGCATCTCAGAGGAGCACACGCTCCAGTCAGGGCTATTTATATCTCCCCAAACCACAGCAAAAAGTGAAAAAGTCATGCAGGCTGTAGATTCCCTGGCCAAAAAGATGGGGGGCGGAACGATCAAATATGCTGCAGAAGGGCTCAAAAAACCCTGGGTGGTCAAGAGCAACTTGCGCTCACCTCGTCATACGACTAGCTGGGGTGAGCTCCGGAAAGTAAATTGAATTGAATCTAGCTGGTTTGTGCGGTATAATCTCCCATCGTATGACACCACTTCCAAAACGAAAGTTTTCAACCATGAGATCAGGAAAGCGCAAAGCTTCCCGCCGGACCCTTCTCCCAGGGATGGTTATCTGTAAAGTCTGTGGAAAACATCGTCTTCCCCACATTGAGTGCAAGTCTTGTGCAAAATAACAAGTTGGATTGCGTATCCACCCTTGCTTCAGTCATTTCATTTCTAGTATAATCCTTTGTATGTCATCTGATACTGCACACTCTGATCCAAGGCACCTCCATCGTGTCATGCTCGTTCAGCAGATATATGCCCAGATGTTTGGGCAGCTGGCACCCAGTAGCGATATCGATACTGCGGTCGTAGAGGAAGCAAAAATTATCAGTGATGCCATGGCTGCTATTGATGCACGGATTCGTGAGTTCGCACCAAAGTATCCGCTTGATCAAGTGGCAAAGGCGGATTTGGCGATACTTCGTGTCGCCGTATATGAACTCACGATCAAAAAGACTGAGCCAACCAAAGTCATCATCAACGAAGCAGTGGATCTCGCTAAAGAGATGGGAAGCGAGCGTGCATTTGCTTTTGTAAATGCAGTTCTTGGAGCTATCGTACAATCCAAAGAGTTTACTCACTCAAATTCAGATACTACATAACTATGACATCCTTTAAACCACTCTTTGATCGCATACAGATCACCATCTCAAACGAGGAACTCATGCAGAATGTCTTTATACACAGGTCATATCTAAATGAGCATCGAGCACATCAACTTCCTTCAAATGAGAAGCTGGAGTTTTTGGGAGATAGTGTGTTGTCACTCGTCACCTCAATTTATTTGTATAAAAACTATCCTGCACTCGTCGAAGGTGAGTATACCGATATCAAAGCCTCAATCGTCAGGATGGAGAGCTTGGCCGAAGTATCAGGAGGACTGGGACTTGGTACCTATCTCATGCTTTCAAAAGGTGAAGAATCAAATAAAGGCCGTGAAAATACTAATATCCTCGCCGATTGTTTTGAGGCGCTCATTGCGGTCATCTTTTTAGACAAAGGTTTTGATACTGCTTATGAGTTTGTAGTAAAGCACCTCTTTGGCACCAAGCTCGACCATATTGTCAAAAATAAGCTCTATTTATCACCTAAAAGTCACCTCCAAGAGGTGGCCCAGGAGATGTTTCATGTGCTTCCTCAATATGCTATAGTAAACGAAGAAGGCCCCGAGCACAGCAAGGTATTCACGGTATCAATCGCTATCAAAGATACTGAGTATGGCACGGGTACCGGTAAATCTAAAAAGCAGGCCGAGGAGGCCGCCGCACGTATTGCTCTGGAAAAAATCTTGCCAGAATGATATACTACCCCCAGCTTAATCAGTAACTAAAGTTTTCGATCACACCATATGGCAGCAACTATCAGACTCACCCGCATCGGCAAAAAGAAACAGCCCTTTTATCGTATCGTGGTTTGTGAGCGTGCAAGCAAGCAAAATGGTGCATTTATCGAGACTATTGGAACCTATAATCCTCTTACTTCTCCCGCAACAGTCGTAGTCAAAAAGGACCGCTATGTCTACTGGACTGGTGTCGGCGCCATCCTCTCCGATGGTGTCGCCAAACTCAAGATAGCCTAATCTGCAGTGCTAGAACGAGCTTGTGGTCGGATATTCTATATCTACTTCTTCAGAGCCGTCAGTTGCTTGGATCTCTCCTATCTTCTCTAGGTATGGCTTGATTGTGGTGAGTAGCTTTCGCTGAGGATCGCGGAGACCGGTGAGTTCGGATTTGTCCTTGGGTATGGGTGCGGTATAAAATACGAGAGTGAGCTGGGCAGAGACGGTGCCCGCTTTGTAAGTCACTCGCACTGAGTTGAGCGTCATAAATCTGCCACTCAGATACTGGTACTTTTGCAAAAAATTTTCAAACGCTGCGGTTGGGCCTGAGATGTTTATCGTGACTTGAGTGACGCCCTTTTTGACATCAGACTCACGCGGTGGAGAGAACTGGTCGATCTTCATCCCGGTGTCTGACACTAAGGCATTTATAACACTCGTTATTTGGAAAATATCTTCGGTGAGGGGAATGAGCCTGAGAAGAGCGACGTTGTACAGATCACGCTCGGCAATGGGAAGGGAGCGTTTACCAGTGATTTGGTTATGGGTCTCTGTCAAAACATCAAGTCGTTCAGTGATTGCAACCCTCTCAATAGAAGTGTTGTAAATCCCATAACACTGAAATGCCAGAAGTAGAAGCAAAAGAAAGGAGATCACGGGATAGGCAATCTGCCCACCAAGCGCATAGACCCGTTGTAGAAATATAAATCTGGCTAGTTTTGGGTTCATAGGATGGTGCCGCCAATCGAAAGGATAACTGAGTTTGTCTTGCGTAAGTCAGGTTTGTCTAATCTAAAATCCTGCACGCTGAACTTTTTAATCTTCTTTTTAAACTCCGGGCCCTCTACTACAGCGAGGTAAGTGCGCAAATCTTCACTATTTAAAAACTCGACTTCGGCGGTAAACAGATGTTGTTTTTCGATGGTGAGTTTGTTTATACGGAGAGACACTCCCGCAAGTGAGAGTAGGCTGTATATCCGCTTATGTAGATTGATATATTGTATGTCTGAGGCTGAGACGGAGGATATCTTTGCGAGTCTGCCATCTATGACAGACATTTTCAGTTGGTGCTCAAATTGGCTATCGATGCTTTGTTCTACTCCCTTTAGTGACGAGGTAAATTGTCGATTGTCCGCTTGAAGTTTGATTTGCAGCAAAAAAGACAACATGAGGACCAGCGCAAGCACCATAGAAAGGTGCATGCAAAAAGTAGAAAATTTGCGCAGTTTTCTGGTTGCAGCAGCTCGCTGCTCTTCGACCGCAGTAAAGAGATTGATCTTCTTGGTAAAAATGGAGTTGCTCATACGGTGATAGAGGATACTACAGATGCAAAACCCGTGATCTCACTCGAAAAAGCCTTTACTACAGGGTTTGGCACGTATACGGTACTGAGTGGAAGTGACTCCACTTTAAAGTTCGAAAAAGTCGACATGAGCCGATTAAAATCACTGATATATGATGAGAAGTTGATAGAAAAAATATGCTGAACTGGTAGACTGAATCGGCGGGTGTATGCTTCAACAAGTCTGTCTACTTCGTGAGCGAGCTCTTTGAGTGAGGTGCTAATAGACGTCACGACTTCTGCGCGCCGGGCCCCAGGTGCTGCGAGAAGCTCGATCGCAGCTTCTTTTGAGATATTTAGGTTGGTCATGATCTCACGCAACACCAAGTCAAAGCCAATTTTGCATGTTTTGTAAAACACCAAGGCACTAGTGTTTGTGTCTATCACATACAGTGAACTTGCCGAGTACCCTACATTGAGTATACAGTAGCCTTCATGTACCGGCTTTACGCGCATGACCTCAGATACCAAGCGACTGATAGCACTCACCTCTGTTTCCAGTCGCACAGGAGTCAGACCCGCAAGCTCAATGGTTCTGTACACCCCATCCACCATCTTACGCGGTGCCGCAACGATAAGTATATCTAGTTTGCCCTCATCGGTGTCTTGTTTTAGAATCTCCAAGTCGAGGTAGGTATCTTCAACTTTCATCGGGATAAACTCATCGGCCTGATACCGGATAGAGCTCACCAGATCAGCCTCAGAAAGGATGGGCGTCTCTAGAACTTGTGCAAAAGAAACTGCATCGGGCACGACGATGTTTACTTGTTTTATAGTTATCTTTAAGTCTGCGCAGAGGGTATGGATGATATGAGCTTGTTTTTGCTGGGTGATACTTGTATCAGCAGTCGTGAAAAAACCAGGCTCCGTATCAGTTATACCTATTGATTCGAGAAAAACCACTCCATTTTCAAATCTCGCACTTGCAATACGGGTGATGCTCTCATTGATTTCAATGGCAAACAAAGGTTGCTTCATATATATAACAGTAGCACATAGAGTGGGTTAGATACAACTCTAGTTAGAGCGAGAGAGTTTTGCGCCGTAGCTGGACTTTGGTAGAAAAATTCATAGTGGTGGGCTCGACACCCGCTACCTGACCCTTTGCACCGGTAAGGACGAAACTAATCTCTACGAATGGGCTGGTGGTGGTGTCAACGTTTATACACTGAATCACTAGATTACTCACTACTACGGACCTATTGGTGAGAGGCTCCTCACAGGTATCCAATTTGATACTTGCCGAATCGTCAGGCCGTGTTTGTCTGCAAAGCTGTCCCTTCGAAATCGTAAAGACGCTGTCAGTTTGAGTTTCTCCATCTAAAAATGAGATGGATCCATAGATAGGCGTTGTGCTATTGGTAATCTTTTCTGCTGCGGTGCTCGCATCTTCACATGCGCTTACCCAGTTTACGCCATTGTAAGTCTGTATTTGTATAGCATTGTTTCGCATCTGTGTCGTGAGATAGTTCAGCACCGCATCGCCTTGTTGCTTTACATCAGTGAGACGATTAGTTGACACTTGCTGTCGAGATACAACAAACAGTGTAGAAAACAAAAGCGGAAATGTCAGCGAGATGATAGAAAGCACGATGATGACCTCGACGAGGGTGAATGCTGATTTTCTGGTGGTAAATAAATATTTCATGGAGAAAGTATAGTGGTAGTGGTGACTAGAGGGGACTTTGTGCTGTCCTGCCACGACACCGTAACAGTGACTTTGACTGGTTCACTCGGGTTTGTAGTAGTAAATTTGACGGTGCGACGAAATACCTGTGGACCTACGGTCGGCAGGGGAGGAGTTGCTAAACCCATGCTCATACCACTATACCCACAGGGCAACCCTGAGGAGATGCGATGTATGATTACCTCATCGCCAATCTTAAACTCATCTGCAAGTCCTAGATTTGTATTCATGCAATACTCTGTCTCGCCATTTTGTGCAGGAATCGCATTATAAAATGCTTGCCAACCTCGGGATGCACTGAAACGGAGCCACTCGACGGCATCATCTGCATATCTGGTCGCATAGAGCCGATGGAAGTCACTTTTAGCTATGCGTGAGGTGCCTACCATGCTTGAGATGATAGTGACGAATACCACGCTGACAATCGCCACAAAAATCATGGTCTCTACGAGACTGAGTCCTGGACGAAAGTGCCTGGATATGGTATACATGTGTATTTAGTACAAACAGCTATACGAATTTCCCTCTAATTTGCAGCTTGTTGAAGCAAGAGGAAGTCCTGTCGCAAGCACTTTGATACAGCTGCACACTTTTTTTGCTGCCGAAAGAATTTTAAGCTCATCAATATACCCATCTAAAGGGTATATTTCCAAATTGTTCAGTCCTAGGAGAGTTATAAACTTTGATTCCGGAGTTGTTTGGAACGAATTGCCATTCTGGAGTTTGCGAGTGATAATGACCTTGGCATTCGGCTCACTATCACATTTTGTACGCACTTCATACATGTTTGATGTGGCGATAACCATAGATACACTTTCGAGCCTGGGCACACGATCAGATTCTGAGCCTGTAAATGCGGGGCACTCCCGCGCATTTGTGCCGCTAGAGAGTGCTCTCATAGACTCTATGGTATCCGAGATCCTGGTAGTTTCAAATGAAAGAGATTTAGTCTCATCCACCTGTATCTGAGCGATGACAAACCCTGATACAGTAACAATGATGGCGATCACGACGATAATCTCAATGAGAGTAAATGCGGGGCGTGTCATAAAGATCAAGCTTATTGTGATTTTACTTCGCCAAATGGATCCAGTTGATAGGGAGTCGTTTTTCCTTCAAGCGTAGCTGAGATGGTATAGGTGGTGCAGTATGAAGTTGATCCATCACAGCCAAGTGGGACGGGGCTATAGCTATAACTTAACTTTGTTTTAGGATCGAAGGGGAGTGTGATGAACTTCGTAGGAGTCTCAAGTGCAGTCAATGCGCCGGGATATGATGAGTTTATATCATTTGACTTATAGAGCTCCAAGGCACTCCGAATAGAGTCAATATCGACCTTGCGCCGCGCATCTCTGCTGGTTTTGAGCGAGTTGGTATATGAACCAATGCCCATCACACTGAGTATGCCGATGATCACAATCGCGATAATGAGCTCAATAAAGGTAAAACCCTGTGTGCGTGTGGACTTTTTCATATGATTCATAATAGCATATTCACTCGTCCTGTGAGGCACTACAGGTGAAATATGAGACTAATTTCTAATATCTACAATCAAATTCCTATTTAAATTTAGATTTGCATTATTTGAAGATTAGAAATTGTAAATTGAAATTTTTTGTTTGATGTTGATTGATATCGAAATATTTGGTATTGTTATCTCGTATGCTTTCTCCAAAAATATACCTCTCTGCATTGGTTGAACGAGGCTATATCGATGCAAATTTGTCAGAAAAACTCGAGCTTGAGGCGCTCCAGTCCCACGAAGAGATTGAGACGGTTATTTTAAAATACAACCTTGCCCCAAAAGACGCATTGCTTGAAGCAAAAGCCCGCTGTCTAAATGTTCCAAGCGTGCTCATCGACAAGGTAGCCGTGAATCCCCAGGCATTATCTTTGATTCCAAAGATGCTTGCAATCAGGCATAACATACTCGGATTCAAGATAAATGAAGCCCAACATGTCATCTCTGTAGCCACTACCGATCCGCTCAATCTCAACCTCCAAAACTTTCTTGAGCAAAAAACTGGTTACCACATTGAGTTTTGCCTTGCCTACCAACAAGACATTGAGAAAGCCATAGCCACTTCTTATAGTCAGTCATTTGCTCCTGAGGTGTCTCAGGCACTCGAGGAGAACAAGGAACTGTTGCACAAAACTATCGCTGATACCTCAAAGGACACTCAAAAAACAGGGGACGAGTCACCTATCATTAAAATCGTTGACACTATCATGGACTTTGCAAGTCAAAGTAGAGCGTCTGATATACATATCGAGCCACAGCAAACTCAAACTCGGGTACGCTACCGCATCGACGGCATACTCCAGGAAAAGTTGAGTCTTCCTACTTCGCTTCACGACTCCTTGGTGTCACGTCTGAAAATCATGTCAGGGCTCAAGTTAGATGAAAGACGCATCCCCCAAGATGGACGCTTTAGTATCGGCTCCGGAAAAACTGAGGCAGATATCCGTGTGTCAACGCTGCCGACCGTCTATGGAGAAAAGGTGGTCATGCGTCTGCTGCGCAAAAGCGGAGGGCTCCCCACGCTGTCTGAGATAGGTTTGCATCACGGAAACCTGCACACCGTGCAGGATGCGATATCTCGCCCATATGGAATAATCTTGGTCACGGGACCTACCGGTTCAGGAAAAACAACCACTCTATACTCCATCCTAACCATGCTGAATAAACCCAGTACAAATATCATGACGCTCGAGGATCCAGTCGAGTATCAGATCAATGGTATCAATCAGGTACAGATCAACCCTCAGGCAGGTCTCACGTTTGCGAGTGGACTGCGTTCATTTCTCCGACAGGATCCAAATATCATATTGATTGGAGAAATCCGCGATACAGAAACGACACAGCTTGCAGTGCAGGCAGCTCTCACGGGACATTTGGTTTTTGCTACGCTTCATACCAACAGTGCCGCGACTGCAATCCCTCGATTGACTGATCTCGGTGCTGAGCCGTTTCTCATATCTTCTGCATTGATTTGTACCGTCGCACAGCGCATCGCACGACAAATATGCCCTCATTGCAAGATATCGTACACTCCCTCAATCGAGGAGATGGAACTGCTGAACAATGAACTCCGAGTAAATCGTGAACCTCTACAGCTCCCCAATTTATTGTATAAGGGCTCTGGATGTGAGCAGTGTGATCATACGGGATATTATGGACGCATCGGTATATTTGAAGTGCTTAGCATGTCCGCAAAGATCAACCAACTCATCATTCAACATGCTTCAGCGGGAGAGATAGAGCGTCAGGCACGAAATGAGGGGATGATCACCATGCGCCAAGATGGTCTTCTCAAAGCTGTATCTGGACTTACCACCATAGAGGAGATTCTGAGACTCACCCAATAATCGCATACCATGGTCACCATACAAGAACTTCTCAAACTCGCCGTTGACCGAAATGCATCTGACTTGCATGTGGTAGCCGGTTACTCTCCCACGCTTCGTATCAGTCGTGAGATGTATCAGCTGAACTCTATCCCCCCACTCTCTGCGGAGGAAACAAACGCGATGCTCCAGTCGCTCCTTAGCAATGAGCAAAAGGAGATATTGCTGTTTCACTATGAGCTCGATATCAGCATAACAACCCCAGAAGGTTTACGTTTTCGTGCAAACTTTTATTTTCAGCAACATACGGTAGCCGCATCATTTCGGCACATCTCAGACAAGATTCGCACCATCGAAGAGCTAAAGCTCCCCAGTTTGTTTCACTCATTTACAAAACACAAGGAGGGCTTGGTGCTTTTTACAGGACCAACTGGAGAGGGCAAATCTACCTCACTTGCTGCGCTCGTGCAGGAGATAAACCAAACAGAAAATAAGCACATCATCACCATCGAAGATCCTATCGAGTACATATTTCCTCGAGGTAAAAGCGTGGTGAGCCAACGAGAACTCGGACGCGATACAAAAAGCTGGCCAAACGCCCTTCGTGGTGCACTACGACAGGATCCAGACATCATCCTCCTGGGAGAGATGCGAGACTATGACACGATCTCTGCTGCGCTTACAGCCGCAGAAACAGGCCACCTCGTATTTTCTACGCTCCACACTAGCTCTACCAGCGAGACGGTCAGTCGTATCATCGATGCGTTTCCATCCTTTCAACAATCCCAAATCAGGTCTCAGCTCGCATCAGTGCTACGAGTCGTCGTGACACAGAGACTCATCCCCACGACCATCGCATCTCAACCTCTTATACCTGCCATAGAAGTTATGCAAAATACTTTTGCCATCGCCGCACTTATCCGCGAATCCAAAACCTACATGATTGATAGTAGTCTCGAAACGGGAGATGAGCATGGCATGATCCTATTTGAAAAATATCTAGCAAAGCTGACTCGCGAGGGCATCATCACCAAGGACATTGCGTTAACATATGCAAATAAACCCTCACTGTTACAAAAGTACATCTCTTCATAGCCATGAAGTATGTATATCGCGCTCTGTATCAGAAGCAAGAAGTGACAGGTCATCTGGAGGCTATGTCTGAAAAGGAAGTCATTGAGTATCTGCGAAACAATAAGTACTTTCCCCTAGAGATCAAACGTGCAAGTGAAAATAAGATAGTTTTTTTATCTTCACTATTTGAGCGCGTGACCGATGACGATATCATCTCCTATTTTCGTCAAGTGGGAATTATGTTAAACGCAGGTATGACAATCACTGGCGCTCACGACATCCTCGTAGAGCAAGTCGACAAACAGGCTCTCCGCGATCTCGTGATGCAGATCAGCACTAGTATCAAATCAGGTAAGTCATATTCGGCTGCATTGGCTCAAACACCAGGCAGATTCCCCAAGCTCGTCGTGTCACTCGTAACTGCAGGTGAGGTCTCAGGTAAGCTAAACGATATCCTTCTCAAACTTTCTGATGATCTTGAGAAGCAGCGAGATTTTAAATCACGATTCAAAAGTGCGATGGCCTATCCAGTTATCGTCATGGTGGGTGTCATCGCCGTGGTGTTTATACTCATCACGTTCGTTGTGCCTCAACTTCTAGGTCTGTATACGGAGCTCAATATAGAGCTTCCCGTCACTACGCAGATACTTATGAGTATCTCGGCTTTTTCTGCCAAATGGTGGCCCCTCATCCTCCTAGCAGTAGGAGGGGGAGGATATGCAGCGCGCAAGCGCATGAATACCGAGTCTGGTCAATGGTGGTACTACACCACGATTATGAATATACCTATCGTAGGTCCACTGGTAAAGGTAGCAGGACTCGTAACTGCAACTCGCACGCTTTCCCTCCTGCTTGGAGCTGGCGTGCTCGTACTCGACAGTATTAATATCGTGGTTGACGCAACTGCAAATGTGATTTTTCAAAAAGCGTTTCGCAATGTGTACACCAGCATACAAAAAGGACTAACGATATCTCAAGGATTTGAAAAGGAGGGCGTATTTCCCCCGGTTCTCATACAGATGGCTGCGGTAGGGGAGCGGACAGGTAAACTTGATGAGATTTTGCTTAAAATCTCAGAGTACTTTGAGTCTGAGACCAACAATGCAATGAAGGCTCTCACTACGGCCATCGAACCAATGATACTCGTGGTTATGGGAGGCGTAGTGCTATTTATAGTCATGGCAGTGCTGTCGCCTATTTATAACCTCACCTCACAGATAGGAAACTAATGTTATCTGTATTCGGTTGACAGTGGGTGGACCTATTTAGTATAGTGATCTATATGTTTCAAAAATCACGTGGCTTCACCCTCATCGAGCTTATCATCGGCATCACCATACTTTCGCTCCTCGCGGTCGCACTCCTCGCGGCACTTGATCCTATCGAACAGATCAGCAAAGCTCGCGACACCGCAAAGCGCAACCTCGCCGTAGAGCTCCATGGTGCGTATGTGAGATACAATGCAAATAAGGATACGTATCCTACAAAATACACAGATTCGACTGTAGATACATATATGGATTCAAGTGATCTTGAAACCGATATTAACCAACTAATTACTGCCGGAGAACTCAAACCAAATTTTCTACAAGCAGCTGGATCCAATCTCGCTAGTATCAAAATGATCAAAGTTAGTGATACTACAAATGGTGAATATCTCTCTATTTGTTTCAGGCCTGGTTCCAAGCTTGAAATTCAAAAATCTGGATTGTTTGATGCTGGCGCAAGTGGAGCAATTTGGACAGCAAAGCCAACTGTGAATGAAACATGCAAAAACACAGCTACTGCGGTGACGGGTAGGTCAACATGTGTCTACTGTGCACAATAACCCTTCTTGCTTCTCACACCGCACATATGTCATTGCGAGGCTCTCTCGTCCTTGTGAGGGAGCCGTGGCAATCTCATGCATGAGTGTGATTGCTTCGTCTCCGCCCGATGACGGATCCTCGCAATGACGCTCGTTGACGTGTGCGGGATATCCGTAAGGCGAGTTACTTCAGCAGTCCTTCTATGTCATCCAGCGTAGTATCTGTAGGTGCGAGTTTTTTCGCTCGAGATATAGACGTCGTCACAGATTTTTTATAGCTGGCGAGCTTTGCTTCTTCGGTACTCACCTCACTCAAAAATACATACATCTTTGCGCGATCGCGCCAGTAGTAGGGGTTGGACAAACTGCTGCGCATTGCAAGATTTTGATATGAGATAGCTACTTGAGATAGGTAATCGGTATCTTCAAGAACACTTTGCTCCGGTGGTTCCTTTGACAACACATAGGCAGACTGCGCTGCGGCCAGTGCGAGGCGATTTGCATAGAGATGCTCTGTCCGCAGCGCATATGCATCACTAAAGTAGATCGTTGCTTGGGCCGCATCACCAGATTGATATCGCGAGATGCCACGCCCATATGCATAATCAGCCCCGATATATAAACTCAGATACCAAAACCCATACGCCACTGAGGCGAGGATGCAGACTGTTCCTACAATACGTTCTACCTGTGAGCGAAGATTTCTCAAAGAGCGGCGTGGGTGAGCCAAAATAGAGGGGTGAGATACATCTAGTATCAGAAATATCCATAGCAGCTGTGAAGTACTGGTGGAAAATCCAAAAAAATTGATCGTGTGCATGCAGATGAGTCCTGCAGCGACTAAGAATTTTCTTTGACACCATGCTTGCATGAGTACATATCCATTGAGTATCAGATAGCCAATCAGTCCCAACGCACCACTGGTAGCTAGGATATGGAGCAGTTCGTTGTGTGCCTTGTTATAAATAAAATCCTTCTCAGTAGTCAGATTGTGATCTGCAGGTCGCGTGAGCGGATAGGTAAATGCAAATGTTTCAGGTCCCGTACCAACGATCGGATACTTTTCAAATAGTTTCCAGGCGCCCTCCCACACGATGAGCCGAATGGTCCCAGAGTGGGTGATGCCTGGTTGTACAACTCGAAGTTTTTGGGTATACACTGAAGCGGCGATGATGCCTCCGAGAGAAACCAACAAAATAAGTATTAGGAGTACCCTTGGTCGAACGATTTTGGATATATACGGACAGGCGAGTATCGGTAGAACCATGAATACACCCAACTCGGCTGACCTGGAGCCCGTTGCCCATACACCAAACAAAAACACCACCGATAGCAGTGCGTACCCTGTGCGCTTTGAACGGATGCCGGCGTGTATGTGTCCCCGAGACCATGCAACGAGTGCGTGTACAGCAAAATACAACCCGAGCCAGTTCGGCTGTCCCAGTGTCGAGAACATGCGCTCATACGGACGAAACTCATTGGTCCAACAGGATGCTGACCACTCACCGCGAAACAGCAAACATGACATATCAAAACTTCCGACACGTCCTGGGAGTCCCCAGAGGAGTACGATCACCGCGGTAGTGAGAGATACGCGCCATAAAAATTTTTTCGCATGCTCATCGAGGGTGTGTTGTCCCACGATGATAAGTGATGCATACGTTATGGTCGAAAGAAGTCCACCATTAAATCTGCCATAGTAGCCAAAAAACGAGGTATACCAATCTATCGAAAAGACGGTGGCGATGATCTGGGTGGACAGCCAAAACAAAAGACAGAGGGTAAGTGTCGTGGGATAAAAACTCCACTTGCCATGCATAAAGCCCAACAAATATATACTCACGATGAGGAGGGTGAGCGAGTATATCGCCATCATTTTGGGAAACTCAAACATCTCAGAAGAAGTGGTGGACATAAGCAGAGGCACGCTGATGAGCAGCAGTGCGTAGAGGGCTATGATGATGCGTCTATGCCACATAGTATATGAGTCAAATCATTGGTTCCAATAGCCAATTTTATCAGTAATACGGAATTCCCATAATTCGTAACAATAGTGTCATCCCCTTGAACAAGGTGATCCAATGGAATACAAAGGGTGTGGCTCCTTTGGATTCCCGCGTACGCGGGAATGACTATACAATGAATTAACTTGTACCTTCGGCACCGAGCACCATGACGATGCATTGTAACACCGCATGGTCACCGATGCGTCAACATTTGGGTATTAGGGTTTGGGAGTATCAGTAGGAGTAAGGGGAATCGGCGTGCTTGTGACAGCCAGAGTCGGTGAAGCAGTTGGTATAGGCGTAGCTGTAGCAGCAGGTATAGAAGTGGGGACTGCGGTCGGAGCTGCAGTAGGTGCAGGAGTATTCGTAGGCTGAGGTTTATAGTCTGAAGTCTCTCGCGGAACTTTATACAGAGACTCACTTTGGTCATTGATCCAGTTCTGGATGCCCTCCTGCCAACGATTTTTACCATCAGCGCTCACTGGGTCCTCTTCGCTTAGCACGATGTAGTCGCGCTCTTCGTACTGACCAGCCGAATTTTCCTGCTCATTGCTCCTTTTATCAGATTGATTCTTGGATATTTTGATCCGTTGATATGCGCTCGATATCTCCTTTGGCGCTGTCTCGGGGAGGAAATACTCGGAACGCTTTCGGTCATCTGCTTTGACCTTTCCGCCCATCAAACTATCGACTTCTACTGCTTCGACACTGTCTGGCTTTTTCATGATTCCATCAGGATATGTTTTCAATGCTTCTTTCATGACCTGATTCCATATAGGTGAAGCGCCCGTGATGCCTGAAGCGATCTTTTGATTCATAGGAGAGTTGTCGTTATTGCCTACCCATGCTACGGCCACCACACCATTGGTGTATCCCGCCGCCCAGTTGTCACGCTTGTCATTCGTGGTACCGGTTTTGACTGCCACTGTTTTCCCAGGGATGTTTAGTAGTGAGCTTGGACCAAAGGCATCGATACGCGCATTGTTATCTGACAGGATATGACTCACGATAAAGGTAGTCTCAGGTGAGATCACACGCTGCACCTCTATCTCGGGACGACGATAGAGCACCTTGCCACTCGCGTCTGCGATCTCGGTGATGGCAGAGAGTGGAACTTTGGTTCCTCCTCGCGCCAGCACGCTATATGCTTGGGCGAGCTCGAGCATCGTGATGTCACCACCTCCAAGCGAGACTGAGAGGCCAAGGCGAGAAAGATTTTGTCGAGTAGGCGCGAGACTGATGATGCCAAAGTTTTCCATTTGTGTGAGAAAGTATTCAAGACCCAGCCGTGCCATGAGCTTGACCATGGGCACATTGAGCGAGTTGCCGAGCGCAAAGCGGATCTGAACTGGTCCACGATACTTGCCGTCATAGCTTACAGGGGAGTAGTCCTCTTGATTTATGACAGGAAATGCAGTCTTTGCATCGATAAAAACACTCGAGGGAGTGATGATTTTTTTTTCCATCGCTGCGGCGACGAGCAGTGGTTTGAGAGTCGAGCCAGGTTGCCTGAGCGCGGAGTCATCTGCAACCACATTGAACTTGCCATACTCGTTATCATTAAAATCATAGCTTCCCACCATCGCACGTATCTCGCCAGTGTTGGTATCTGCTACCACCACCGCTCCGTTGCCCACTGCATAGTCTTTCAAATCAGCGACTTCGTCATGCACGATCTTTTCTGCTTTTTTTTGAAGTGCGAGATCGAGTGAAGTTTTGATGCGGACACCCTGCTTTATCGCTGCAGGGCCCAACTCTTTTTCGGCGAGATCTCGCACATAAAATACAAAGTGAGGAGCATCAAAAGTAACTTTCTCACTCGTAAATACAAATGCATCGACTTGTTTGAGAGAGTTTTCAAATATCTCTTTGGTGATATATCCGTCCTCATTCATACGACGAAGCACATCTTTGGTACGTGCTTTCCACGCATTTGGCTTTCCCACATACGGAGAGTACAGTGATGGCGCTTGTGGCATCCCTGCCAAGATCGCAGACTCGAGGAGAGTGAGGTCTTGAGGCTTTTTATCAAAATACCCCTTTGCAGCAGCGCCTATGCCCTCTAGTACTCCTCCATAGGGTGCGATATTTAGGTACTCCGCGAGTATCTCATCTTTGGATAGTTTTTGCTCGATGCGTATCGCGAGGACCAGCTCACGGATCTTGCGTGTGGCGGTACGTGATGAGTCAAGATAGGTTTGCTTTACCAGCTGTTGGGTAAGCGTAGAACCACCGACAACTCTTCCACTCCGGAAAAGGTAGTTGTAGGGGATGCGAACGATCGTGAGTGGATCAAACCCTCCGTGTCGATAGAAATCTTTATCTTCTACGGCGATGGTCGCTTGCTTCAGCGTCAGAGGTATCTCATCGGCAGGGATATAAATGCGCTGCTTGTCTGCAGAAAGCTGATGGATGATGTCACCACTTTTATCATAAATGATAGTTGAGTTTGCGCGGCTGGCAGAAAGTTTGCCAGGCTCTGGCAGATCACGAGTGAGGTACCAAAAACTCCCTATACCACCAAATACTACAGCCGCAGATACACCTATCGCGATGCGAATCAGTACTTTTCTGTAGCGCTTGAGTGGAGTGAAATCACGTTTGCTTCGGTAGCCTGATCGTGCCATAAGAATATTGAATAAAAGCGTGATTAGTATACAATAGTTGCATGTCAAAATCCAAACACCATAAGGTCAAGCTCGTGTGGAAATTTGTACTCATTGTCGTGATGGTTATCATGCTGCTTTCCTCATTTGCTCCCTACTTTGCAAAGTTTTAACATCATACGAACGAGTATAATCACTGCGTATGCATTTGACTGACTCCATCAGCACGCTGCCCAAAACTCACTCGACAACTGCCAAGCGTCTTCAGAGTGTGGGAATACAGACGATCGGCGATCTCATCCAATACTACCCCTCCAGGTATGTGGACTACTCAAATTTTACGACACTTGACAAGGTACAACCTGGTGAAACTGCAACCATCCGCGGCACCATCACCTCCGCCAAAAATGCCTACGCACGACGCATCACCATACAAACAGTCACGATTGACGATGGGACCGGGACTCTAAAGATGACGTGGTTTAATCAACCATACATGGTCCGCATGTGTATGGTAGGACTCACACTGGCGGTAGCGGGAGAAATAGAAAAAAAGGGCGCCCAACTCACGATGAAGCCAGATGAGTATGAGATCATCAAAGACAGTGGTCAGGGTACACACACGGGCTCGATCGTCCCGATTTACCCACAAAAAAAGGGCCTTACTACGCGCTTGCTGAGAGAGAAGACTGCTTCAGTGCTCCCGTATGTAGATGCTGCAGAGATAGAGGAGTGGCTCCCTCCGGATCTGATAACTTCTGAAAAGCTGATGCCTTATGCAGACACGGTGATGACGATGCACCGTCCCAAAGATATGGAGGCAGCTACGAAGGCACGAAAGCGTGTGGGATTTGACGAGCTACTCCTCATCCACCTCGCAAATGCGATAGTAAAAAAACAGTGGAAGGCACAGAAAGTGACGAAGCCGCTCCATATAACGCCTGAGATACAGAATGAAATCGAAAAATTTATTTCACAGCTTCCCTTTACGCTGACCCCCTCACAACAAAGCGCGTGGGGACAAATATCAAGTGATCTAAAACGAGTCCAGCCGATGAACAGATTTTTGCAGGGTGATGTAGGGTCGGGCAAGACGATAGTCGCCATCCTCGCCAGTCTACTCAGTACACTCAATGGTGCCGATGTGCTCTGCATGTGTCCGACTGAGGTGCTCGCCAATCAGCACTTTGCATCTTTTACCAAACTCCTATCGAGCATATCAAATGTCAAAATCGAGCTCGTGACAAGTACCTCAAATAAAAAATCTGCAAAGTCAAAAGTTGCTCCCTCTCCCTCCGCTATCTTACATACTGACAACTTACATACTGATGACTCACGACTGTCGACTGTCGACTCACCTACCATATATATAGGTACCCATGCACTCCTCACCGATGCACGATCATTTGATCGGGTTGGACTGGTGATCATCGATGAACAGCATCGTTTTGGCGTATCACAGCGGGCTCAGATCAAGGAGCGTGGCGCACATGCACATCTTCTGACCATGACCGCAACGCCTATACCACGCACGATCGCACTCACTTTATTTGGTGATTTGGACATATCTGCTTTGACTGATAAACCAGTGGGGAGGCTCCCAGTGAAAACCTACGCAGCGCCAGAGCACAAGCGTGAGAGTGCCTACCGATGGATCGAGTCACAAATACGAGATACGAAATGTCAGGCATTTATCATCTGTCCTCGCATCGATGAGAAAGAAGCTGACGAAGGAAAAGAAACAGCTGTGTCTATGCGCGCGGCCGTGGCAGAGGCCGCGCGCCTCCAATCAAGTATTTTCCCCCACCTTCGTATTGCGCTCATACACGGCAGACTCAAGGCAGCTGAGAAGGAACAGATTATGAGCGATTTTAAAAATCATCTCTATGACATACTCGTGTCGACAACCGTCATCGAGGTGGGTATCGACATCCCCAATGCATCGATCATCCTGATTGAGGGAGTTGAGCGATTTGGACTCGCTCAGCTGCACCAACTCCGAGGGAGAGTGGGACGAGGTGATAAACAGTCACACTGTGTGCTTTTTACCAGTGAAGGTGTGGCCACTCCCGAGCGTCTGAACTTTTTTGCAAAGACTCAAAATGGTCAGGATCTCGCCGAGTTTGATTTTCGCGAGCGTGGACCTGGCGACATCTATGGCACGGCACAAAGTGGGATCTCCACGCTAAAGGTGGCAAATCTGTTTGACTATGCACTCGTGTCCCACACAAAGGAGCTGGCTGAAAAACTACTAGAGCGGGGACTCACCTCAGGGATCAAGTCAAGGCTTTCTTCTATCCAATCGGGGTCAATTGCAAAGGATTAGCCTGCGCTGTATGATGTATTTTGGTATATGAAATATTTTCTCACATTGCTTTTTTTTACTATCGTGTTCGTGTTCCCACATCCCCATACTGCATTTGCATGCACTGATGAAAATGGTAACGGTTATCCCTGTGATGGGGATTGGGAAAGATATAATCCCTGCAGAGATGACCATGTGCGCTGCGGTGGAGAATCAAGTAATCCCACCCCCACTCCCATCCCCTATCTCTCTTCTTTTGATGTATCTTGTCAGTTTGCACAAACTACGGGTGGTGTGGAGAGACTGGCGACAGATACTCAACCATTTATCATATCGAGTCTCACGGTGGGTGCACCTTCATATAGCTCAGGAGGGAGCTCGTGTCCAAGTGTCTCTACTCCTGCGTGTGTGTTGACTGATGATGAGGGTGTTACTCTAAATGAAGGCAGCTATGGAACTACTCAGTGCAGGTGTCATTTCGATGTACCTGCAAATACCTGTATCGGGAGTAATGCTCCGATACAGATATCATCCACCTCACTCACTCCCTGTACCCAGTCTCCTGATCCTGCAAAGACTGCAAACTTGTTTTATCCCGTAGTAGGGTATTCCACTACCGTCTCTCATGACTGTACTACGGTGGGTCCATGGATAAAGCTTATTGATGCAAGCTTGGTGCATACAGGCAGTATCCTCACAAATGATCAGCCGTTTATCATCGATTCATTCTCTCAGGGGGGGGTAGTAGATCCGACTGATACTGACTTTGGGGGGATGAGTGGGGGAGCAGCGGGAGTGGTAGCCAATGTATCGGTGGGGGAGACAGGAAGAGTATCCAAATCTTGGTGGACAGTAGACGACTATACACCACGTGCCATCACCGGTTCCCTTGAGACACATGCCTCGACACTTCTGCGTACCAAGCCCTACCAGGTGGTCACTCCAGACAAGGGGAAACTCACCCTTTCTACCGAAAGTATCAATGTACTGGAATCATCCAATGCAAGTGATATACGATCGCTTATCACCACAGGTACCGGTAAGTCACTAGTACTCCTGGTACGAGAGGGCTCAGCACTCGGACCCCTGACACTCACCAGAGAGAGCTACAACACCGGTGTAAATGCAAAGTCACTTCTCATCCTCAGCTCCAAAGTCACCTTTGCAGATCCTGGTGATGTGCAGATCAAGGGTATCATCCTCGCTGATCAGATAGATACTGGGATAGGGAGTACACTCAAGGTCACCGGCAATCTCATCTGTACAGGTGATACAGCAGGATGTACACAAAGACGGAATCGTGCTGATCTCGATCATGCCCGTCCCTCAGTCCTGATCACCGTAGATCCTGATCAGTATCTTGACCTCCTGCCTTACCTGGGAAAAGTAACGGGCCAATGGGAAGAGAAGTAAAATATATTAATGAGAACGAAGCTAGTTTTTCTTAATTTATAGCTGGATTCAACATACTATTGAGACACAGACCATACAAAACACTAGAATCCACACTCCTCCCTACATGTATCGAGCAAGGCAAAGGTTGCCTCGCCCCAGTTCAAGTAGGAAGGTATGTGCTAGACGAGAGTGCACTAAAATCTCACGCTTCATGTGAAATTGCAGGACCAAACTAGAAAATCCCACTCATCATCAAATTCGTTTCCATGATCAAATTCGCATCTGATTACGTTCAATCTTGATGTATAAGTAAAATGATGTATACTATGGGATATGCTACGAACTGAGGCTGGGTCTGATTATGCAAGCAAATGGAGGAGCATAGCTGAAACTACTGCCTCCGCTATTCCTACTTGGAATGAGGGAGATAGCGAGATAGTCCTTAAGCGCTCGATCGGAACTGGTACACCACTCCGTGAACTCATGGATGCGATTGGACTGACGGTATATGACAGCATGTATCGAGTCATACAAGGTAGTCCTGCAGCTCAAAGAACATTAGTTTCTCTCGCTCCCTTAGTTCATCTTCATTCATCAACCAAGGGACAAGCTTTCCATGCCGCATCGCAAGCTGCTCAGAGTGCAATGATGAGTGGAGGCTATTGGCCATTGGTGGGAGGCATCGTGATGCCAGCGGCAGAAAATGGGGTTCAGAAATGCACTCTCATAGAGCTACACAAACAAACCCATGGATTTACCAATGACTGGCGAAATAGGATGACTGTGTTTGCTGGTTCGGTGAATTTCCTTACTTATCTCATTTGCAATATCGCATGGGTTTAACTCCGCAGAATCCAATCGATCACGATTTATGGGATGTTTTAGGTCCGTCAACATCATTATTTAATATAGATGGGACCATATCCAATCCCTCCATGTACATCAAAGACAAGGGTACGAGTGGTACATGTCCGTTCGTATCGACTCTCGACGGTAGGAACTCTAGCTATACAAATAGCTTGTATCCGCTGATAGAAAGTGCGCTTACTCAGCTTCGTAGAGGCGTACAAGAACTCCCCTCAGAAGTTAAGCAAGGTCTTAATCCACTTGAGTATATGCTTCTCACAGAAGGTTTGGCTTTGGGACTTAATCAAGCTCAGTTGCAGGTACACCTAGCAGATCATATGCGAAAGAACAATATGCCGCACCTTAGTCGTTGGAAAAACATAGCCTATCCTGAGGATCCAAACGTTAAATATGTATAGAATAGCAGTATGATTTGCATTCCTACTTTTTCCCACTACAATAGTTTCTTCATGAATCGATCTTTTAATTTTATTATCGTCCTTCTTCTTACCCGCATAGGCGGAGGAGGTTTTTAATAAGATTAAAAACTAAGCCCCCCGCCGAAAGCGGGGGGCTTTTTTATACACCCATTCTTTACACCGACATTCACATACCGTAGTATTACTCATTTTATTAGTTCACCTATTTATCACCTATGGCACACGCAAACACCGCCCAACCATATCCATACACATTCTTTGAAGGAGGCATCGTACGGACTGAAGATGCAAAATTATCAGTGATGGCAAAAGTCGTCCAGTATGGGATGGGATGGTTTGGAGGAGTACGCGCATACAAAAGCGCTGACGCAAAGTCGATAGCGATCTTTAGATTGGACGATCATATCAAGCGATTTCTAAACTCTGGCAAGGTGCTCGGAGTACAGATACCCTACGATGCGGCTCAACTCAAAAAGATATTTATGGATCTCACGGCAAAGAATGCACCGCAGGCTGATACCTACTACCGTCCCTTTGCCTATGCAGACAGTTGCGAGCTGTCACCCAACTTTATCCAAAATGGCACCTTTGCATTTTCGGTGTACATGATCCCCCTCGGTGACTACATCGACACCAGCAAGGGCAACTCAGTATGCATCAGTAGCTGGAGGCGCGTGAGTGACAATGCCATACCCTCACGGGCAAAAGTAGCCGGATCATACGTAAACTCAGCGCTCGCCAAGCAAGAAGCCGTGAAGAACGGATTTGTCGAGGCGATCGAGCTGTCAGAGTCAGGCGAGGTGACAGAGGGGACGGCGATGAACTTCTTTTTTGTACGCGATGGCAAGCTCATCACGCCAAGTGCATCGAGCGATATCCTCGAGGGCATCACTAGACGCAGCGTCATACAGATAGCCACAGACATGGGTATCGTGGTAGTGGAGCGCGCAGTCGATCGCACTGAGCTCTATGTCGCTGATGAAGCATTCTTCTCTGGCACTGGTGCACAGGTTGCGTGGATCGACTCGATCGATCACCGCACCATAGGCGATGGAAAAATCGGCCCTATCACCGAAAAAATTCAGAAGAAGTTTTTTGAGGTAGTACGTGGAAATGATCCAAAGTATGCTTCATGGCTCACCAAAATAACTATCTAACCTATGTCACCCAAACCCAACCCCCATCGTCGCAAGTCCACTAAAGCCACTCATGTGCACACCACAAAGACTGAGCGTGTATCTGGCGGGCATGCGCTTATGAAGTCACTCCTCGTGCAGGGTGTCGATACCATATTTGGATATCCAGGAGGCGCTATCATGCCTATCTATGATGCGCTCTATGACTACCGCTTGCAGGTCAAGCATGTCTTGGTGCGGCATGAGCAGGGAGCCTCACATGCGGCGGAGGGGTATGCACGGGTGACACGACGCCCCGGGGTAGTATTTGCCACCTCAGGCCCTGGTGCTACTAATTTGGTCACTGGCATCGCTGATGCGATGATGGACTCAGTACCGCTCGTGTGCATCACGGGTCAAGTAGCTTCAACACTGCTGGGCACCGATGCATTTCAGGAGGTGGACATCATCGGTATCACTACTCCCATCACGAAGTGGAACTATCAAGTGACAAAAGCAGCTGAGATACCTGAGGTCATCGCCAAGGCATTTCACATCGCGAGCACGGGGAGACCAGGCCCGGTCCTAATCGACATCACCAAAGATGCACAGTTTGAGATGTGTGAATATACACCCGTACCCACGGTACAGATACCTGGGTACAATCCCATCACCATCCCCAATCAACGTCAAGTCACTTATGCGGCAGAGCTCATAAATCAGGCAAAGCGTCCGTATATCCTGGCAGGACACGGCGTACTGATTGCTGATGCGACCGCAGAGCTGTCTGAGTTTGCCATAAAAGGCGATATCCCCGTGGCTGTGACGTTGCATGGACTGTCCAGCATCCCCACCTCACACTCACACTACGTGGGATGGTTGGGTATGCATGGCAACTACGCCCCAAATATACTCACAAACAAAGCAGATGTGATCATCGCAATCGGCATGCGCTTTGATGATCGCGTCACGGGCAGACTCAAAGACTACGCGCCACATGCCAAAGTGGTTCATATCGATATCGATCCCGCTGAGCTAAACAAAAATGTAACCGCGATCGTACCTATCGTCGCTGATGCAAAATGTGCACTCAATGCGTTACTCCCACACATACACACGTCAGATAGAGCCGCGTGGCGTGGCGAGTTTGCGAAGTACTATGCTATCGAACATGAACGCGTGATCAAGGACGAGATCGTGCCCACCCATGGAGGTATCCAGATGGCAGAGGTGATCCATGCGTTGTCACAAATCACCAAAGGACAGTCCATCATCGTGCCAGATGTAGGACAACATCAGATGAAGTCATGTCGGTACTACTCTTTTGAGCAGCCACACAGTCTCATCACCAGTGGGGGGATGGGTACCATGGGATTTGCCCTTCCGGCTGCGATGGGTGCACAGATCGCCTCGCCCCGTCAGGTCATCGCGATCATCGGGGATGGGTGTTTTCAAATGACGATACAAGAGCTGGCTACTATCACTCAAGAGCAGATACCAGTCAAAATCATCGTCCTCAATAATAGCCGTCTTGGTATGGTACGTCAGTGGCAAGAGCTGTTCTTTGAGGAGCGGTATAGTTTTACCACCATGCAGAATCCGGACTTTGTACAGATATGCCACGGCTACGGAATCACCGCAACGCGTGTAGACAAGCGCGCTCATCTCATCGATGAGCTGCGGACGATGCTTGCGCACCCTGGTGCATATGTACTCGAGGTAGTGTGTGAGATGTATGAAAATGTATTTCCCATGATCGCCACCGGCGCAAGTGTGTCCGAAGTCAGACTAAGCTAATTAATAATTAAAATGAATAATTAAAATTATTTGGAACTTGCGAAGTCCCGCGAAGCGGGAGAATTTGAGATTCTGAATTTTACCTTTTGAATTATGCTTTACACCATCATCATATACGCTGAAAATAAACCGGGCGTGCTCTATCGCATCGCTGATCTTTTTTTGCGAAGACGCGTCAATATAGAGTCGCTGACTGTATCAAAGATAGAGGAACGTGACCTTTCTCGCTTCACCATCACCGTGGAGACTGAAGGTTCTCAAGTTGAAAAGATCGTCAAGCAAATTTATCGTGTCATCGAAGTCATCAAGGTGATTGAGACTACTGATGATGAGCTAGTGATCCAGGAGGTAGCCTTGTATCGGGTCAGCGCAAATACCCCCGACAAGCGCAAGGAAATACACGACATCGCCAGTCTCACCAGTGCTTCGGTACGCATGTTTACTAAGTCAGACGTCGTGCTCTCACGCACAGGTACAGAGGAGGAGACACAGCAGCTCTATGGCCTATTAGCCCCCTATGGCATCAAAGAATTTGTACGGTCTGGTCGCATCGTGATCACCAAGAGTGAACGAAAACAGGATGGCAAATGGAGTGTAGAAATGGTTAAGAAAACAACTCGAGAAAGGTAAGTTATTATTCATCCCTATCACTATGAAAAAAAATAAGATCATCATATTTGACACGACGCTGCGTGACGGCGAACAAGTCCCTGGTTGCCAGCTCAATACGGTAGAAAAGGTACAAGTCGCAAAACAACTCGAGCGACTCGGCGTCGATGTGATTGAGGCAGGATTCCCTATCTCTTCACCTCAGGATATGATTTCGGTACAGGCTATCGCTGCTGAAGTACAAAACGCTACTATTTGTGCGCTTGCTCGAGGTGTCGAAAAAGACATCGATGCCGCATATGAGGCAGTGCGTGGCGCGGCTGCGCCGCGCATACACACCTTCTTGCCCATCTCAGACATCCAGATGGAAAACGTCATAAAGAAGGATCGTGAAACTGTTTTGCAGATGATACAAAAAACCGTCTCCCATGCGAGAAAGCACGTGAGTGATGTAGAGTGGTCAGGGATGGACGCCTCACGGGCGGACATAGACTTTTTGATACGGTGCTGTCGAGTCGCCATCGATGCAGGTGCTACTACCATCAATGTGCCAGACACAGTCGGCTACGCCACTCCCCACGAGCACGGAGAGATGGTGAGGCGACTCGTCACCGCGATACCTGAGTTTGCGCAAGACATCATCCTCAGCGTCCATGTACACAATGATCTCGGGCTCGCGACCGCAAACTCACTCGCGGGGGTGTTGCAGGGCGCTCGCCAAGTCGAGTGCACGATAAACGGCCTTGGCGAGCGCGCAGGCAATACCGCACTTGAAGAGATCGTGATGGTTCTGCACACGAGATATAAATCACGCTTCACCACTGCAGTCAAATCAAAACAATTGATGAAAACGTCCAAATTGGTCTCCTCACTCATGCATATGCAAGTGCAGAAGAACAAGGCGATCGTTGGAGCAAATGCGTTTGCCCACTCCAGTGGCATACATCAGGATGGTATTTTGAAAAAGAGAGATACCTTTGAGATCATGAACCCGAGCGATGTGGGTGTTGACCAATCGCTTTTGACATTGACCGCTCGATCGGGACGTGCGGCGCTTTCTCATCATCTCAAACGTCTAGGGCATACCATGACAAAAGAAGAGCTAGATATGCGCTATCATGAATTTATCACCATCGCTGACAAGAAGAAGGAGGTAAACGACGATGATCTGCTAGTCATGATGGGTGCTACTCCGGTGACACAGCACGGTGCTCGTCTGGCAGTATTTCAGGTCACCACCGGCACTTCACCTATCACCCCTACTGCAACTGTCGTGCTCGAGATAGATGGTAAGATGCATACAGCCAGCGCAGTGGGCAATGGTCCGATCGACGCTGCTTTCAAATCAGTAGATACTATCACTCGAAAAAGTGTCATCCTTGATGAGTACTTGGTACAGGCGATCACAGGCGGCAGCAATGATCTCGGTAAAGTGCATGTCCAGATCACCCATAAGGGCATGCCCTATCATGGATTTGGATCTGATACAGATGTGTTAGTGGCCAGTGTAAAGGCGTATGTCGATGCTATTAATAAAATTGCGGTTTAGTTTTCTCTATGCTCCCTCTCATCTCACTCAATGATATCCAACAAGCAGCAGAGCGCATCAGATCTACCGTACCTGATACGCCGCTCCAATATGCCTCACGACTTTCGGAGCGATATGGTGCACAAATCTATCTCAAGCGTGAGGATTTGACCAGAGTGCGCTCATTTAAAATCAGAGGAGCGTTTAACAGAATGTCACAGCTCACTCCTGCTGAAAAAAAGTCAGGCGTCGTGTGCGCAAGTGCCGGCAATCATGCGCAAGGAGTCGCTTATGCCTGTGCAGCACTACGAGTGAAAGGCGTCATCTTTATGCCCCTTCCTACCCCCAATCAGAAGGTCGAGAAAGTGCGGGGATTCGGAGGCAACTATGTACAAATCAAGCTCGTGGGCAATACGTTTGATGAGGCAAAGGTAGAGGCAGCATCGTATGCAAAGAAACATAAGGCAGTTCTGGTGCACCCTTTTGATGATACCGCGGTGATCGCGGGACAAGGAACAGTAGCACTTGAAATAGAGCGTCAATTTGCTGAGGTTATTCATCCCAAATGTATTTCTAAATCTTCAAAGTCAAAGGAAAAGATGCTGAGTCAAGTTCAGCAAGAGGCCTCTCGCACATTAGATCTGGTCATTTGTTGCGTCGGTGGCGGCGGGTTGATCTCAGGCGTGTCGAGTTATTTTCATGCTACATCACCTCGTACACAGGTCATCGGCAGTGAGCCGGAGTTCGCAGACTGCATGAATCAGGGGCTCCTCGCGAGGAAACCAGTTACCTTAGATAAGTTTGAGACGTTTGTGGATGGAGCTGCGGTGCGAACTGTCGGAGATACAACACTGGCGATCGCACAAGCAAACCATACGCAGATAACGGTGTGTCCCGTGGGTCTCGTGTGCACCACCATGATTGAGCTATATCAAAACGAGGGCATCATCACTGAGCCAGCGGGCGCACTAGCTGTCGCCGCACTCGAACTAAATAAAAAACTAATCGAGGGCAAGACGATCGTTTGTATCATCAGTGGAGGGAATAATGACATTCTCCGTTATCCTGAGATTCAAGAGCGCAGCCTCGTGTACCGCGGACTTAAGCACTATTTTATACTCGAGTTTGCACAAAAACCTGGTCAGCTCCGCGACTTTTTAAACAAGGCACTGGGCGCACATGACGATATCGTGCTTTTTGAATATTTGAAGCGCACCAACAAGGAAAAGGGCCCTGCGCTCGTGGGAATAGAGCTATCACGTCGTGAGGACTTGAAGGAACTCATGGAAAAGATGGATCGCATTGGTTTGAACTATAAAAAAATCACCTCAAATGATTTAGTATTTAACTTGCTGGTATAACTATGTTTTCCACTTTTCTCATAGCTTTTCGTGAGTATTTGGAGGTCTTTTTGATAGTTGGTGTGTTTGTAGGAATAGACGCACAACTCGGACTGGGGAAACGACGCCATATACTCCTCGCCGCAACAGTAGGCACTCTGTGTTCGATCGTATTGCCCTTACTCACATTTTATTTTAGTGATCTTTCAAAGTCTGTCATCACTGAGCATCGTGCAGAGTTACTTGAGGGCTATCTGATGACATTTGCAGGAGTATTTCTCGCATACGTGGTCATCTCGCTCCATCGGTACTATCAGCTGATGCGTGGCAGGCGCATACTCGAGCTCCACGCACAGATGAAGCAACGACGTTTTGACTATACACTGTATGTCACGATTATCTCCTTTGTGCTCCGCGAGGGATTTGAGATCGCACTGTTTACCACTGCTACTTCACTCTTTAGTTCATTTGCACAAAATATGGCAGGTCTCTTTGCAGGCTTTTTGCTAGCTATGGGGTGCGGGATGCTCGCTACCCAGACCTACCTCCACATACCTCTCCAAAAGGTATTTGTATACACCGAGTACTTGCTCGTACTCCTTGGTGCGGCGCTCGTGAAAAATGGCGTCTCTGAGCTATGTGAGGTGTTGCTTGGTGTAGAGCTCTCATCCATTGGCTCTCTACCACTCCACTTTCTCCCCGATACACACACATTCACAGGCGCGCTTCTAAAGTCTATGACAGGACTCGAAAGCTCCTTTAGTGCCATGATGCTGCTGATTATGGGTGGATATGCGCTACTGGTACATTGGTATGGTATCCGTCGGGTGAGCACTCAAACAAATTACTAGTTTTTTTTCAATTATGAATATCAATTTTGGTGGGGTGATGGAAGATGTGGTGACGCGTGATGAGTTCCCATTGGCAAAGGCACGGGAAGTACTCAAGAATGATATCATTGCCGTTATCGGTTATGGTGTCCAAGGCCCTGGTCAAAGCTTGAATATGCGCGACAACGGACTTCGAGTCATCATAGGTCAACGCAAAGGCGGCAAGAGCTGGGATAAGGCGATAGCAGATGGGTGGGTACCAGGCGAGACATTGTTTGACTTGGAAGAAGCTTGCAAGCGCGGCACAGTCATACAATATCTCCTCTCAGATGCCGGACAGAAGGAGTATTGGCCGACACTGAAGGCACATCTGACAAAAGGCAAGACGCTCTGCTTCTCACATGGTTTTGCGATCACCTATCACTCACAGACAGGCGTCGTACCTCCAGCCGATATCGATGTTGTGCTGATCGCGCCCAAGGGATCGGGACTCTCCGTCAGACGCAACTTTCAAGATGGTTCTGGCATAAACAGTTCGCTTGCGGTCTTTCAAGATGCCTCTGGAAATGCATGGGAAAAGGCAAAGGCACTTGGTATCGCAGTAGGATCTGGCTTTCTCTTCCCTACTACTTTTGAGAAAGAGGTTTACTCGGATTTGACCGGTGAGCGAGGCATCCTCATGGGCGCACTTGCAGGAGTCATGGAAGCGCAGTACCGCGTCCTCCGCGCACATGGTCACTCACCAAGTGAAGCTTTTAACGAGACAGTAGAGGAGCTTACTCAATCACTCATCAGGCTTGTCGCTGAAAAAGGGATGGACTGGATGTTTGCAAATTGTTCCACTACTGCCCAGCGTGGAGCTCTGGACTGGTCGCCAAAGTTTCGTGATGCGGTTGCACCTGTATTTACTCAGCTCTATGAAGAGGTGTCCTCAGGACGTGAGGCAGCACATGTGATTGCAAAAAATAGCGATCCCGACTATCGCGCAAAGCTCGAGAAGGAGCTAGAGCAGGTGAGAGAGAGCGAATTCTGGCGTGCTGGTGCAGCAGTGAGAAAGCTCCGACCTGAAAATTGGAACAACTCAAAGTAACAGTTACTCATTTGCAACGTACATTTATTTATCACTCTATGTCAAATTGTTCAGGTTGCTCAAACAACTCATGTACCATCAGTACGATGTCAAAAAAAAGAAGCGACATGCTCACGGGTGGAAAGCCTGGTGATGCTTCGTGGGCAAAACGTGCGCCCGCGCGTGCGATGATGCGCGCTGTCGGGTATACCGATGCAGACTTTGCAAAGCCACTGATATCTCTCGCCTGTCCCTATACCAACGTGACACCGTGTAATGCGCATATCCAACAGCTAGGAGAGATCATGCAAAACGAGCTCGAAAAGGTAGGGGTAAAACCTATCATTTTTGGGACACCAGTCGTCACAGATGGGGAGACCATGGGTACTGAGGGCATGAAGTACTCACTCGTGTCACGTGAGCTGATCGCTGACTGTATCGAGACGATGACAGAGGCATACCTCTGCGATGGTTCGGTCACGTTGTCCGGATGTGACAAAACTATACCTGCCGCACTCATACCTCTTGCACGCACCAATGCGATTGGGCTGACCTTGTATGGAGGATCCATCCTCCCCGGCGTCGCCTCCAGTGATGGACGTGATTTGAATATCGTGTCAGTGTTTGAAGCAGTGGGCAAGGACTCGGCAGGACGCATATCAAAAGAGGAATTTGATGATGTGGAAAAAAAGGCGTGCCCTGGCTGTGGATCATGTGGCGGTATGTACACTGCAAATACTATGGCATCAGCGATAGAGGCGATGGGGATGTCTATCACCGGAAGTGCATCACACCCTGCAGTGGATCGTAACAATCACATCTCAATCGCCAAAAAGAAAGACTGCGCGGAGACTGCGCGAGTCCTCAAATACATGCTTGAGCACAATATACACGCCCGCGATATCATGACAAAAAAGGCATTTGAAAATGCGATCACCGTAGTCATGGCACTTGGCGGCTCGACAAACGCTGTACTTCACATCCTATCTCTCGCACATGAGGCAGCAGTACCGCTCACGATCGATGATTTTCAACGCATCGGCGCACGGACACCTCTCTTGGGTAACTTTTCGCCTTATGGAAAGTATATGATGGAGCATCTCGATACCATCGGAGGCATACCTATGGTGATGAAGTATCTCCTCTCCCATAATCTTATACATGGAGATTGTATGACCGTAAATGGCAAAACAATTGCTGAAAATATAGCCGATGCTCCCGAGTTTCCTACCGATCAAGACGTCATATACCCCATGGAAAAGCCCTATGCGCCTGCAGGACGACACATCGTCATCATGCGCGGCAACATGGCGCCAGATGGGGCCGTCATGAAAATATCAGGCAAAGAGATGGATCACCACACTGGGCCAGCTCGAGTATTTGATAGCGAAGAAGCATGTTTGAATGCTATCCTTGGTGGCAAGATTCAGAAGGGAGATGTGCTCGTGGTACGGTACGAAGGACCAAAAGGTGGACCAGGTATGCGCGAGATGCTTTCTCCCTCGGCGGCACTGATGGGTGCAGGACTGGGAAAAGATGTAGCGCTTATCACTGACGGGCGATTTTCAGGCGGCACCCATGGCATCATGATCGGTCATATGACCCCGGAAGCATACGACGGTGGCGCGCTCGCGATCGTGCATGAAGGAGATCTGATCGATATCAGTCTCCCTGACAGGTCTATTGATCTTAAAATATCAAAGGGCGAATGGGCGAAAAGACAGCATGGCTGGACTCAGCCAAAGCCCCGCTATACGCGCGGTATTTTGGCCAAATACAGTAAACTCGTATCAAGCGCGAGTCTCGGAGCAGTTACTAGTTAAATTCAAAAATGCCTGACGAATACATGGGTATCGACTGGTCAAAAATGTTGCCATTTGATGTGCGATATGCGCTTAATAATGGTGGATCCTTGACAAAGAATGAACTCGAGCAACTCATACAAACAGCATACGAACCACTTGCACTTGCACTCAAAGCTATGGAAGGGGACATAGAAAAACAAGATTCAGTCGTTCTAGGCTACCTTGCTACAGAACTGTGTCCTTCAGACATCATTAGCATGGTGCCTCATGGGCATGAAGTAAAGGCAGGAAAACTTGCGCAAGTCTCAAGATATACTCCCGATGTATTTCTTAACACTCTTAGACGAGTTTGCAACTCCATTCCAAATCAATGCCTTGTTGCCCATACTACTCTCGCATTGCTACCTGAACATCGTGAAAATACCACATATGTCGCATATCCTTCTCGAATCCAAACCTATCCTGAGAGAGTTTTTATGAAATACTCTCCCCACACAAATGAAATAACTTCTGCGAGCAGAGAGATCACATGCTTTCTTGATGATACAAAGAATACGGGAGCTGGTTGGAACAAACTTCGTACTCATGCACTCGCTAGCGGAATACAAGAGCCACAAATTCTATATGCATTTAGTAAGTTTAATTAATTATATTTTTGTACTATGCACCATATCACACAGTCCGCATCATACAAAGCGGTGGGGCCCTACAGTCTCGCCGTCGTCACCGGCGATCTCATGTTTTGCTCAGGCATCATCGGCACAAATCCAGATGGGAGCCTCGCCAGTAGTTTTGATGAACAAGTGGCACGCGTTTTTGTAGGTATCAGAGATGTACTCGCACAGAAGCATCTCGATCTATCCCATGTCGTCAAAACCATGGTGTTTCTGGCGGATATTGCAGACTATGGTCGGTTTAACGAGCTCTATTCAATCGAATTTGGAGACCATAGACCAGCGCGCTCCTGTGTACAGGCAGCTGCACTCCCCAAAGGCGCTCGTGTTGAGATAGAAGTCATCGCAGAGTTACACATGGGGAGAGGATCATAACACCTGTCATCTCGACTCCTCGACGGAAGTCGAGGGCGGAGAGATCTTGTTGCATCATGAAAAAATACTTTATATACATGCTCATGAGTCAAAATGGACATGTCTTGTACATAGGAGTTACGAACAATCTTTCATGACGATATTTTGAGCATTTGTTTAGCAATGGGAGTACATTTGTAGGAAAGTACAAATGCTGTTCGCTGGTATATTATGAGGAGTACACGGATATAAATGAAGCAATTGCAAGAGAGAAGCAGTTAAAAAAGTGGTCGCGCACCAAAAAAGAGACTCTCATTCATGCATTCAATCCAAATTGTAAAAATTTACTTATTCTAGATATCTCCACCCGATCGCCAAACCTATCCTAAGCTAGATTAGGGGCTCTCGGAGTCGAGATGACAAACACTGTTCAATTCATATCAATTAACCATACTGTTATTCAGTCATGATCATCAAAGCCGAGAGTGTCGTACGTTGTTGTTATCATTTATTCATTCATTTATTTATACACTATGTCAACCACCAAAGTCCCCATCAAACAGGATGAGATAGAAAAAGCGTATCAAATCATCAAACAGGGAGGCCTCGTAGTCTGCCCTACCCGAGTCGGGTATATCCTCGCCGGCACCAGTGCGCAGGCTATGGAGAAGAAGTTTAAACTCAAGCACCGCCCCCTACGCAAATCGTCGGTCGTGCTCACGGATTATGCACAGCTCGAGCAGGTCGCTCTAATCCCGCAGAGACATCGTGCATTTATTGACGGTATCGAAAAGATCGCTATCTTGTGTGGATTTATACTAGAGCGCAAAGAGGATGCATTTGCACATCTAGATGAAAAGTCGCGTGAGATGTCAAAACAGCCAGATGGGACGAGCTGCTTTGTGATACATCATGGATGCTATAGTGAATATCTCGTATCGCAAGCGAAAAAGGATGGTATCTTCATACTCGCTTCATCTGCCAACAAGAGTGGCACGGGCAATAGAGGACGATTTGAAAACATCGGCGAAGAAATACTCGGCGGTGTCGACTACGCTGTCGAACACAACGAATATGTATCACAGGATTATGCACCAGACTCAGGTGAACAAGGAGTGATGGTGAGCCTGCTCACTGATCGACCAGTAGTGATCCGTCAAGGTCTCAAGCTGTCGCTGATCACTGACCTGTTGACCCAGTGCTATGGTACAGATGGATGGGACATGAAGCATGGACTACATCCGTGAGTGACACGACATACATGAATACACAACTTCACCCCACCATCGAGTCGACCGCTGTCCCGTTGCCATATACGAATGTAGATACGGATCAAATCCTCCCGGCACGGTATCTAAAAGCTACCACCCGTGAAGGTTTTGCAGACAAGCTTTTTCGGGACTGGCGTTTTACTCCAGAGGGTGCTGTCATACCAGATTTTGTACTACATAATCCCCGATATACCGGATCTATACTGGTAGCAGGAAGCAACTTTGGTGGAGGGTCAAGTAGGGAGCATGCGGCATGGGCACTGTATGACTATGGATTTCGCGCCGTCGTGTCAAGCTACTTTGGTGATATATTTAAAGGCAATGCACTGAACAACTTTTTAGTTCCTGTTGTGATATCTCAATCATGGCTCGATGCACTACTCATCCAGATCGAGAAAGTGCCAGAGACACGAATCCGTATCGATCTAGCATCCCGCACGATCTCCTGTCCTGAGATTTCTCTCCACGAACACTTTGAGATCAATGAATACAAGAAGGAGTGTTTGATCCATGGGTATGATGACATCGACTATATACTGAGTCATGCTGACAAAATCACCGCATATGAAGAGCGTATACAGGAGGCTGCTCATCCACCGCTCACTGTTGATAGTGGCTCGAAGAAAAGCACGCCACTGTCACTTTTTGAAAAACTCTGGCAATCGCATGTAGTGTATCAACGTGATTCGTCATATCCTGCTATTTTATATATCGATGCGCACCTAGTGCATGAGGTGACTTCGCCTCAGCCCTTTGACGGGCTGCGTACTCGTCACCTCCCCGTGCGTCGTACTGACCGTACATGGGCTACGGCTGATCACAATGTCCCCACGAAGGATCAGCACCTCCCTATCAAGGAGCTGCTCTCGCGCAAGCAGGTGGAGATGCTTGATAAGAATGTTGAGGAGTTTGGTATACGGTACTATGGCCTCGGTCACCCGTGGCAGGGGATCGTACATGTCATTGGCCCTGAGCTCGGCATCACCCAACCAGGAAAGACCATAGTTTGTGGTGACAGTCATACCTCGACCCATGGCGCACTAGGCGCATATGCATTTGGTATCGGTACTTCTGAAGTAGAGCAGGTGCTTGCTACGCAGTGCGTACTACAATCGAAACCCAAAAGTATGAAAATCGAAGTGCGCGGCACACTCGGCAGTGGCGTGACTCCAAAAGATGTGATCTTGTACATCATATCAAAACTTACCACTGCAGGGGGTACCGGCTACTTTGTGGAGTTTGCAGGCCAAGCATTTCGAGATATGTCAGTGGAGAAGCGTATGACGGTCTGTAATATGAGTATCGAGATGGGTGCACGCGGGGGGATGATCGCCCCTGATGAAAAAACCTATGCATACCTCAAGGGTCGCGAGTTTGCGCCAGGTACTGATCGCTGGGATGAAATGCTGTCCTACTGGTGTAGCCTTCCTTCAGATGAGGGCGCGACATATGATCGAGTAGAGTGTTTTGATGCATCTGATATCGAACCAATGATCACCTATGGCACAAATCCCGGCATGGGGATCAGTATCACCTCATCCGTGCCCAGCTCTCAGCTCACCACTATGAGCGAGAGTGATAAAGCTCAGCTCAAGAAGTCATTGCTCTATATGGGTCTACAGGAAGGCCAACAGATCATCGGACAGCGAGTGGACTATGTATTTTTTGGTTCGTGCACAAATAGTCGCATCGAAGACTTCCGCGCTGCGGCGGCGATCCTGAAGGGACGCAAGAAAGCTGACAGTGTCATCGCGTACCTCGTGCCAGGTTCTACCCAAGTTTTTGCACAAGCAAAACGGGAAGGACTTGATAAAATCTTTGCAGATGCTGGCTTTGAGCTTCGCGAGGCAGGATGTAGCGCGTGCCTTGGTATGAATGAGGATAAAATTCCGAGTGGGAAGTACTGTGTGTCCACCAGCAATCGCAACTTTGAAGGGCGCCAGGGGCCAGGGAGTCGTACCATGCTCGCCTCACCACTCACCGCAGCAGCGACAGCAATCAAAGGAGTGGTTACCGATCCGAGAGAGTTTTTATAAATCTTGTCTGCATTGCATGCCTTGTACGATATAGTTTACTATGATCCGCGCACAACACATCACATTTTCATACGGCGGTCGCACCATCCTGGAGGACACGTCTTTTATCGTTGGAGACAAAAAGAAGGTAGGTCTCATCGGTCCAAATGGCACAGGCAAAACCACCATATTCAAGTTGATCACTCGCGAGCTTGAGCCAGAAAAGGGCAGCATGACGGTATCTTCTAACTATGTAGGCTACTTGCCACAAGTCATCGCATATGAAAATGGCGATACGATCATGACTTTTTTACAGCGTCGGATCGAGCACGAGTGGGAGGAGTACAAGATAGACATGGCACTTGCTGAAGTGGCTCTCAGCGATATCGATCGCAGCCTTGGCATGGGGACACTCAGTGGTGGACAGAAAGCGCGAGTGGCTATCGCAGGTCTTTTGCTCGCTGAGCCTGACATCCTCCTTATGGATGAGCCTACGAACAATCTTGATTTGGCAAGCATCAAGTGGCTTGAGCAGTTTGTACGCAAATTTGTAGGCGACGTGCTCGTCATCTCACATGATCGCGCATTCCTCGATATTGCTGTGTCATCCATCATGGAACTGGATATTCATTCGCACCAGATCGCTCACTACACTGGTACCTACACTGCTTATCTCAAAGAGAAAAAGCATCGACATGAGATTGCTCGCCTCGCCTATGAGAGACATGAAGAAAAACGAAAACGGATGGAGGAGCAGCTTTTGCTCCAACGTGAGCGCTCTACCTTCCATGCTAGTACCAAGGCTGGAAAACGTATACGGGCACTGCAAAGTAGATTTGAGCGCGAGGTGCTTGATGTCGCAGTCGACAAGCCACGAGTTACCAGAGACATCGCGCTGCATGGGCTCACGAGCGAACTTCATCGCAAACGTGTCGTGTACTATATCACCGATCTCTCTCATCCACTTTTTACTATCCCGCGACTGCTGATCCTCGCTGGCCATCGGATACATCTGACAGGAGACAATGGCACCGGCAAATCCACTCTCATCAAACTCCTGATGAATAGTGCACCCGAAAGCGCCCTTCACGCTGCTCATCATCAACACTCGATTGAGCGAGGGGCAGATATCCAGATCGGGTACTTTGCCCAAGAGCATGAGATGCTTGATCAATCTCAAATTGTCCTAGATGAGTTTAAAAATAGAACGGGCATAAAAATCGATCTGGAAGCAAGAAAAATACTTGGTGGCTTTACGTTTGCAGGAGATCGCGTATTTGCGCCTATCACCACGCTTTCGCAGGGTGAAAAGGTAAAGCTTATCATGGCGATACTCACCCATCAAAATAACGACTTCCTCATCCTCGATGAGCCGACGAATCATCTGGATATCGAGAGTCGCGAGGTCCTTGAACGTGCTATGGCCGAGTATGATGGTGGCTTTATAGTGATATCACATGATCGTTACTTTGTCCGTCAGATCGGCACAAACCGTACCCTCATTGTAGAGGGAAAATCTGTCATCGATCGAGTAGAGGAGATTGGTGATTTTGAGGATGTGTATAATTCGGATGAGTATGAGGATGGTATCGAAGTGAGTTTATGATGGCCTGTTATATAGGTTTTTATCAGTTAGTTTTACGTATGAAAAAGAATATCGCTGTCCTTGCAGGTGATGGAGTGGGTCCTGAGATCATAGATGTGTCAATACAGGTACTCAAGAAGATCGAGCAAAAGTTTGGGCATACTTTTACCTATACAACAGGTCTCATAGGTGGCATCGCTATAGATCAGACGGGTGATCCTTTCCCCGCCGAGACGCAGCAACTTTGTGAGAAGTCTGATGCGATCCTCTTTGGTGCCATCGGTGATACAAAGTTTGACCAAGATCCCTCTGCAAAAGTCCGCCCCGAGCAGGGCCTCCTCAAAATGCGTAAAGTCCTTGGACTTTACGCAAATGTCAGACCTATCACGGTGATGCCCGGCAGCGAGATCAAATCACCACTCAAGCCTGAGATCATACGCGGAGTCGACTTTGTGGTGGTGCGTGAGCTGACTGGGGGAGCCTACTTTGGTGAGCCACGTGGCCGCAGTGAGGATGGAGAGAAGGCATTTGATACGATTGTGTATTCTAAGGACGAAGTGAGGCGAGTGGTTGCATTTGCTCTCGACCTTGCTCGAAAGCGCCGAAAGAAGCTCACCGTCGTAGACAAAGCAAATGTCCTCGCTACCAGTCGACTCTGGAGACAGACGGTACAAGAGATGACCAAGGATGAAAAGGAGATCGCGGTCGAGTATATGTTTGTAGACAACGCCTCCATGCAGATCATCAAACGACCTACAGATTTTGATGTGATAGTGACTGAGAATATGTTTGGAGATATTTTGACTGATGAGGCATCGGTGATCACTGGCTCCATAGGCATGCTCCCCTCCGCATCCATCGGCGCACAGACTGCGATGTACGAACCGATTCACGGATCATTTCCCAAAGCAAAAGGGTTGAATATCGCCAATCCTATCGGCACCATCATCTCAGCTGCCATGATGCTCGAGTATAGCTTTGGGCTACACCAAGAGGCTAAAGCTATTCGTGACGCTATCACTCAGACCTTGACCGCTGGATACGGGACCAAAGATATCGTGCTCACTAACCCTCTCGGTACCAAGGAGCTGGGTGCTAGAATCTTCAGCTTTATAGAGTAATTGGATAGGCTATGGGAGATGCCGATGAGTCAAAGTGTGCCACCGCTCGCAAGCTCAGTGTGACTTTCCATTCCCTACCCTTGATACAATCTCTCATGACATCCACAACCGTTACAAAGCCGCGTATACGTCCCTTTCCCATCATTCAGCTGGGACATCCTACCCTCTGGAAGAAATCAGAGCATGTGAACAAAGATCAAGATCTGTCACACACCATCTCCCGGATGTTTAAAACATTGCGACATGCAGATGGTGCTGGTCTCGCTGCTCCACAGATCAATCAATCGCTCAGACTCTTTGTGATGGATATACACCCAACTCTCCGAAGACCAAAGATCAAGCGATCGGGAGAGCACGTCATCATAAATCCCCGCATACTCTCTCAGTCAGAGGAAGTGGTGGAGGACTGGGAGGGCTGTCTGTCTGTCACGACAACCAGCGGTCTCGTCTTTGGTACAGTGCCCCGCGCTCGTGAGATCGAGGTGACATATGAGGACGCAAGCAGGACTGTGGTAAAAAGAAACCTAGTTGATTTTGAAGCACGTGTATTTTTGCATGAGTTCGACCATCTTGAAGGAATAGTATTTTTACAACGTATGTCAAGGCTCAACGAGCTCATTGATGAGAAGACATACCTCAGCTTACTGAAAAGTGCAAATACTAAGGTGGATTCAGATAACAATCCTGTATGTATGAAAGTAGAGCGACAGGATGCACCTTTTGTATCCAAAACTAACTGCGATTGAAAACTGCTCACAAATAGTTGATAATGCCTCCGTTTAGTTTTTTAGTATTTTTTTGTACCCATGAATACCAACTGCCCCACCTGTGGATCACCACTCAAACCCGAAGAAACGACCGCCACAGGCAAAAAGCTCCAGCGCTGTAGTGCTGGTAGTTGGAATCCGCAGACCAAGCAAGCAGAGGGCTGCAACTACGTCAAATGGATTCAGGACGCACCAGAAAACCTCGATGAAAAATGTCCCAAGTGCGGGTCACATCTAATCATGCAGACCACACGCATGGGTAAAAAAATGAAGAAGTGTAGTGCAGGTGGATGGGACAAAGCAGAAAAAAAAGCCACAGGGTGTGACTATGTAGACTGGATGGACAAACCCATGGTACTCGAAGAAGTGTGTCCTGACTGTGGCGAAAAGCTCGTACTCCAAAAGACAGCCAGTGGCAAACAGCTCAAGAAATGCTCGACAGCCAAGTGGGACTCCAAGACAAAGACAGCATCGGGATGTGCTTACATCCAATGGGTAAACGACACGAAGGCACCGCGCTCAGCGCCATCCACAGCCAAGTCAAATGGCGACGAAACCGCGCCTGAGTATGAGTTCTAAAAAACTTATAACGCATAGTTGATAGTGGAGAACTGTCACATTGTATTGGAGATAAGGATATGCTTGCTGCGTTTGAGTCAACTATGTGTTCGTTTCATTTTCTGAAATACTTTACTCTCTCCGTTATAAGCTATCAACTATCAGTTATCAGCTAATTTTTTCCTCTTGCATTCGCAAAAAAATCTGCCAAACTGAGCCTGTTATGAAAGGGATAACACTATTTGTGGTGTATAAAATACTATATCGGACACTACGACGAACATATCGCTTTCTCACGCGCTCCACCAAAAAACTCCTTCTAAAACTAGCAATCACACTTGTGCCAAACCTGCTGTCATCCCCGCGAAGGCGGAGATCCAAAGAGACCAGGATTAAATTTTTCTTCAATAGGATATTTCGTAAATCAATACCTGATCTCATTCGCAAGATAATCATTCTTTTGAAAATGCTTTATGCATATTTTTCCTTTTCCATAGCTCCTCCCCACTGGCGCATCAACAGATGCACCTCACACGCTCACTTGATAGTGATCAGATATACGACGTTGTTAGCAACTCTTTTTATGGGGATATGCATAGGCGTCATACTTATCAGTGCGCGCCATATAGTCGAAACTACCACCCAGACACTCTCACAAACATCACTTATCAAGATCACTCCGCCTCCCACTCCGATTGCGGATGTCTTGGCAGGCATGTCACCAGCTCGCCGAATCGCCCAGCTCTTGATGGTGCGCGTACCGGGCAATCAGATCACAGATGAGACCGCAGAATTTTTGGCAGCACTCCAGCCAGGAGGAGTCATACTCATGCGAGATAACATCACTGATATGGCTGGCACCAGATCGCTTGTGGATAGCATTCAGTCGCAAATGCACGATCGCGCTTTTGTAGCAGTCGATCAAGAGGGAGGAAGTGTGCAACGTCTGCCGTGGGACACAAATCAAAATATCGCAGGAGATCACACAGAAGCGCTGCGCAAAATCGGTGCAAATGTAAATCTCGCTCCCGTACTCGACCGTGCAATCACTGGTGGATATATCCAAGCACGAACCTATGCGAGCGATTCGGCATCCATCATCACAAAAGCAAGTCAGATGATACAGGTCCAGCATGCAAATCATATCGCCAGTGTGGGCAAGCACTTTCCCGGCATTGGACGTGCAACCGAGGATCCACATGCGCGTATCCCACTCATCACCGCAACACAATCGGAGCTCGGCGAGGATATTGCTCCATTTGTCACGCTTGCTCCCCAGCTCGATATGATCATGAGTAGCCATGTGATCTATACATCTATAGACTACGCAAATCCGACCACATTCTCGCATATCCTCATCACTGGTATGCTCCGCAACAAGATAGGGTATACCGGCATCATCGTCTCAGATGATCTAAATATGGATTCGATAGTCGGACAGCGAGACAAATATGTGAGGTCTCTCCACGCAGGACACGATCTCCTCCTTACTCTTGAACCTACCTCTCAGGTTAGACTTGCTTTCGATGAGATAGCACAAGCCACTGCGTCTGGCAGACTACGGATGAGTGATATAGACGAAAGTGTAAAGCGCATCTTAACGGTCAAACGGCTGTATGGGCTGATACAATAGCACTAGCTAAGAGCTAATAGCTGATAGCTGATAGCTGATAGCGTATAACGTATAACAAATATAGTCAGGACTTGGCGCGTCTGTCATCTCGACTCCTCAATCCACCGAGGAGGCGGAGCGAGGGTGGAGTGATCACTCACAAGCGAAAGTTCTGATGATAAAAAATTTGGGAGGGACTTATTATTGGAACTTGAACATCATTTGGTCCGCCTAATCGGCAGATTGTGAATTTGGAATTTGATAGAATTTGAACATATGCCTACCATCGTCACTCACATGAACCCTGACTTAGACGCGCTCTCCAGCGTCTGGCTCATCCGTCGCTACCTTCCTGGGTTTCAGGGAGAAGATGTAGTTTTTGAGTTTGTACCTGCCGGCAAAACACGAGGCAACGCCGATGCAGACTCGGATCCTGAAGTCGTCCATGTCGATACGGGGCGCGGACGATTTGATCATCATCAGATCCCTGAGAAGATCTGTGCATTTTTACAGATATACAAGCACCTGGTGAAAGAGAATCTCCTCCTTGCATATGATGTAGATCCCCTGAAGCGGATGTGTGAGGTGATCAATGCGTATGACAACTTCCAAGAGGTCTACTATCCAGACATCACTGCTGACTACCAACTTTTTCAACTCGATAGTGTCATAGGTGGACTCGTCCATGCAGGACTGTCCGATGTGAAAAAAGTCGAGGTCACCCTCCCTGTCTTTGATGGACTCCTCCAGATATTCAAAAACAAGATAAAGGCTGAGAAAAATGTGACTGAGGGCATCGTCTTTGAGACAAAGGCATTTGGGAAATCTATCCTCATGGAAAACTCAAACAACGAGAGTATGAAGTACGCTCAAAAGTTGGGATATGTCCTGGTAGCTCGCAAAGACCCAAAACAGGGCAATATCCGCATCTTGTGCCTCCCAGATGACAAGCTGGACCTTACCCCCGTCTACGAAGCGATCCTCAAGCGAGATACAGTAGGCACTTGGTTTCTGCATCAGAGCAGGCATATGCTGCTCAACGGCTCGATCGTGAATCCCACCATGAAAGCCAGTCCCCTCACGGCTGATGATATCATGAGTATTCTGAAGAATTTTTAGTACAATACTCGTACGAATACGTCCCCACATTGAGATGGGGGATGTGTCTTTTAGTCTTTACATCTCATCAAAGAAGGGAGGCAACGCATATCTTATGGTAGTAGTACATAGAAGTAGAACTGAATCGGCTGATAGTATCTGGCGCAAATTTGGCAAAATCAATTATGAGGAAAACCTCGTAGATGAGCTCCGTGAGCGTAAATACTATAAAAAGCCCTCAATCATCAAGAAAGAAATGTTGAAACATCGTCCTTCTCACAAAAAGATGGATGGTGGTGCGATACGTCGTGCGAAACCCGTGCAAACACGTGGTCGTGGACGGATGGGTAAACCATCGAGATGATTTGAGAATCATTCGAATCAGGGCGGCCTCGCGGCCGCCCTGATTTTTTATATTCGCTGTACTCCCTTCGTTCTGCGCTATTCACTATTCACTTTGCACTATAATATCTATATGATTTTCCTTTTTGACTCTGCGCGGTACAAGATCGATAGAGCATGGACCATCTCTACCATGCAAGACTACCTAGATAAGAAGAAGGTCTCTCCGCACCTGACCATCAACTGTATCTTTGTTGGGAGGCGCAAGATGCTCCACATCGCCACTACCTACAAGCATGAGCCCGAGGCGCTCCCCGTGCTCTGCTTCCCCTATATCACTTCCAAGCGCATGATCTTTAAGACTGATATGCCATCCGACTCTCAGCCCTCAACTCCACCGTCCTCTTCTGTGATCTTACATACTGATGACTTACATACTCTGACCCCCTCCTCCTCCCTCACCCTCTCTCAGCCAAATCTCCTCGGCGAGATCTTTATCTGCTACCCTCAAGCCGTCCTCCTCGCCGCAGAGAAAAATAAAAAAGTAGACGATATGATGACCTTCCTCTTACATCACGCGATAGATAATCTGTTGCTGGGCAAAGAGGGGACTCACTACCAGGGACACTAAAGAGCTGATAGATGAGGAATTCAATTGGGCATCTTTGCCGATTACATCCAATTCGTATGAATATCTCAGATTGAGTATGTGTATACTGACTGGTATGTCGCACACTAAAGCATATAAGTCAGCAATTCATAGGCATCTCATAACCATATTTCTCATGGGCATTTTTGTTGGAGTCAGCATATGGTCATATGTTCGACATGCCAAACTCATTGCTCTATCGCCTACCACTTCAGTTGCCCAACCAGAGCCATCGGACTCCCCTCAGGATCAAATTGATAAAGTGAAGATGGAGTTTTTGAGTCATTACGAGTACGGATCGGGAAGCAGAATACCACCGAAGTATATTGAAAAAGAGCTACACAAAGGCTCTACAGATGGTCGTTATTTGGATAATCTATTTGCAGTGCACCTAGATGGCTATGATCAAAAAACATCTGATGAGGTGATACAGCGATACACGGTAGCCGATGACCTATCGATACTTCCTTGGTTTGATGATTTGCATGCTCTCGACACTGCGAAGCCTAGTGACGATCTGCAGTTTACGATACCTGGGACACGCCATACTCTTAGGGTTCCCTCCTCGTATACAGTCGAGCTTAATAAAGATGGTCTGCATCTCAGCTCATCTCCATTGACACAATTAGCGTATATCTGCACTGATAGAGAAAGTCCATACTGCATAGAGATGCGTAAGGTATGGGGCACTCGAATCACTACCCTCGCCAGCCAGTACACCTCAGTTACTACACGAACAGTTGAGTGGTCAGGAGATATTTACGCATGGATTACTGATCATACCATGTGGCAAGGGAGCACAGAGCGGGAGTGGGTAGCCAGGGGTAAGCCAAAAGCGGATTACCAGACTGTCATCGCAGGAAAAACGTACAACAAAATTGGTCTTGGGTGTTGTGGCGATATTTCATATTCATATATCACCAAAGGAACATCGACCACAGGTGCCCCGCTTCTGATCATCTTTACCTCAGTTGGTAGTCATAGATGGGTAACTGATACGCCTGAGCATGTCGCACCCAATCTCGAAATGATCCTCCGCACCCTCAGGACGATGTAGTTCCATTACAGGAGACATGGAAGAATTAATTGTGGATAAAGTACAGCTACACGCTGGAGCATTGGGGCAAACCTAAACAGAGAACAATACAGGTCATGTATAATGGATTGAAGCATATGAATCGATTAAAGCGCACAATTATACCCTCTCTCTTTGTTTTAGTTTTTGCCAAAGGAGGACACTTCCTTCTACAAATCGATGACCAAGAAACAAACTGCGTCTGTGCTCCAAGTCAAACAGGAAGAATGTCCACCTGGCAAGTACAGTGCAGTGATAAGCACCGCAAGGAAATTCAGCCATGCGTCCAATCATATGGAAATGTATGTAGGTTGATTTCAGGGAGTTATTCAGGCCAATGTGATCCAATTGCAGAAAAAGGTACGTTACTCTTCTTTGTCGCTGAGCCAGTTCCCTCCATCCTATCTCTATCTCTTTTTTCACTTTACATCTGTGCACTTGTCACATTTGTTATATGTGTACTAATTTACCTTCGCGGTAGATTTAATCGCAGAAATAGGATGTAAAGTTATGAGTACTCTTGTGTATTCGTACTCATACCTAGTACCCCATACCAGGGTATTTACCAAGTCCAACTCCATTGAGCATGGAGCTGTAGGACTGCATCATCTTATTTACATAAAAAAGTGTGAGGCCAAGTGCGAGGAAAGTCAAAAAAAGTGATATGAAACCAACCACGCGCACCTTGCGGTCTGGATGCTTGATGTACTTCATGGCCCACCCCAGGCCAAGTGGGGAGAGAAAAAAACTTACGAGATAGACCCCGATCTGCTTTGGGATGCTGATCACCAGAGGAGGTTCATTCAGCTGTTTGCCACAGTTTGGACAGAAGTACCATGATGGTTGCATGGCGAGATGACAGGTAGGACAGGTGGGCTGCATGAGTACATCATACATGAAAATACCACACACTATGCGCGTCCTGCAGTGAGTGAATCAATGAGTTTTTCAAACTCTTCGGTCCTACCCTCTGCCAGGAGACGGGCTTGCTGTGGCCAGGATGAAGGGTCATGGATTCGAAATCGTTCCCCGCCATTTTGGAGGATGATTGCAAGCTCCTTGGGAGTTGTTTGGGCCAGTTCTTGCCAGGTGAGGATCCCTGCAGCGTTGAGTAATTCTTCGATTTTGGGACCGATACCTTCTAATCGTTTGAGATCGTCATGAACAAGCACTTCAGAGGGAGCCGCATCAAATGGAAGTGGCTCGGTCTGTGTATCCACACGCGAAGATCTACTCACGATCAGATCCCCCTCCAACTCAGCGATGCGTGCAGATAGACTGAGATGCTTGACCAAATAGCCGAGTAGCCATGCAACAAAGAGAAAAAATATGACCAACACACTATCACGTGTGCCGAGTGAGGTAAACAGCTGTGAAAGAAAATCCATAGGATAAATAAACTGCTAAATTATTTTTGCATCATATACGTGGCGGGGATGACCTTCCTCATCGCTTGTACCGTAAACTCAACTGTTTTTGATAGCTGTACATCATCGAGGAGAGCAGAGGACAGCTGGACACTTTCGGTCGTCACTCCCAGGGCTACAAGCTCATCACGAACTGACGCTGCTCGAGCCAACCCAAGATTTGCATATCCCTCTGGTGCGTTATCTACCTCAGAACTCAGATAGTAACCGATGATTGTAAGCTTTTGACCCTCCTTTGATTTGAGAAATCGTGCCGTTTCAGACAAATATGATTGGTTATTTGCAGTGAGGGCGAGCTTGGCACTGGATGGGGCAAAGGTTATCTGCTCATACCCATCGAGGATCCGTCTACCATCCTCAGTCAATCCAAGGGTGTGATCTACTGGAGCCAGTGTGGGAGTGGGAGTTTGTGGCTCGCTCACGTGGAGTACCAGGTTTGATACCGCGCACTGATGCTTTATCTGACATACATAGTACCATCTCGCAAAAAGTGTCCACAGGATGAGCAGGACAAGACTTGTTCTGAGGTGAAGCATAGTGACGTGATTGTAATACGTCCCCGGTAGGTGTCAAGAGATACCATATCCTATTTACCTTTGGGTCTGCACACTCTACAATCCACCCATCATATGCTCTACCTCACCTATAGACCTCAAACAGTCGCGCAAATAGATAACACCAAAGTACGTGAAATAATCGCAAACTATCTAAAGTCATCTGAGATCCCCCATGCGTGGCTTTTCACCGGACACAAGGGCATGGGAAAGACATCTGTAGCACGCATCCTGGCACGAGAGCTAAATAAGACAGGGGATGCAAAAAAAGATCTCGAGATCGGCCAAGACATTGAGTCAAGCACTTCGCCAGATGTGGTAGAGATCAATGGAGCTGACAATACAGGTATCGATGATGTGCGTACCCTGATCGAAAATATCCAGTATGCTCCCATGACGGGCAAATACCGCATGTACATCATCGACGAGGTACACATGTTGTCAACCAGTGCGTTCAACGGACTGTTGAAAATCCTGGAGGAGCCACCCGCACATGCAATCTTTATCCTCGCTACCACTGCACTGGATAAAATTCCGGCTACTATCCAGTCACGCTGTGTGCGGGTAGATTTTGGGTCTGCAACAACGGCAGATGTCACTTGCATGATCGAGCGCATAGCAATAGGAGAAAAGTTACAGATCCCGCCTGAGGTGATTCAGCTTATCGCCACGCACTGCGACAGATCGTTTCGAGATGCCACTAAGATACTCCAAGAACTTATAGCCCAGGACGCACTCACGCTCGTAAAGGCAGAGGCATACCTCGGGACGAGGACCAAAGACTCACTCGTGACTCAACTTGCACAACCTGATGTAAAGAAAGTGATTGCGTGGACTCATGCATTTGCTTCAGAGGGGGGAGACATGAAGCAGCTCATCGAGGACACTTTACAAAAGGTGCACGGGCTACTCCTCAAAGCTCATGGAGTCGATCCTGATACTGAGTTGCCTGACGTGGTGTTTACCAGTGCGCAACTGGTAAAGTTGCTCAAACTCTTTCATGAGGCGTATGCGACGGTACGTATATCACCTATACCTCAGGTGGCAGTACAAATCGCCATCATCGAGTACTATAATTCGTTAAAATAACTTTATAAACTTTTTTTTATTTCTATGTTTGGTAACATCATGCAAAACCTTGGCAACCTGTCAAAGCTCAAGTCCATGCAAGACGCACTCAAAAATGAAGTGGTCACTATAGATAAAAATGGTGTCAAAGTCACGATTCGTGGCGATATGGAAATCCAAAAGCTCGAGATAGATGGAGTGGAAAATCGAAAAATCTCAGATGCGATCAACGAGGCGATGAAACAGGTCCAGATGGAAGCTGCAAAAAAAATGATGCAGATGGGAGGATAGGGTAATGAATAATGAATAATGAAGAATGAATAATGAATAATTGCGAAGTCCCGCGAAGCGGGGAGAATGGAGAATGGTGAATGGATAACTGAGAATTGACAACTCACCTTAGTAAGTACTGCAAATGTTGACGTATGTCATTGCGAGGAGGAGCACTTTTAGCGACGACGTAGCAATCTCGAACATGTATGGGATTGCCACGGCTCACTCGCTTTGGCGAGAGAGCCTCGCAATGACATGTCTACATAAGTTGAGTTGATTATCATTCTTTGTAAGTGTCAACGCTATTACATTACGAACTTTATAAACTTTATGGACTTTATAAACTCCTGATCCTTCACTTCATCTCGTTCCTTCCCTCCATCGCTTTTTTGAGGGTGACATAGTCGGCGTATTCGACGTTCCCCCCCATGGGGAGCCCATATCCTAATCGTGATACTTTAACTGGTGCACCCTCAGAGTTGGTCACTTCAGACACATGATCTCTGATATACATGGCTGTGGCTTCTCCTTCCATGTCAGGATTGGTAGCAATGACAATCTCTGCGACCGGCTCCGTCTTTAGTCTCACTAGCAGCTGATCGATCGTGAGCTGATCAGGACCGACCCTATTGAGAGGATCGATCTTACCGTGCAACACGTGATACAGCCCCTGATAAATACCACCGGTTTCAAATGAGATGATGTCCAGCACAGACTCTACCACTGTGACTACCTGTTGATCGCGCTTTGGATCATCACAGATAGCACAAAGCTCTCCACCTTCACACAGATTTTGACAGCGCTTGCAGCGCTTGGTCATGGACTTTAGGTCAGCGATAACCTGTCCAAAGGCACGCAGGTCCTCTTCGGGGAGTCGTAGAAAAAAAAATGCCAATCTGTTTGCAGTTTTTTCACCAATGCCAGGCAATCGCTGTAAAAAAAGGGAAATCTTTTGAAGAGAAAGGGGGAGCTGAGCCATAGCTGTCCATTCTAACACGTTCGTATCCTTAGTCTGCTTGCAAAATGTATAGCCGTCAGTACAATGATCTCATTACCTATTTTATCTAATCGTATGAAGCCAGTATTTACAGTCGTACTCGTTGCACTTCTCGCACTCAGTGCATACAAGTACTTCCAAAAACCAGTAGTCGAAAAGGTGCCAGAACCAGCGGGTCTCATGGTAAAAAAGCCTACCGCCCAAGCCGAGTCGGCTATGAAGGTGCCAGAGGGTGCCATAACGTATACAGTTGATCCTAGCACCTCCAAAATCGAGTGGAGTAGTGAGAAAAAGCTCATCGTAGACTGGAAACACAACGGCACAGTATCCATAAAATCAGGCGAGTTATACAAAGTGATAGATCCTATCAAAGGAGACTCAGTCGTCGGTAAGGTAATCGTAGATATGAACACGATAGTCGGGCTGGATGCCAACAGCAACGAAAAACTTATCGGACACCTGAAGTCCCCAGACTTTTTTGATGTGGCGACCTACCCGACCGCAACTCTTGAGTTCACCGCAGTAGCCGATACGACGAACACACTCTCAAAGGGCACCGCCTACAAGGCAACTGGCACATTGACGGTAAGGGGTAAGACAAACCCGGTAGAGTTCTCAGTGATGGCAGATGAGACACCAGAGGGTATGGTCACCGGCACCACAGACCTCGTAATCGACAGATCAAAGTTTGATGTCAAATTTGGATCTTCAGCATTCTTTAGTCTTGAGAAGCTTGGTAACAATCTGATCGTGGACGAGATCCCACTCAAGATCACATTGAGTGCAAAGAAAGGGTAAGTATCAAATAGAAGTGTGTAAGTGTGTAAGTAGGTAAATAGGACAATAGGTGAGAGTGTGAAAAAGAAAGAATGGAGTGGGCAAGTGGTGTGTCGGTTAGGGCCTGGCCCCGATAAGTCGTGATCAAACCAACTCCCCCTCGTTTCAGAACGAGGGGGTGCCCCGCTTCTGGCGGAGCGGGGGTGTCTGTCCATGTTTCGAAGTGTGTCATTGCGAGGAGGAGCCTGTAGGCGACGACGTGGCAATCTCTCGATGCATGGGATTGCTACGTCGCTCGACAAGTAAATGTTCAAGTCTGGCTCCTCGCAATGACATATGTAGTATGCGTATGGCGAGTGACATAAAACATACTAAAGGAAACGCGTATTATTCTCTCTTGGCTCTAATCTATACTCAATACGTTATACCATCCCTCATAAACTACACCCAAATTGATTGCCATGTCGTCGCATTGAGATGTGCCTCCTCGCAGTGACTATTGGGTTTGGATTGTTGGCGATGGTATTATTCGCTTTGCGCTATTCGCTCTTTTACGTCACGATCACTTCCGCGATGATGAGCGGTCGGCGCCCCGTCTCATTCATAAAGAATTTCTCAAGCATCTTGATCACTTCTTTCTTGATGCTCGCGACCTCCATACCTGCCTCGCGCGGTCCCACTGCTGCAAGTTTTTGGGTGAGCGCATCACGCACCATGCCTGATGCATGTGAGAGGAGCTTACCTTCGGTTTGTTCATAGACGAATCCTCGAGAGATGATACGTGGATCTTCGACCTTGCGCGTACTTCCATCAATCTGGAGTAAGGTCAATACGATGCCCTCTGCAGCGAGCGTCTGGCGATCGCGCAGCACTTCGCTCCCTACGTCACCGACTCCATAGGCATCCACATAGATCGAGTCAGTTTCAAGCACGGCTGAGCGAGAGGCTTTGCCTCCAGGCTCAAAGGTGATAGTCTCTCCTTCATTGAGAAGGAACACATTTTCCTTTTTGTGTCCGAGATCCATACAAAGTTTTTGATACTGCTGATGGTGGCGTATGGTGGAGCCGATCGGCACCGCATAGCGAGGCTTCGTAAATCGAAGGAGCAGTTTCAAATCATCGATATTGCCGTGTCCTGATGCATGGATCTGCTCCGATGTATCGGAGTAGATGATCTCAGCACCGCGGAGTGAAAGCTGCTCGATCATCCCATACACCACTTCTTCATTTCCAGGAATAGGATCTGAGGAAAAGAATACCTTGTCGCCCGGGAGCACCTTTACGGTCTTGTGCTCATTTTGTGCGATACGAGAGATCGCAGAACCATCCTGTCCTTGGCTTCCAGTCGCGATGATACACACCTTGTTTGGAGGGAGTCTCATGGCTTCATGCTCGTCTCCCAGCAATTTTTCGGGAACCGGTAGGTAGCCGATCTCTGCAGCAGCAGCGGTATTTTTGCTCATGCTGCGTCCGAGAAATATCACCTTGCGGTTAAACTTTATAGCTGCCTCGACACACTGTCGGATACGAGAAATATTTGACGCAAAGGTAGTCATAAGAAACTTACCCTTGGTCTTGCGCATCTCATCTTCAAATGAGCTGCCGATGACGCTCTCAGACAACGTAAGTCCCTCACGGAATGCGCCGAGTGCATCAGACATGAGACAGAGCACGCCATCATGGCCCGCTTTACACATTTCGTAAAAGTCTGGTGGCGCGTCATACGGAGGTGTCAGATCCATCTTAAAGTCTTGACCATGGTAGATGGTCCCGAGTGGGGTATAGATGATGATATGGTGAGTATCAGGGATCGAGTGAGCCGTCTGGATGAACTTGATGCGGAATCCACCAAAAGTATACTCTTGGTTCAGATTCACGACAGTCAGATCTGGCTTGATCTCACGCTCTGCGAGCTTGTTTTCGATAAACATCGCGGTGAGCTTGCCCGTGTACATGGGAGGCTTGCCGAGTGCCTCGTAGTGGTAGGGGAGTGCACCGATATGGTCCTCATGACCATGGGTCAGCAGGAGTGCGCGGATCTTGTCTTTCTTGTCCAGCAGATAGCGGATATCAGGGATCAGCAGATCGACCCCGAGCTCGGTAGCAGAGGGAAAGCCGATACCACAGTCGACGATCAGGATATCCTTGAGTTGGTCATTTTCGTACAGCTCATACAGATACATATTTTTGGTAACACCGATGATCCCACCAAGCGGGACAAAACGAACTTTAAATGGATTCATAAGAAAATAAAATAAGATAATATGCTTGTATTTCTCTACAGAAATACAAGCGGGATGTTCAACTGTTAGCTCTGACTTTTCTTAAGCCAAGACTGATAATAATCGAGCTGTTTGTGAAACTGTGAATGGAGCGGAGCCGGGAGGTTGTCCAGGGCGACCCATCTCCACTCATCAAACTTTTCTGTCTCTTGGATAGCTATGTCTTCAGGATTTGTCACGGTCCCTCTCATCATAATGCATACCCAGTGAGTCTGTATGTCATTTTGGATACGCAGTACATTGCGCACGCCGATATGTTGGATGTCAGTGAGTTTCACCTGCATCTCCTCGTATGCTTCGCGCTGTGCTGCCTCAATAAACTCTTCGCCCTTATCGAGACCTCCACCGAGGATGTCCCAACGATCATGTTCATCACGGCACTTGGTGGTGCGATGGACGACCAGCAGCCTCCCTTCGGGATCAAAACACATGACTGCTACGGTGACTCCGATGTAATCAATGCCTTGTTTCATGGGTGTAATAGAAAATAATAGTGTGTTGCTGATGACTGTTCATCAATGCTTCTGACGTGAATGCTGATATCATTAAATTTTGAATTTTACTTTTTTAATTTTAAATTTATCTTAATAGGGACACTCCATATCAAACGTGATTCGAGGCGTTCTGTTATTCACGGTATCCCGATCGATATCGTACCCGTGATGCATATATACCTGGACAACTCCGCCGATCAGTATATCTTTCCAATCATACTTCAATCGTGTGACCATGTCCCTCACATGAGTCTCACTCTCACCTTCGACTTCGATAAAGGTGGGGATCCACGGCCAGGTATCGATCATCACCTGTCCGCCATGCGGATACTCCCACACCTCACGCCGTGTCTCCTGATACGACTTTTGTACACAGCCTAATTGAGATACAAATTCATTTGCACCCTCTAGACTATCCACATGGAGCTCGATCTCTCGGGTACCGTCTATCGTCGTACCGGGAGATTTATAGGTGAGCGTCACCTCGCCAGCCTCATCACGGACCCGTATAAATCCCTGTTGGGTCGGAGCAGAGGTGGGGAGGTGATACACCCAGCGTCGGTAGTCCGCCTCAGGCTTCGTACAAATGGCTCCTGTAGACGCCAATCGTCGGCGTACATCCACGGGATCAATCTGTACCAGTTTTACTTCGTATTCGATATGCATGAGACTTTGAGACCGGTAAAACTTGAAATAAGTTTTGCTCGGAAGTGAGTATAGCAGTTTGTCACCGAAGTGAGGGCAGTATACCATATACTACACGTCTTTATGCGCACCTCGACACAAATCAAAGACTATCTCAAGGCGGTCATCGATCCAGAGCTGGGGGTGACTATCGTCGACCTTGGGCTCATTTATGGGGTAGAGTTTCCGACTGATACAACGGTAAAAATCACTATGACGCTTACCTCACTAGGCTGTCCTCTTTACGGTACGATCCATGATGATATGGTTCGCGCCCTCAAACCGCTCGGCTACGCCCCAGATCAGATCGATATCGAGCTCGTCTGGGATCCTCCCTGGAACCAGTCAATGATGAGTGAGGAGGCAAAAGCCGAGCTGGGGATGTAGTGAGCCTTATCTATAGCATGTACAAACCGCAGCGTTCTTGCGTGAGTACGCTTAGACTGATATAGTTGCAAAATCTCTCTTGAGATTATCTAATGTCAACAACAGATGTTAAATTCAATCAAAATCACCAAATTCAGAGCGATCACCGATACATTAGAGTTAAAAGACTTAACAAGGGTAAACTACCTCATAGGAGAAAATGGCAGTGGGAAAAGCAGCGTCATCGATCTGCTGGCCCGACGGGTAAATCATGCCATTGAGCAATGGCCAGAGCAATTCTTACTTGATGGCATGAACATCTGCGAGCCTAATGGAACTACTACACCTGAGGTAAACACATATGAAGCATGCTATCTTTCAAATTCTCCAACTACACCAGGTGTTTCCAATACTACCAGGATGTTCAATCCCGTGTCAGACTTTAACTCTGTTTTTGAACAGCTAAAAGGAGGCTATCGCGAGGAAATTCTCAAAACAAACTACATACAAATAAATAAACTCCGTGAGAGTTTAGGATTGAGTAAATGGGAAGCCACCTCTCCTGGTGTGTTCACGTTGCTCGGGATTCAACTAACACAAAAAAACTCCCTCGAGGTAGCAGAAAATAGCCATGTGATTACTTCAGAAAAGGTAGCATCTGGACTACAGCAACTGATGGGACACAGGCAGTCTTTGATAAACGCGATATATCACCCTCATCCTGATGGAGCAAAATATCAGCCTCGGACAGGCCAGTCACTGTTAGTCATTTTGATCGAGGAGCCAGAGATGCATATGCATCCGAAGTACCAAAAACTGCTTCCTGAACTTTACTCAGACATATACTCGTTTATACCTGAAAATCCATGTAAGAACGTACAACTATTTGTCACCACCCACTCCCCATTTATCATATCTGCTGCGGGAGATATGAAGGATCAAAGGGTGTACATTCTTGAAAATGGTACCGTCCGCAAATCTGAGGGATACAGCCCAGATGAAGCAAGAGGAGTAGCAGCGTCCATGCTTGGTGCCCAAGTGAGTGACTTCGCTCCAGAAAAAGTGGTATTCGTTGATGGTGAATCAACAAAAGTGTTTCTAGAGAACGTCAATAAACGCTTCTACAACCAATCTATCAATTTCATTGTTTCTCTATCTTCAAACAAAACCTGCATTGGCGGTGATGATGCAGTGACTAAGCTACATTATACCCTCGAATTTTATAGTGATATCACATCTAAAACCACATTGCTTTTTCCAAAATCAAAAATATATTTTGTTATTGATAGTCCAAACACTATGCAAACTCGTATTAAAAATAAAATTGATAAAACTAAAGATGCAGTCGAGAAAAGTGGTGGCAAGCTGGCGCATAAATTTATCATATCTGAGCATCAATCGCTTGAAGAGGGATATCCGTACGGATTTACGAAAACAACTAACAAAATTGATGATGCAAAATCAGTTGGAAATACAATTAATAAAAGTCAATTTGAGTTGACTTACGCTAAGTTTAAAAAAATCTTTGATTAAATATGTCCCGCTTTATCGCACTCAAGTATCGTGATTTTCGCCTTCTGTGGATTGGGAGTTGTGGAGAGAGTATGACAGCGGACCACGCTGAGTAGTCTATCAAGCAAATCTATCCACATTACAAACATATACATTTATGATTCGCGTAGGGTCAGAGGTGTGTGTTTATTTTGTGCATGGGTAAGTTTTGGTGTGTATCTACTCGAACTCACAACTGATTTGAAATCTGCTCGATCCCGAACGATACGCTCGCGGACAATCCATCAACCCCTCCCACTATTTATTCATCACTACTACATTTAATCTCCGTTTCTCATCCAGCTCAGTGGTATGTCGTGTCGGTGTAGAAGAAGTTGCATCTATCAGTGGTGTAGAGTTTGCATTTGTACCAAACTCAGCTTGAAGAGAGTTCATGCTATTGTTTATGGCATTTAGATCGCCAGTTACTAAATAATCTCTGTATCTCATACTCTTTGGTTTGGAGTAGTCGATCACCCAGTCTGACCACTTGACACCAGCTGTCCACTCTGCGACTCCAAAATATTTGAAACAATGTTTGCCACCACTACGATGTATACGGAATCCTGAAGTATCATCAGTTACGACTCCCATCCCTACAGTTAGTTCCTTGTTCATAAATGCAAGCCAGTCACGCTGTGCAGTATGGACCATTGGGATAGTAGGATTTAGACCAACAGTAAACTCACGATTCAAAGCAAGTGTCTGGTTGTGCACACGTGTATACACTTGGTCATATGATGATTGCAAATATCCCGTGAGGAGCTCTACTGCTACAAACTGTCCTTTGAGTGTCTCTTTTGAAAATGTAATATTTTTGTCCACCACAATCACCCCGTCCTTGCGAAGCGTGATAATGGTCTCAAACACATCATCAGATACTTTCTTTTCTTTATATTGTCCGGACTCTCTATCTTCGGAAAGGATTAGCGGTTGCCAGTGTGCTGGATGCAGTTTTACATAATAGCTTTGATCTCCCGAAGTTGGGTTTGTGAACTTTCGGACTTCTAACACTTCTGAGGTAGTGGTGGGTTTGAATCCATCATCAGCAGAACCACATTCAGTTGGATTTATTACCTCGCCACTTCCATTTTGTAACGCAGTTTGTATGCTTCTCCCATGATCTGCAGTAGGTTTACCCTTTTCATGATCGTCCAGATTTAGTCCGTCGACAAGCTCCTTATCTTTTACTTTCAAGGAATTGATTGCGAAGGCTACATGCTTCTCAAGAACTAGCTTGATATTGTGTTCCTTACTTTCGAGCTCAAGCTTGGGAGTGTTGAGCGAAACAAGCTCCCACGAAGAAACCTTCCCTTCGAGCTCGCTCCCTGTTTTGACTTCAGAAGGCTTCACTACTTCTACAGGCGCGGGTGGAATCTCAGGTGGCTTGCCAGGAGGATTGTCATGTGTAGAGAGATGTGGTAAGAAAGTTTTTGAACCATTACTCTGGGTATTCGGGGCTTGAGTTGTCGAAGTTGCTTGAATTTTGAGAGGTGTAGATGTCTCGGGAGCGACAGCTCTCGCCGCTGCAATAGCCAATCCGCGAAAAGCATCTTCAAGAACTTCGCGACGAGTAAGCTTTATCTCTAAAGGATTTTTTGTGTGTTCCTTTTTAACTTGATGCTGGCTTGGAGTTTCGGACATATATACCTACTGTAGCATAGTATGGATCGGTATGCAAAGTTTTTTTCAACCCATAAATTCTAAGGGATATTTTGTATGTCTTGAGTGATTTTCGTCAGGTAGCTGATGACTGCCGACTAATGACTGTCCTCTTCCTGCTATACTCACCCTCCATGTCCCGCCTCATCGCACTCAAGTATCGTGATTTTCGCCTCCTGTGGATTGGGAGTCTCATCTCATGGACGGGGAGTGAGATGTCCTCGATCGCGCTCACCTGGCTGCTGTATCAGATGACCGGGTCTGCACTCGCGCTTGGAGCCCTCGGGCTCGCGAAGGCGCTTCCTATGATAGCTTTTTCACTCATTGGAGGAGGGGTAGCAGATCGATGGGATCGCAAGCAGATCATCTTGACTGCACAAGTCCTCTTTTTTATCATCTCAAGTATCGTATTAGGTGCAGCACTTCTCGGTGCGCTACGTCCTTGGATGATATATGCATCAGTGTTTATCCAACAATCAGTCGGCGCATTTGCACGACCTGCACGACAATCTCTCCTCCCGCATCTCGTAGAGAAAAAGCATTTTGGACATGCAGTGCAGCTCTCTACGACTATGTGGCAGGGTACGGTACTACTGGGCCCTGCAATAGGTGGTATTCTGATGACGTGGCTCGGTCCGATACCCATCCTCATCATTGATCTACTGAGCTTTATACCATTTATCATCTGCATCGCGCTGATGCGCACATCATCCGCACCGGCGACCGCGCACACCGAGAGCGGCCTTGCGTCACTCGCTGCGGGACTCCGTTTTGTTTTGCGCACGCGTATCATACTCGCGACGATGCTGTTGGACTTTTTTGTGTCGTTTTTTGCGATGGCGAAGTCACTTTTCCCGCTTTATGCGGATCAAGTACTCCATGTGGGCGCCTCTGGACTCGGTATCCTTCACTCGTCGACTGCTGCAGGTGCGATCCTCGCAGGAATCATCGTAAACCCTGCGTGGTACAGTAAAAAACAGGGCATCATCCTCATAGGGAGTGTGATCAGTGTCGGGGTCGCTACTATGCTCTTTGCGTACTCATCGGTCCTCTGGGTATCCTGCATCACGCTCGCGCTCCTGGGCGCTGCTGACTTTATCAGTATGAATATCCGCATGTTAGTACGTCAGATGAATACTCCCGATAGCTTTATGGGGCGCGTCTCAGGCATCCATGTGATATTTGCAGGTGGCGGACCCACTCTGGGAGAGATGGAGGCAGGCATCACGGCGACACTTATCGGTGTCCAGCATTCGGTGTTTGTGGGTGGTCTCCTTGCGGTAGGAGCTGCACTTATCATGTATCGTCTCATGCCTGAGATCGGGAGGTACGCGGGGGGAAAGGTTGAGAGTAGTTGATCGCATTTCATAATCCATATGTCATTGCGAGGAGCAGTACTTGTGCATGATCTAGGGAGCGACGTAGCAATCCCATGGACTGCGAGATTGCCACGTCGTCGCTAAAAAGGCTCCTCCTCGCAATTGTAATAGTCAATTAATTCGATGACGATTTTTGTTTGGTCATTCTGAACGGAGTGAAGAATCTTGTAATTTTGACTCACTAGATCCTTCTCCCGCCAGAGGCGGGATCAGGATGACTGACTTGACGAGCACTGATTCTGTCACCGATATTATTGACTATTACAGCAATGACATACATCAAAGCTTGTGGCGATATAAGCGTATGGTGAATTTGCAAATCAAACCTAAGCATATCTTCAACTATAATAGTTGTCATGGAATGTAGTTCACCCTCCTGCATCGCTGGTGCGAAGCAAGGCGGGCAAGGGCTCTGTCCGTAGGGCGGGCGACGCCCGGACACCGTCCGTAGGACTATGTCCAGAAGAGGATGGTAGAACGTTTTAATTCGGAATGTAGTTCAGATGGTAGAACACGCGGTTCGGGACCGCGAGGTCGTGGGTTCAAGTCCCATCATTCCGACTGATGACTCACAAGCTTGTCGCTTGCAGGGGGTTTTCTTTTCTGAGATAATGATTGTGATGGAAGAGAAAATCAAATCTATAGACTACAACGACAAAAGCTTCCAGCCCACGCCGCTCACTACACCACTTGAAATTCATTCAAAAAGTTCACTCTTTGTCAAAATATTTTTGGCGTTTGGATTTCTTGCACTTTTTATTTTTATAGCGTATTTCATCACAAAGTCACATAAACCAACGAAACAATCAGGTATCAGTGAGTATGCAAGTGATCCCATTCCAACTTCTATCAAACCTCTACAACTTACTCCTACTCCTAGACTGTCTAACGGTGATGCTTACTCGACTGAATCAGCCATGTTGAATCCGGCTTCAGTAACATACTTAAGACTCTCAAATCAAAATCTCTCACAAATCCCACCTACAATTAGCACGTTGCAGAATGTGCAGTACATAGACTTATCATTCAATGCTCTTTCCACGCTCCCTCAAGAATTGAGTCAATTAAAGTCATTAAAGGAAATCATCTTGGTCAAAAATAAGTTCAGCAAGTATGAACAGTCATCGATCAAACTTATGCTTCCAAATACACGGGTTGCTTTTGTACCTCAATCGGATTTTAATCCATACTTTGCGAGCAACTGGAACACATACACAAATAATCAGTATAGATTCTCTTTCCGTTACCACCCTGACCTATTGATTCTAGAGGACAATATGAATGTTAGTTTAAAAAATGATTTAGCCAACCTCAACCAAGGATTTCAAGTGCCTGATGCATATATAAATCTATCTATAAGTATTATGCCGAATACAAAAAATCTATCACTGGTTAGTATTCTTGAAGAAAATTTTCGAGTAAAAATCACTAGCAATGGGGACGAGTACGTGACTGATGCTGACCCACACATGCCGATTCAGATTAAGAAGTACAAAAATGGCGATATTGATGGATTAGTTTCTGATGGTGGAGAAACTGAGGACCCCAGAGTCTTTGCGTTACACAACAATCATATATACCTGTTTCATTTTTTGCCAGGCGGACAAACTGGGGGGAAATTGTCCGATGTTGCAAAAGCTACTCTTGATCAGTCTCTGGCTACTTTTAAGTTTCTTGATTAAGGGTCTAGATAAGATTAGATTCAGAAGTCGTGAGGTCTGGGTTTCCCGCCTTCGGACGGGCAGGTCCGCATGCGGTCGGGCAAGTCCTCCTTTGCGGGATTCGCTGACAGCAAGACTCATTGTATATCGCAAACTGTCAGCCTAACAAGTCCCATCATTCCGACAAGTGATTATGCAATCTAGGGTGCAGAGAGCTCGGTCACAAAAGTAAAGATTAGTTTCGTTTGTCGTCTGAAGTTGATAAACTATAGATCATCGGAGACCTAATCTATGATTCATCAAATATCTCTCGTCATCCCGACACTCAATGAGGAGCGGTATCTGCCAAAACTTCTTCAGTCTATAGCAGATCAAAAGGGATATGATGGAGACTACGAAGTCATAGTGGTTGATGGAAATTCAAAGGACAGCACTGTCGCTGTAGTCGGTACTTATTCCGATCGCATTTCGAGGTTGCGGACCGTTTCCACCCATAAGGGCGTGGCTCATCAGCGGAATGCAGGAGCAGCATATGCGATGTATGACACCTTTTTTTTCATCGACGCAGATATGGTCTTGAGTGAGAATTTTTTTAAGGAGATCACTAGGCGCATTGTGCCGAATGAGATCTTTGTAGCGCTCCCGCTTGTGCTTCCTTTAGATGGAAGCGCGATCGATGTAGGGGTATCGCTTGCATCATTTGCATGCAAATCAGTGTTGCGCCTGTTCAAGCCAGTCGTATCAGGCAAGTGCACCATCACTACAAGAAAAAATCATCATAGGGTAGGGGGATACGATGAGCGCATTGCCTTTGCAGAAGACGTTGAGTATGGGATACGAAGTGTAAAAAACGGAGCGACATATCATCTATATTTTCATCCGCATCTGTATACATCCATGCGTCGTAGTAGAAAGATGGGCACGATGAAGATGATCATGATGCAGTTAAAGGCGTATCTAGCCATGACCATGCGTGGAAGAATCGCCTATAAGTCCAAGTGTGACTATCCTTTTGGTGAGCATTAGTTGGAAATCTCGTTCGACAAAGTTCTACCCCTTAGACTGGGTCAAGATGGACAGATCTGATACCATCCCTCATAAACTACACCCAAATTGATTGCCATGTCGTCGCATTGAGATGCGCCTCCTCGCAGTGACTATTGGGTTTGGATTGTTGGCGATGGTATGATAATGCTTGTGATTGGCCATGCGATTCTTCTCCTGCCGTCGCGGTATCAAGATAATCATGCAGGAATCGGCACCAAATGAGTTGACTGGTACAGGGATGACGAGTGTAATGCCATGCACAGAGATCTTTCGACTTCGCTTGCGCTTCGCTCAAGATGACAATTGTATGATTGGATCCCGTGTTCTCGCAAAGCGGGATAAACCCGCTGGCCTGCCTGCCGGCAGGCAGGTATGTCCGGGATAGTTTGCTAACAGGACACTTTGAGATCCCGGATCTCCCTGTCGGGCCTGCCTGCCGGCAGGCAGGTATGTCCGGGATGACCCCGACAAGTCGGGGTCACTTTGATCCGCTCACTTTGGTCTCAGGATTGCGATCTGTTGAGGCTTTGCGCCGCGGTTGGCCAAGTACACCCTTTTGCTTGCCGGTCGGCTCGTCGCCTCCTGCCTGCTCCTGCTGGCGTCGCTCCTCTTCCTCTTTCTTTTTTTTCTGCTCTTCCTCTTGGATCGTGCGTTGCTTTTCTTGTTCCTTTTTTTTATTTTCATGGATCACTTTATCTGTTTCGGATTTGTACCAGTTGAACTGTTCGCGTGCCTTTTGGAGATCTTGCGCGTCGTGTTTCTCCCCCAGCTTTTTCATATCCAGCGGGGTACTCGTCTGTTTGCCTTGCTTTTGAGCTTTCTCGGTGTCGCGCATGTGTTCGTCTTTATCAGAAGGTGCAGGAGCTCCATAGAGCTGTCTCAGCCACTCGTTGGGATCGGCGAGTCGCTTGAGCGCAGCCACCGAAGGATCGGACTTGTCTGAGGATTTTTCTGGCTTTGATTCAAATTGAGTTTTCGCCATTTGCTGGCGTGCTGCTTTGAGTTGATCGGGATTCAGCTTCGGGGGACTCGTGGACATATGCAGGGTCAGTATACCTAATGCTAGTGGCAAGCTTCAAGCTCGATGCGCTTGACAACCACAGACCAAATCAGATAGTATCAGAGTAGTATGAGAAAAGTCAAAGTCAGTCTCAAAAAAACACCTCGAAAGGTAGCGGTGGCTCAATCTGGACACTATCCTCACAATCATCATCTCTACCCTGGCTATCACAAAGACGATCTGCATTTTGCGGTATTTTTCTGCGCAGTAGGGCTCGGTGTCCTCCTATACCTGATGACCTCGATGGGCTGAATTCATACGGATAGTGATCTGCTGTCCGATCCACACGAGGGCAAAGCTTCCCGCAAATACAAGGGCGGTAAATACTGCTGGCGCGATATCTCGTCTGGGAAAAGAAATATCAAGCAGGGTGAGTACCAATATGTGTGCAAAGTACAACTCATACGACACGCGGCTACAGTATGAGATAAACGTGCTCGCCCGCCGAGGGATGAGTTTGACGATCAATGGAGTCGCCCATATCACGCTCGCGACTACCGCGATGCTGTAGAGGAAGTAGTATATATCTGGTGGATACTTGTGTGGGGTCATATGCAGGCTCATCGAGGTCTGAGATATGGCGAGATAGAGAATATAGAACGTAGCTGCTAGGGAGAGCGCCAAAAAAAATAATTTTTTTGGCGCTCGCGTCCGAAGCTCGCCAATGATCTGAAACGTAGGAATAAATGGTATCCACAGGAGTAGCATCCACGTGCGATACGACGGGCCAATATATGCACGATTGTACAAGGCCCAGATCTCTGCGAGTGCCGTGATCACATACACGAAGATCCACATGCGCCGATGGTTCTCATATGCATGTTGAAACCACGGTATCATACATCCGAGGATGATGAAGAGGAGCACCAGCCAGTTGTAGCTGATCCCACCTGTTACCGTGAGGTTGAGAAGGAGATCATGTGCTGACATTGGCTTGCTCAACGCCCACGTGAGCACGACGTACTGGATGAGAAATATATAGTAGGGCACGAGGAGCCTACGAATGCGCTTGTATCCCACAGTGAGATAAGATTGAAACGTCAAGTTTGTGATAGGTTTAAATACCGAGAGCGAGCAGTAGAGGAGGATCGGCACGACTGCTTGTCCCCAGTTTGTGACCCAGGCACTCATCGGGAGTGAGCCAAAGTATGGCGTCACATGCATGTAGATGACCTGGAGGATGCTGAGTCCACGTAACAAGTCTATTGTGTGATCTCTTTGGCGCATAGGCTCTAATGATAGCATTTTCAGCAGCACTTTTAGTACAATGCAATCACATGCACCTCTACAACACCCTCACCCGCAAAGTGGAACAGTTTACAAATCTTGCGAAGCCCGCGAGCCACGTCTCACTGTACTGCTGTGGACCTACCGTCTACGACTTCACCCACATCGGACACCTCCGCAAGTACACGATGGATGATGTGCTTCGCCGTGCATTGACCTATACAGGATACGAGGTGAAGCATGTCATGAATATCACCGATGTTGGTCACCTCGTGAGTGATGGCGATACTGGCGAAGACAAGATGGAGACAGGGGCAAAAAAATATGGTAAAACAGTTTGGGAAGTCGCACAGATGTATACAGACTTTTTCACTAGATCGATGAAGGAGATGAATGTGCTCATGCCAACAG